>JAHFRW010000038.1 GCA_023266055.1 Gammaproteobacteria bacterium | reverse complement strand
ATTTTACAATTGCGTGCGGCTGCATTCTACCTTAGGTAATCTGCCACCGATGATTTACGAAATGGAATCGGCAGCATAAAAACTTATTGATGTGTCCGAAAATACTTGACCACTACAGTTCCAAAAAGAAAGTAGGGTGCTTCCCATGATAGTAAGATATTGGGGGTAATGTTTTTCATAGGGTTTCTTCCTGTTCAAAGTGTGTTGATCGTGCCTGGATTAATATTCTACATTTAGATGAGGTCTAAAATTAACCGGGGTTTTCGTACCCGGGTACTTTTTATATTAATCTTGTACTGCGGGTGGATCACGCCAGGTGTAGGGTCGGAAAAATATACGGGTTTAAGAGCCACTTACCATATATAAAAGGGTAGTCCCTGCCGATATATAAGTTATGGCTAATGAATCGGTAGTTCCTGTTTCTTCTGACCCCGCTGCGGTTTCTACACATGCATGCGACGTGCAGGGATGTGCTAGTGTCAAGGGAGGCAGGATGCCGGGGGGACCCGCCCACCACCTCACGGATATATCCTCGGCAGCCGCTTCTTACGTTGACTTGTCTCCCGCATCCATGCCGCCGTGCCTGCCGAAAGTTGCCCTGGTCATGTCGGGTGGGGGGGCTCGCGCCGCCTATCAGGTGGGGGTGCTCAAGGCGATTGCTGAAATGTTGCCTGAAGATGCACCTAACCCTTTTCCTGTTATTTGCGGTACCTCGGCGGGCGCGATTAATGGCGCGGCATTGGCTATTTATGCGACCCGTTTTCAGGAAGGTGTACGACGACTGGGTATGATCTGGTCGAACTTCCAGGTGCAACAGGTATTCCGTTCAGATGTCAGGGGGATTGCAAGCAGTGGTGCGCGTTGGTTGATGGCACTACTGCTGGGGGGAATGGGGAAACGTAATCCGCGGGCGTTGCTGGATCGTAGTCCGCTTTATGCATTGCTACAGAAATATTTGCCCTGCGATAAAATCCAGGAATCCATTGATGCGGGGGCGCTGCATGCCTTTAGTGTTACCGCATCGGGGTATACGTCGGCACAGTCAGTCACGTTCTTTCAGGGGGTAAGCTCCCTGGCACCCTGGAAACGGGCGCGACGTATTGGCTGTGCGGCGCCCATCACGGTGGATCATTTAATGGCGTCATCAGCGATTCCCTTTATCTTTTCGGCCATCAGAATCAATCGTGAATATTTTGGTGATGGTTCGATGCGTCAGGTGGCTCCCCTCAGTGCGGCGTTGCATCTGGGGGCCGATCGCATATTGGTGATTGGTGCGCGTCACGATGCCGAAGATCAACCTCCGCGTGTCAAGGTGGAAGCCGAGGACTATCCTTCGCTGGCGCAGATTGCCGGGCATGTATTAAACAGTATTTTTCTCGATAGTCTGGAAGTGGATATGGAGCGCTTGCAGCGTATCAATAATACACTTAAAACCATTCCTCCCCAGTATCTGAAAGACGGTGGCATGACATTGCGTCAGGTTGATGTCATGTCAATTTCCCCGAGTACGGATATTGCTAAAATTGCTGAACGTCATGCCTTTTCGTTGCCTCGACCGGTGCGCTATTTGTTGCGTGGTATCGGTGCCTACAATCGTGATGGTGCCAATCTGGTAAGTTATTTGTTGTTTGAAAAAAGCTATTGCCGTGAATTGATGGCCCTGGGCTATGAGGATGCCTTGCGCCACAAGGATCAGGTTAAGGCATTTCTTGATGTGAGCGTTGATGCGCAGGCAGTGCAGAAAGCAGGGTAGTGTTTTCCCTGATCAGATGAAATCGTTATTGTGTTCCTGGTAAGTTCCATTAAACGCAGCTTAAGGCCTGTCCAGTAGAGGGTTGCCTGGAGGCCATGCGTACGCGGCCACCGTTGGATAACACGACGGCACGGGCTTTGCTGGCGCCACGCGTATCACAAAAAGTAATGGTGCCATTGGTGCCGCCCGAGGTTCCTTTCGGTTGAAACACGATGGGGAAGTGTGAGCCTGATTTAATGGTAGAGGACGGATGTTGCTTGTTCTGTACCCGTAAAATGTCTTCGTTTGGGTCATGAATTCTGTTGCCATTGGTGTCCACAAAAATTATCCAGCCGTGTTCCCATTGCGGAGTCGTGGCGCAGTTGAGTTGATCGTTGCTGGGACACAGTGCGATGCGTTGTTGACGATGTATCGCTGCGCTGCGTGCCAGATGCAGATGTGACACAAACTCATTCACGCGTGTGGCCATGCGCATATCCATTAAAAAATTGTGCAGGGCAGGGATGCCCGCTACCGCAAGAATCGCGACAATGCTTAGCACTGTCAGCATCTCAATGAGCGTAAACCCCGGGGAGTGGATGGCTGATAATGACGGTGGGTGCAGGCGCATGAGGTCTTGTTCTGGTTAATAACCGAACTCTGATTATCATGGGGCGTTGTGTAAAAAGCAAGCGTCGTTGTGGCTGTTTATAACGGCGCTTATAACAGATCGGGTGATGGATCTGGCTCCCCCTCCCCCGGTGAAACCATGTCGCTCAGGGGGACGAGAGGAGTCGTTGGGGTTACTGGTTAATAAACCCCTTGATTCTGCACAATGCTTCACGCAAATTGTCCATGTGGGTGGCAAACGAAAGGCGCATATAGCCCTCTGCACCAAATGCCGAGCCGGGCACCAGAGCGACGCCGGTTTCATTCAACAGGCATTCGGCCAGTTCTACATCGTTGCGGATCCCATCCATGGAATCAATGACTTCCTGCATGCACGGGAAGGCATAAAACGCACCTTGCGAAGGCAGGCACTTGACGCCGCGAATGGTATTCAATTCGGCCACCACATAATCGTGACGTTCCTTGAAGGCCTTGAGCATGGTTTGAATGCAGGTCTGATCACCTTCCAGTGCCGTTTGAGCAGCGATTTGCGAAATAGACGCGGGGTTTGAGGTGCTTTGAGACTGAATGTTGGTCATGGCTTCAATGAGCGGTGCCGGCCCGGCGGCATAGCCGATGCGCCAACCGGTCATGGCATAGGCCTTGGAAACACCGTTGAGCATGATGGTGCGGTCATACAGATCGGGGCAGGCATTGAGAATGTTACAAAACGGGGTATCGCTCCACACAATGTGTTCATACATGTCATCATTGGCGATCAGAATGTGCGGGTAGTCACGCAACACGGCGCCCAGAGCCGCCAGTTCCGCATGCGTATAGGTGACGCCCGTGGGGTTCGAAGGGCTATTGATAACCAGCATGCGGGTACGTGGTGTAATCGCGGCGCGTAATTGTGCCGGGGTAATTTTGAAGCCTTGCTCAATGCCGGCGTAAATGATCACGGGCTGGGCATCCGCCAGCAGCACCATGTCGGGATACGACACCCAGTACGGTGCGGGGATGATGACCTCATCACCGGCGTTGCACAGGGCCTGGGCCAGATTATAGAAACTCTGCTTGCCACCGCACGAGACCAGTACCTGATCAGGGGTATACCTTAAGCTGTTGTCGCGGGCGAATTTGGCGATAATGGCTTGTTTGAGACCAGGAATGCCGTCCACAGCGGTATACTTGGTAAAGCCGTTATTGATCGCCGTAATGGCAGCCTGCCTGATATGCGCGGGGGTATCAAAGTCGGGCTCGCCGGCGCCCAGGCCGATAATGTCACGTCCTTCCCGCTTGAGTTGTGCGGCTTTGGCCGTGACAGCCAGGGTAGGCGAGGGTTTAATGCGTTGTACGCGGTCAGAAAGTGGTATGTTCAAGCCTGTCATCTCAAAAGTGGAAATACAGGCATCCCATCATCAGCCCCGGCCAAAACACGAGTAATGTGTGGGTATACCCTACAGTTTTTCAACAGCCTGTTATAATACTGCATTAATGGTCCCAGTAGAATCCCCGTGACAGAACCTCCCATGACCAAACAGAGTAAAACATTTCAGATTGATGCGCCTTTTGAGCCTGCCGGTGACCAGCCGCAGGCTATTCGCGCCTTGACAGAAGGCCTGGAGTCTGGGTTGGTGCACCAGACGTTGTTCGGAGTAACGGGGTCGGGTAAAACCTTTACCATCGCCAACGTCATTCAGACACTGCAGCGTCCAACCCTGATTCTGGCACCGAACAAGACTCTGGCGGCCCAGTTATATGGCGAAATGCGGGATTTTTTCCCGCATAATGCCGTGGAATATTTCGTTTCTTATTATGACTATTATCAGCCTGAAGCCTATGTTCCGTCTTCAGACACCTATATCGAAAAAGATTCCTCGATCAACGAACACATCGAACAAATGCGTCTGTCTGCCACCAAGGCATTGCTGGAGCGCCCTGACGCCATTATTGTCGCCACCGTCTCCGCCATTTATGGCTTGGGTGATCCGCAAGCCTATCTGAGCATGGTGCTGCATCTGGTGCGAGGCGACATCGTCAATCAGCGCGACATTCTGCATCGTCTCGCCGAGCTGCAATACACACGTAACGATGTCGAGTTGCGCCGGGCTACCTATCGCGTACGTGGCGAAATGATCGACATCTTCCCGGCGGAATCTGATCGCGAGGCGTTGCGTATTGAGCTGTTTGATGACGAAATCGAAACATTGGCATGGTTTGATCCACTCACCGGCGAAATTCTGCGCCGCGTGCCACGCGTCACCGTGTTTCCCAAGAGCCATTACGTTACGCCGCGCCAGACCCTGCTGGATGCGATTGATCAGATCAAGGACGAGCTGCGGGAACGTCTCGAACACCTGTATGCCACGAACAAACTGGTAGAGGCCCAGCGTCTTGAGCAACGTACGCGCTTTGACATTGAAATGATAATGGAGCTGGGCTATTGTTCCGGCATTGAAAATTATTCACGCTATCTGTCAGGCCGCAATGCGGGTGACCCGCCACCGACGCTGTTTGATTACCTGCCGAATGACGCCTTGCTGGTGATCGACGAAAGCCACGTGACCATTCCGCAACTGGGCGCCATGTATAAAGGCGACCGTTCACGCAAGGAAACCCTCGTCAATTACGGCTTTCGCCTGCCTTCCGCGCTCGACAACCGGCCGCTGCGTTTTGAGGAATTTAATCGTATCTCACCGCAAATCATATACGTCTCTGCGACTCCCGGCCCCTATGAGCTGGAACATTCTTCCGGTGCCGTAGTGGAACAAGTGGTGCGGCCTACGGGTTTGATCGACCCGGAAATTGAAATTCGTCCAGTAGACACGCAAGTGGACGACCTGATGTCTGAAGCCAAAAAACGTGCGCAGATTGGCGAGCGTGTATTGGTGACCACGCTCACCAAACGCATGGCAGAAGATCTCACCGATTACCTTGCCGATCATGGTGTGCGCGTACGCTACCTGCATTCGGATATCGATACCGTAGAACGCGTCGAAATCATCCGTGACCTGCGCCTGGGTAAATTTGATGTGTTGGTCGGTATCAATCTGCTGCGTGAGGGGTTGGATATCCCCGAAGTGTCACTGGTGGCGATTCTTGATGCCGACAAGGAAGGTTTCCTGCGTTCCGAGCGCTCACTCATTCAGACCATTGGCCGTGCTGCGCGCAACCTGGAGGGTAGAGCCATTCTCTACGCCGGCAAAATCACCGGCTCCATGCAGCGCGCCATTGACGAAACCACCCGCCGTCGAGTCAAGCAAGTTGCCCATAATGAAATGCATGGCATTATCCCGCGTGGAGTACAAAAAAGCGTGGCCGATATCATGGACGGTGGATATGTGGGCGCAGGTGGCGTTGCCCATAAAAAACACCTCAAGGTCACGGAAGATGCCGCTGAATACGCTGCCCTGTCACCCGAAAAAATTCTGCAAAAAATCAAAAAACTTGAACAACAGATGTATAAACATGCCCGTGACCTCGAATTCGAAGAGGCCGGTCGTATCCGCGATGAGATTCAGCATTGGCGTCAGAGGGAATTGGGGTTGCCCGATTCAAAAGTGGGGTAGGGTGTTACGATGCATGGAAAGACACGTGGTTTTTTGCGCGGTAATGTCCTGCACCCAGGCACCCGCCAGGGAGAGCAATGCGGAAGCAAGCGGTGGCGGGCAAGCCCAGGATAGTCGAGGTTTCCCTGTTTTGTCGGAGTCTGCGCGGTAAAGTGTGTCGCCGAGCGCAGTCATTTTGAGGGGTTGGGGATGTCCCCAAATGGTTCGCGAGCACGGCGACACACTTTAGAATCTTTGAATTACCCAGGCAGCTATGCCAATATACGAGCTGATTTTTACCGCTCCCATTGGCGCGTTTTTGCGGCCGTAATAAACGCATCCTCGTTATTAACATCCACCACACCTGCATCTTGTCTGATATGCGCTGTTTTCAAAAT
Source organism: Gammaproteobacteria bacterium (assembly GCA_023266055.1). Classification (GTDB taxonomy): domain Bacteria; phylum Pseudomonadota; class Gammaproteobacteria; family Ga007554. Next base: position 20,109 of record JAHFRW010000038.1, on the reverse strand, counting down.
CCCCTGACCGCCTTTGTCAAAAGCGATCGCTTTAAGATGACCAAAGGCATCGTGCACAAAATCAATATTGTTCTCCTTGCGAATAGCCCAAGGGCTAGAGCCTGTCAGGGCGGATTAATGCTGGTTAGCAATCCTTTGTGTAGGTCTACACCTTAAAGGGGCTATTGAGAGTATGTCTGTACGGCGGCGTACACTGCATGGGGCCGGGGCGGCTGTGGGTTATCTCCCCCGAGGAGTTTCGTGAGGTGACAGGGGGCAGGAAAATGCAGGACTGGAACGGAAGCTAAAAGTCGGGCAATGCCTGCCAAAATAAGTGTTTTGGGTGATGAAATTGCTGGCAAAACTTGTTTCCAGTCGCCAATTGTGGTATTTTGCCGCTCCTGATTTAATTACAGGCGCGTAGCTCAGCTGGTTAGAGCACCACCTTGACATGGTGGGGGTCGTTGGTTCGAGTCCAATCGCGCCTACCAGATCCACTCTATAAAACACACTATCCATGCCCATCGTAACTCTTCCAGACGGCAGTCAGCGCAGCTTTGAGCAGCCTATTACCGTGCGTGACGTGGCGGCCAATATTGGTGCCGGTTTAGCCAAGGCTGCCCTGGCGGGGCGGGTGAATGGCGTGCTGGTAGATACCTCGTTTGTTATTGAGAGTGACGCGCAGCTTGCCATTGTTACCGAGAAGACTCCGGAGGGTCTTGAGGTTGTTCGTCACTCATGCGCCCATCTGCTGGCGCACGCGGTTAAGGAACTGTTTCCCGACGCCCAAGTGACCATCGGCCCGGTGATCGAAGACGGTTTCTATTATGATTTTGCTTACAAGCGCCCATTTACCCCAGAAGACCTGCAGGCCATTGAGTCTAAAATGCAGGCACTGGCGACCCAGGATTTGCCCGTAACGCGCACGGTGATGCCGCGCGATGCTGCCGTAGATTTCTTTCGTGCGCTGGGTGAAGAGTACAAAGCCAAAATTATCGAAGCCATTCCTGCTCACGAGGATTTGTCACTGTACAGCCAAGGTGAATTTACTGATCTGTGCCGTGGTCCACATGTACCTTCTACTGGCAAGATCAAGGCATTCAAATTGATGAAAGTGGCCGGGGCCTACTGGCGCGGCGATTCCAAAAATGAAATGTTGCAACGCATTTATGGTACCGCCTGGACGGATAAGAAAGCGCTGGATGCTTACCTGCACCGGCTCGAAGAAGCCGAAAAACGTGATCACCGTAAAATTGGCAAGCATCAAGACCTGTTTCATACGCAGGAAGATGCACCGGGTATGGTCTTTTGGCATCCCAACGGTTGGGCTGTCTGGCAAGTGGTCGAGCAATACATGCGCGGTGTATTTCGCGACAATGGCTATCAGGAAATCCGTACCCCACAGGTGCTGGACCGTAGCTTGTGGGAGCGATCCGGGCACTGGGAAAATTATCGCGAAAACATGTTCACCACCGCATCCGAGGCGCGTGACTTTGCCGTCAAGCCAATGAACTGTCCGGGGCATGTTCAGGTATTCAACCAAGGGTTGAAGAGCTATCGTGAGTTGCCGTTGCGACTCGCTGAATTTGGCTCGTGTCATCGCAACGAACCTTCTGGATCACTGCATGGCATCATGCGCGTGCGTGCGTTTACCCAGGATGACGCCCACATTTTTTGTACCCATGCGCAGATTCAGAATGAAGTGTCAGCATTTATTGATCTGGTGCACAAGGTCTATGCCGACTTTGGTTTTAATGAGGTGCTGGTCAAGCTCTCCACCCGTCCCGAAAAGCGCGTGGGTGCGGATGAATTATGGGACAAGGCTGAACACGCCCTGGAACAGGCGCTTAACAGCAAAGGCCTGCAGTGGGATTTGCAGCCGGGCGAAGGCGCGTTTTACGGCCCGAAAATCGAATTTTCCCTGAAGGATTCCATTGGCCGGGTCTGGCAATGTGGCACCATTCAGCTCGACTTTGCCCTGCCGGAACGTCTGGACGCCTCCTATATTGGTGAAGACAGTGCCCGGCAGGTGCCGGTAATGCTGCACCGGGCTATTTTGGGTTCGCTGGAGCGATTTATCGGGATTTTAATTGAGCATCACTCGGGCATGTTCCCGGTATGGCTGGCGCCGATACAGGCAGTGGTGATGAATATTACCGACAAACAGGCCGATTATGCTCAGGAAATTGCCGAATCCTTGAAAAAACTGGGGTTTAGGGTCAAATCGGACTTGAGAAATGAGAAGATAGGCTTTAAAATTCGTGAGCACACATTACAGCGTGTGCCGTATCTCCTTGTGATAGGAGATCGAGAAATGACTGATCGTACGCTGGCCGCGCGCGCGCGTAACGGCAAAGACCTGGGCTCCATGCCATTGGAAGCCTTTGTGGGTCATTTAAATGCCGATATCGCAAGCCGCGGTCTTACTGTTTTGGAGGGTTAGAGTATCGCCGCTGAAAAAGAAGTTCGCCTCAACGAAGAGATACGGGTAGCCCAGGTTCGTTTGATTGGGGCCGAGGGAGAAATGCTGGGGGTTGTGCCGATTCGAGTGGCGCAGCAGGCGGCTTTGGATGCCGAGCTGGATCTGGTGGAAATTGTGCCCAATGCTACGCCGCCCGTGTGCCGGGTGATGGATTATGGGAAATATCTGTTCGAGGAAGGCAAGAAGCGGCATGCGGCCAAGAAAAAACAGAAGCAGATCCAGGTTAAGGAGATCAAGTTTCGCCCAGGGACGGACGAAGGGGATTATCAGGTAAAACTACGCAACCTGATACGTTTCCTGACAGAAGGGGACAAGGCCAAGGTAACCATACGGTTCCGTGGTCGTGAGTTGATGCATCAGGAATTGGGCATGAAGGTGGTACAGCGCCTTGAAACCGACCTGGTGGAGTACGGTATTGTAGAACAACACCCGAAAATGGAAGGCCGTCAGTTAGTGATGGTACTGTCCCCCAAAAAATAGTTGCGGATGGCGCTCACCTTTGTGGTTATGAAGGGGTGGGGTATCCGTTTGCGTGATTTATAAATGCGGAGTTTTTGAAATGCCCAAGATGAAAACCAACAGCGGTGCCGCGAAGCGTTTTAAACGCACGGCATCAGGCGGCTTTAAGCACAAGCAGTCGTTCCGTAACCATATTCTCACCAAGAAAAGCACCAAGCGCAAGCGTCAGCTGCGTCCGGGTAGCATGGTGGATAAATCTGATGTGGCAGGCTTAACCCGCTTGCTGCCGTACAGTTAAGGAACGAGGAGCTAAGCTATGCCAAGAGTAAAACGTGGCGTCACTGCGCGCGCCAGACATAAAAAAGTTATAGATCAGGCCAAGGGCCACCGTGGCGCACGAAATAATGTGTTTCGCGTTGCAACCCAGAGCGTCATCAAGGCCGGTCAATATGCATACCGTGATCGTCGCCAGAAAAAGCGTCAGTTCCGTGCATTGTGGATCACCCGCATCAACGCCGCTGCGCGTGAATGTGGCTTATCCTACAGTCGCATGATCAATGGTTTGATGAAGGCCTCAATTGAAATTGATCGCAAGGTGTTGGCTGACATTGCTGTTTTCGACAAGCCGGCATTTGCCGTGTTGGCGGAAAAAGCCAAGGTCGGTCTGGCAGCCTGATACGCTAACCTGTACCTTGCTGTTTTTTTTATGGCGAGGTACATTTTGTAAGAACAGGGGAAAGGCCAACCGCCTTTCCCCTGTTTTGTTTTTGCATCCTGCGCCGGGTACAGGATGTCCAGGTGTAATACCCCTGCTCGATGTTTCCATGTGCATCGCAGGATGTACCGGAACCCGTGCAGTTGGGGTGCGCATGACGATGAGGAAGGATTGGTGCAGTTAATCGAAATCATACAACAGGCTGAAACCGAGATTGCGCAGGCGCAGAGCTTGTCGGATCTTGATCAGGTGCGTGTGCGCTATCTGGGTAAAAAAGGTCTGCTGACGGAATACCTGAAAACATTGGGCAATCTCTCGCCGGCGGAGCGACCCAAGGCCGGGCAGGCAGTGAATGCCGCTAAGGAGAACGTGCAGTCGGCGCTGGAAGCACGGCGTGTGGTATTGGAAGCGGCGGTGCTGGGTGCCCGGCTGGCGGCAGAGTCACTGGACGTGACATTGCCGGGTCGTGGTCAGGTGACGGGTGGCTTGCACCCGATTACCCGCACCCTGGAACGCATCGAGCGGCTGTTTGCGCAGATGGGTTTTGAGGTGGCGGAAGGCCCGGAGGTGGAAAGCGATTACTACAACTTCGAAGCCTTGAATATACCCGCCCATCATCCGGCGCGGGCGATGCACGACACGTTCTATTTCAATAGCCAGGGACGGCTGAGTGTCGCGGGAGGTGGGGTGCCGGGAGCGACCAATAGCAATATCGTGTTGCGTACCCATACCTCGCCTGTGCAGATACGTGTTATGAAAGATCGCCAGCCACCGTTGCGGGTGATTGCGCCGGGGCGAGTGTATCGCTGTGATTCGGATTTGACGCATACGCCGATGTTTCATCAGGTGGAAGGTTTCATGATTGATGAGAATGTCAGTTTCGCGGATCTGAAAGGTATGCTGGATGATTTCCTGCGCGCCTTTTTTGAGCGTGATCTCAAAGTGCGTTTTCGTCCTTCGTATTTTCCTTTTACCGAGCCTTCGGCAGAAGTGGATATTCAGTGTGTAATGTGCGGTGGTGGTGGCTGCCGGGTGTGCAAGCAGACCGGTTGGCTGGAGGTGCTGGGGTGCGGCATGATTCACCCGCAGGTGTTTGCCAACGTGGATATTGATAACGAGCGCTATACGGGCTTTGCATTTGGTATGGGTGTCGAGCGGTTGACTATGTTGCGCTATGGAGTCAATGACTTGCGACTTTTTTTTGAGAATGATTTGAGGTTTCTCAGGCAGTTTGCTTAGGGAGTCGCTGGCTAATATGTCACTTCGACCGCAGGCGACCGCCATGGCTGGTAGCAGGTAGAGCAACGCAGGAGCAGTTGCCGGGAGAAATCCTGTTCATTGCACCGCACTGATAAAGATTTCGCTCTGTGGCCGAGATGATAATGGAATTGCAGTTAATGTTTCTACACGGTAAAGCATCATGAAATTCAGTGAACACTGGTTGCGTGAGTGGGTGAACCCTGCCATGACTACCGCAGAGTTATCACATCAGGTGACAATGGCAGGGCTGGAAGTGGACGCGGTTACGCCGGTCGCGCCTGCGTTTAAGGGTGTTGTGGTGGGTGAGGTGCTGGAGGTTGTGCCTCACCCTGATGCCGAGCGCCTGCGTGTCTGTCAGGTGAACATTGGCAATGCGTCATCTCCCTTGAGTATCGTGTGTGGCGCGACAAATGTGCGTGCCGGTTTGCGCGTGCCTACTGCCTTGGTGGGTGCCATTTTGCCCGGCGGCATGGAGATCAAGCGCGCTAAATTGCGTGGTGTGGAATCGCTGGGCATGCTGTGTTCCGCCAGGGAATTGGGTCTGGCCGAGACCGCCGAGGGTTTGATGGTGCTGCCTGCCGACGCGCCGATGGGTGCCGATATACGTGATTACCTGAATTTGAATGATGTGACTTTTGAGTTGGGTCTGACGCCTAATCGTGGCGACTGCCTGAGCGTGGCGGGTATTGCGCGTGAGGTGGCCGTGTTGAATCGGCTGACAGTGAGTGCGCCGTCCATTCAGGAGGTGGCCGCGACGATTACCGATAGTTTTCCCATTATCGTGGCCGCACCTGCCGCGTGTCCGCGTTATGTGGGGCGTGTCATCAAGGGCATTAATCCGCGTGCGGAAACACCGCTGTGGATGCGTGAACGCCTGCGTCGCAGTGGTGTGCGCAGCATCAGTGCCGTGGTGGATGTGACCAATTATGTGTTGCTGGAACTGGGCCAGCCGATGCATGCGTTTGATCTGGCAAAGCTCAGCGGTGGTATTCAGGTGCGTCATGCAGATGCAGGTGAGCAGATTGATTTGCTCGACGGACAGCGCATCACCCTGCAGGAAGGGACACTGTTGATCTGCGATGCACGTCAGCCACAGGCCATGGCCGGGATCATGGGCGGCAAGGACAGTGCTATTGGTGATGCCACGGGTGATGTGGCCAGTGATACCACCACACTGTTTCTGGAAAGTGCATTCTTCTCGCCTGCTGCGGTCACTGGTCAGGCGCGCCGTTATGGATTGCATACGGATTCATCGCACCGTTTTGAGCGCGGCGTTGACCCGCAGTTACCGCGCCGCGCCATGGAGCGTGCGACGGCGTTATTGCTGGCAGTGGTGGGTGGTCAGGCCGGGCCCGTGACGGAAGTGGTATCGCACGCGCATCTGCCGCAGCGTCCACCGGTGACGTTACGTGTGGCGCGTATCAAGCGTTTGCTGGGCGTGAGTATTGCGCACGAACAGGTGGTTGATAGTCTGATTCGTCTGGGTATGCAGGTGGTTGCTGAAAAGAATGAGGCGGGCGATAGCTGGCAGGTGACGCCACCCGGTTTCCGTTTTGATATCACGCTGGAAGCGGATTTGATCGAGGAAGTGGGGCGTGTAGTGAGTTATGCCGCATTACCCAGCAGCCCACCTCAGGGTGCATTGGCGATTGCCGCGCAGCCAGAGGCAGAGGCGGTGATGAGCGCCGGCAAGCTGCGCCAGCTGCTGGTAGACCGTGGTTACCAGGAGGCCATTACCTATAGCTTTGTTGACCCGGCCATGCAGCGTCGTTTTGATCCGTCGCTCGTGCCGCTGGCGCTGGCTAACCCCATTTCTGCCGAAATGGCGGTGATGCGTACCAGTCTATGGCCAGGTTTGATGCAGGCGTTACTCTATAATCAGAACCGTCAGCAGGGGCGTGTTCGAATCTTCGAGTTGGGCGCGAGATTTATCTCTCAAGCAAATGAAATAAAAGAAGAAAAAGTTATTTCTGGTATAATTTGTGGCCCCTTTGCCCCGGAACAATGGGGTGAGGCGGTGCGTCCGGTCGATTTTTATGACATAAAAGCCGATGTTGAGGCCATTTTGGGATTGACGGCAGATGCTGTTGGCTTTATGTTCACGTCTGGGGGGAGCGGAACGCGAAATATTCCGCAACATCCTGCACTGCACCCTGGCCAATCCGCTTGCGTTATTCGTCAAAATAACAGTACGCAGGAAGAGCCGCAGGTGGTGGGTTGGCTGGGCGCCATTCATCCCGCGTTGGAAAGTGAGCTGGGTTTGACCGGGTGTGCGTTTCTGTTTGAGTTAAGTCTGGCGGCGATAGGACAAGCCCGCTTGCCGCATTTCCTTGAATTGTCCAAATACCCGGCGATTCGTCGTGATATTGCATTGATTGTCGACGAGGCAGTGTCAGCCCACGCGGTACGCGAATGCATTACTGGCGCGGTGAGCGGATTATTGCAGGAAGTACAGCTGTTTGATGTTTATCGGGGTAAGGGTGTTGATCCTGGAAGAAAAAGCCTTGCTTTGGGCTTGACGTGGCAGGATTCTTCACGCACCCTTACAGATGAGGATATTAATGCCTTGATGGAGCAGGTTGTAAATACGCTTAGGATAGACCTTGGCGCTAAATTGAGAGACTGATTATGGCGTTGACAAAAGCAGAAATGGCCGAAAAATTGTTTGAAGAACTCGGTTTGAACAAGCGTGAGGCCAAGGAACTGGTCGAATTGTTTTTTGATGAAGTACGTTCCGCATTGTCCAGCGGTTCTCAGGTTAAGCTTTCCGGTTTTGGTAATTTCAACCTGCGCGATAAAAAACAGCGCCCGGGACGGAATCCCAAGACAGGTGAAGAAATTCCGATTTCTCCGCGTCGTGTGGTCACATTTCATCCTGGGCAAAAGCTCAAAGCGCGGGTAGAAGCCTATGCCGGAAGTCAGCAGTAATAATGTAGACGGTCTGGAGAACAAGGCAGAGGGCAACCTGCCGGCCATCCCCGGCAAATGCTATTTCAGCATTGGCGAAGTCAGTGAATTGTGTGATGTAAAACCGCACGTACTGCGTTATTGGGAGCAGGAGTTCCCGCAACTCAAGCCCCTCAAGCGACGTGGTAATCGGCGCTACTACCAGCGCCAGGATGTCATCATGGTGCGCCAGATCCGTAACCTGCTGTATGAACATGGCTTTACGATTGGCGGCGCACGCCAGCGATTATCCGGCGAAAACGTAAAAAATGACGTGAATCACAGCCAGCAAATGGTGCAGCAAATGCGCCACGAACTCGAAGACCTGCTGCGCGTTCTCCGAACCTGATAGCCTTGTTCTACGCTTTATTGTTTGTTATCAGCCACGCAATACAGTATCATAGCCCCCCAGTATCTCTCTCTAAAAAGTGTGGGGCATCATTATAATCGGGGCGTAGCGCAGCCTGGTAGCGCACCTGGATGGGGTCCAGGTGGTCGGAGGTTCAAATCCTCTCGCCCCGACCAAATCCCTTTGGAACGAGAGAATTCCCGGCTTGATACCATTCATGGCTTCAGATATTTGCTGTGATGTGGTTTACCCTTTTGTGTATCGACCGACCTCCTTGCTGGGCATTCTGTTCTTATCCGTAGTACTGTCCATATCTTTGTCGCATGTTCGGATTTTGCTCTGTGGTTTTGCTTTTCGCGTGCGGTTTTTGCCGCGCGCTCATTCGTGTCACGCATTCAAACGCTGTTTTAGGTTAAAATCGACAGGGTGCCAGGCGCTGGCATTATTTCAAAAAATATTTTGTAACATGACTGCGAGGAGTAGCGGGTGATTTTAGTCACAGGCGGTGCAGGTTTTATTGGTTCCAATTTTGTGCTGGACTGGATGACTCACGAGACCGGTTCAGTGGTCAATCTCGATAAATTGACCTATGCCGGAAACATGGAGAATCTGGCGGGCATCAAAAATGAATCCCGGCATCTTTTTGTGCAAGGCGATATTGGTGATCGTGCACTGGTACAGCGTTTGCTTGCGGAGCACCGGCCACGTGCGGTGGTGAACTTTGCGGCGGAAAGCCATGTGGATCGTTCCATTCATGTTCCCGGTGAATTTGTTCAGACCAATGTCGTAGGCACGTTCAATCTGCTTGAAGAAGTGCGCGCTTACTGGGATGCTCTGGAGGGAAGTGAAAAAAGCGCCTTTCGTTTTTTGCATGTATCGACAGATGAAGTTTACGGTTCGCTCGGCGAGCAGGATGCGCCGTTTACCGAGATGACCCCCTATGCACCCAACAGCCCTTATTCAGCGTCCAAGGCTGCTTCTGATCATCTGGTGCGTGCCTATCACCATACCTATGACTTGCCCACCTTAACCACCAATTGCTCCAATAATTACGGGCCATATCAGTTCCCGGAAAAACTTATTGCGCTGATGATTCTCAATGCTACCCGGGGTCGTCCATTACCCATTTATGGTGACGGCAGGAACGTGCGCGACTGGCTATATGTAGGTGATCATTGCGCGGCAATTCGAGTGGTGTTGGCCAGAGGCAAGACGGGTGAGGTATATAATATTGGTGGCTGGAATGAAAAGACCAATCTTGATGTTGTGCATACCGTGTGTACCATTCTGGATGAGCATCATCATGATGGTGTTCATGTACCCCACGCATCGCTTATCACCTATGTCAAGGATCGCCCGGGTCATGATCGGCGTTACGCGATTGATGCCCGTAAAATAGAACGCGAGCTGGGCTGGAAACCCCAGGAAAGTTTCGAGACCGGTATCCGTAAAACCGTACGCTGGTATCTGGACAATATGACATGGGTAGACAATGTGGCAAGTGGTAATTACCAGAACTGGTTGACACAAAATTACGCTAATAGAGCAGGCAGCAAGAGCGCAGCAGGAAGCGCAGGCGAGGCGACATTATGAAAGGCATTATCTTGGCCGGTGGTTCCGGCACCCGTTTATATCCGGTAACCCAGGCGGTATCCAAGCAGTTGTTGCCGGTCTATGACAAGCCCATGATCTATTACCCGCTGGCGACATTGATGCTGGCAGGAATACGCGACATTCTGGTAATTTCCACACCGCAGGATACGCCGCGTTTTGAGCAGTTGCTGGGTGATGGCAGTCAGTGGGGCCTCAATATTTCATATGCCATACAGGCCTCCCCCGAGGGTCTGGCCCAGGCATTTATTATTGGTCGGGAATTTATTGGCGCCAGCCCCTGCGCCCTGGTGTTAGGTGACAATATTTTCTACGGTCATGACCTGTCACCCCAATTGCTTAATGCTGCCAGAAAAAAGACCGGCGCCACGGTATTTGCCTACCCGGTACAGGATCCCGAGCGTTACGGTGTTGTGGAATTTGACGATGCCGGTAAAGCCCTCAGTATCGTGGAAAAGCCTGCAGTACCGAAATCACGTTATGCCGTCACGGGCCTGTATTTTTACGATAATCAGGTAATCGACATTGCACAAACCATTCGACCTTCACCGCGTGGCGAACTGGAAATTACCGATGTCAATCGCTGCTACCTCGAACAGGGTCTGCTGGACGTACAGGTTATGGGGCGTGGTATGGCCTGGCTCGACACAGGCACACACGAATCATTACTGGAAGCTTCGTTGTTTATTCAGACCATTGAAAAGCGCCAGGGATTAAAAATTGCCTGCCCCGAAGAAATCGCATATCGCATGGGATACATCAACGCCAGCCAACTGGAAGCATTGGCGCAACCCCTGGCAAAAAACGGCTACGGTGCCTATTTACTGGGACTGCTGAAAGAACGGATTTTTTGAATTTTGATTTTTAGTGAGTCGTAATTATTATGCAAATACAAAAAACAGCCATTCCGGATGTATTGATTATCGAGCCTCAGGTGTTCGGTGATGACCGTGGTTTTTTCTATGAAAGCTATAATCAGAAAAAACTGGCCGAGGTGGCCGGCATCACGGAACACTTCGTGCAGGATAACCACTCGCGCTCGGCAAAAAATGTGTTGCGGGGCTTGCATTACCAGATCCAGCAGCCACAGGGGAAGCTGGTCAGAGTGGTGGAGGGGGAGGTGTACGATGTCGCCGTGGATATGCGTCGGGCATCACCTGCATTTGGCCAGTGGGTAGGTGTCCACTTATCCGCTGCCAACAAACGCATGCTATGGGTGCCCAGAGGGTTTGCCCATGGTTTTCTGGTATTGTCAGAGCATGCCGAATTTCTATATAAAACCACGGATTTTTATGCTCCACAATATGAGCGCTCGCTGCTCTGGAATGATGCTGATCTTGCCATAGACTGGCCGCTGACGGGCGCACCTGCCCTGGCAGCAAAAGATGCGGCGGGTGTACCTTTCAGGAATGCCGAAGTATTTACAGAGTCCTGCCCATGAAAATTCTGCTCACGGGAAAAAATGGCCAGTTAGGATGGGAGCTGCAACGTACCTTGTCTGCCTTGGGTGAGGTGATTGCATTGGACCAGGCCGATATGGATCTGGCTAACCCTGATGCCATCATAAAAATCTGCCACGACGTAAAGCCGGATTTAATTGTTAATCCGGCGGCGTACACGGCCGTAGATAAAGCGGAGGCCGAACCTGCATTGGCGCTGGCGATTAACGGCACTGCGCCGGGGATTTTGGCACAGGAAGCCCAGCGTTTGGGCGCAGCACTCATACATTATTCTACAGATTATGTATTTGATGGCTGCAAAACCACGCCCTATATCGAACATGATACCCCGAATCCGCAAAGTGTTTATGGCAGCACCAAACTGGCCGGTGAGCGTGCCATTCAGGCGGTAGACGTGCCCCATCTTATTTTTCGTACGGCATGGGTATATGGGCAGCGTGGTAAAAATTTTTTATTGACCATGCAGCGCTTGGCGCGTGAGAAACCGTTGTTGAAAGTGGTTGATGATCAAATCGGTGCTCCTACCTGGTGCCGTCTGCTGGCTGAAGCAACGGCTCATATCGTGGCCCAGGGATTGGCGCGGCGGCAGGGAGTGGCGGATATGACCGATTACATTCGGCAACATAGTGGCGTTTACCACATGACCTGCACCGGCCACACCTCCTGGCATGGTTTTGCAGGTGCGATTCTAAGCCGAGAGGCTGGGGTAATTGCACAACTGCAGGCTATCCCCAGTGCTGAATACCCCACGCCAGCCGTCCGTCCAGCCTATTCGGTGTTGGACAATACGCGGTTGGCACAGACCTTTGGCATCATGTTGCCAGACTGGATGGCCGCACTGGAGATGGTCCTGGTTGAGCATTAACATCATGTGATTGCAGCCTCTACTTGTAACGCGTGACGCATATAAAGTTAAAGCCGATCATCCCGGGTTGTCACATTGGCTGTAAATTCATGGAAATGCAGTAACGGCATGGACATAACAGCTCAGATAGAGATGATTTCTTTTGTGATGCTGGCAGCAGCAATGCTGGCCCTCTACACACCTTATCGTAGTGTTGCCTTTGGTTTACTGTCGGTTTCTGTCATGGCTGCGCTGTATACTGGCGTGGTGATGGGCATTGGTGTCGTGTCTGCAACGGCGCTTGCGGTGCTGTGTTATTTCACTGCCAGTACAGGTGATGGTCAGCACAGAAGAAGCCATTCCGTTTTTCTGGCGGGCGTCATTATTGTTAGTTTGCTCATGGCACTGCACCTTATTCCGGGGTTTCAGCGCGTTCCAATCGTTTCTAATGTCTTGCTGAGTCCGCAGGCAATACCTTTTACACTGGCGCTGGGATATGACAAGGCTTTGGCGGGTACGCTGCTTGTGTTGTTTCTCGTTCAGGTGGCGCGAACCAAAGACCGTTGGCGGAAAACGGTGGGCGCAACACTGAGAGCCTCAATGCTGACGCTGGCATGCATTATACCCTTGGGTTTGTTATTGGGTATTTTTACATTTGATGCCAAGCTATCATCTTATCTTGGTGTGTGGGTGTTTTCCAGTCTGTTTATTACGGCTATTGCAGAAGAAGCATTTTTTCGCAGGTTGTTACAGGAAAATCTGGCAGCTTATTTAACCGGCAAAGTAAATCATGCTGCCGGGTGGGCTATATTGGTGGTGGCAATAATGTTTTCACTGGCTCACGCCGGCGGCGGGCTTGGGTATGCAGTACTGGTGTTTTTTGCTGGCTGCGGGTATGGTCTGGCATATAAGTGGGGCGGTGGTCTTGAAGCAGCAGTGGGTACCCATTTTATTGTTAATCTGGTGCATTTTTTATTTTTCACATACCCAATGCTGGCACGTTAGATAATCTGGACAGGCAAGATTTCTGTTGGTACAGTGCGATAGAAATTTAATTACTCCGACTTCTATCGCACTGTACTATAAGTGAATCAACAACATCCAGGGGCATCGCATCCCGTGCCACTGTAGTCTCCACCCTTGGTTTCCTGGGCGGAGCGCAAGGTGCCTGCAGGCGCACACCAAGCCATGGGAGGGCGAGGTGTGGCAGGCGTGATGCCGATAAAATCATTTTTATAGGGACCTTCCGTGAGCAATCGGAAGGTGCGTTCACACACCGCCATGCGTTCACCGCGCAAATATATGTGCCCTTCATCATCATTAACCCTGGCAAAGGGGCCGCGATAAATAACGGCATGGCCAACATCCATGCATGTGGTACCGGCACCTTTGGTGGCGGTGAGGGTTGCTGAACGAAATTCAATGCCATTAACAACCTGCCACGGCTGCGCATCCCATTTGTCGTAGCATACAGCAACGAATCCGGCATCGATAAAGGCCTTGATAAATTCCTGTTCCTGGAAGGCGCCAGAAATACAGCCGCTCCACAAGTCAGCGTTGGCCTTGAGGTGGGCGGGCACTATTTCATCGCTGATAATGTCGGAAATGGCAACGCGTCCGCTAGGTTTGAGTACGCGAAATATTTCGTTGACCAGTTTTTGTTTGTCCGTATCCCGCACCAGGTTTAATACGCAGTTGGAAATCACCAGGTCTACCGAGGCATCGGTGATCATGGGCCGCTCGCGGCGTTGTTGCTCTTGCCAGGTGTTGAGTGCGGCCAGATCGGTAGCCGTGTGTACTGGATATTCTTGCAGATAACGCGCCAGCGCCGTGATATCAAGTGCCAGATCCTCGATATGCCCTTTGACAAAACGCACGCGTTGGCCGTCAATTTTCTTGGCCATTTCAGGCTGATATTTACGTGCCAGTGTCAGCATATCGTCGTTCATGTCTACGCCGATAACGTGACCATGCTCGCCCACCAGCTGTGCCGCCATATAACAGATTTTTCCCGCGCCACTGCCAAGATCAAGTACGGTGTCACCAGCACGTACATAACGTGATGGGTCTCCGCAACCATAATCCTTTTCAATAATTTCCTGTGGTAACAGCGCCAGTAATGAGGTGTCGTAGTCCACTGGGCAGCATAAGGCAGGCTGCACTTCTTTGGCACCTTGCGAGTATCGGTCAATGACGGCGTGTGTGACGTTCATAGGTGCTTCCTTTGTGATGAGTGTTAACAGTGTCTGAAATTTTCAGCGAGAGCATTATTAATCAGTCAACGCGCCACCGCAGCTACTGCCTTGCCCAGCGGTACACCCATAACAATGATCCTTGACGACGATGGGGCGGGCTGTAATGTCGAGATTCATGAGATCAGTGATATGGGTGCGTGGTTTGCCGTTGATGCGCAGTGGCAAGTTAAGCATCTGATTAAAGTCGCAATCATAGACGTAGCCCTGCCAGTCAATGCTGATAAGCGAGCGGCACATCACGGCATCAAGATTCGATTCCTGATAAGCGCCACGCAATAACGCCATGTAGGGGTGAAACTGGTTTTTTGAAATCAATGTACTGCCGAAACGTTGTATGGGCATGTTGGTGATGGTGTACAAGTGATTAAACACGACATCATAATGTTCTCGCAAATGCTTGCGATAATCCGCTTCCAGGGCTTGTTGCGGTGGCGGTAGTGATGGACCTTGTGGGTTATAAACAAGGTTGAGCATCAACCCCGCTCCAGGTTTGGCGTATCCCAGTGCGTTTAACGTTTGCAGACCACGGATACTGGCGCCGAATACGCCTTTGCCGCGTTGTTGTTCTACATTATCTTCAAGATAGCATGGCAGTGAAGCAGTGATATGTACGCCTTGGGTGGCGAGAAATTCTGCGGTGTCGGCATGGCCCGGTTGTTCGAAAATGGTGAGGTTGCAACGGTCAATCACATCAATGTTTAATGTGCGGGCGGCACACACCAGCTCACGAAAGTGAGGATTTAATTCCGGCGCACCCCCGGTAATATCCAGTGTCGTCACGCCTGAGGTGTGCAGAAATGCAATGATGCTGTCAATATTTTCGCGGCTCATGATTTCGGTGCGTGTTGGGCCTGCATTGACGTGGCAATGCAGACACGACTGATTACATAGGTATCCTACGTTGACCTGCAAGGTGGTAAGTTTGCCGCGTTTAATCGGCGGAAAGTCGGTTTCCTGTAGAAGGGGGAGTGTCGCGTGCATATTATTCCTTGATCTAGAATTGCTGCATGAGTAATGAGCTGGTGGCGGCTACAATGGCGGCAATGGGTAATGTTATTACCCAGCCGAACAGGATTAATTTTAATGTGTCATGTTGACTGGGTTTAATGCGGTCTGTCCAGCGTATGCCCATGAGCGCCCCAGTGCTGACGTGGGTTGTCGAAACCGGCAGGCCCAGAGGGGAGGCGGCCAATACCAGCATTGACGTTCCCATGTTCGCGACCAGCCCGCTGCTGGCATCCAGCGGGGTAACACGGTGTGCGAGTACGTTCAGTACCTTGAATCCCCCCCATAGGCAGCCCGCACCCATTACCAGTGTGACCAGTAGAATCGGCCAGGCCTGGGGTAACCAGGAGGGTGTTGTTTGTGTTAATGCAAGTGATGCAGGGGGGGCGAGCGTGAGCGCCAGAATCATAAAGGCCGCGATCTTGGGTACATCGTTAAGCCCACGCGCAAAACTGGTGGCGCCGCTGCTGAGCCAGTGCAGCGCAGTCCACACACGTTCAACCGTGACGAGGTTACGAGGGTGTGGTTCCGGCATCCTGCCTTTCACGGCACTTGCACTTCTTGGTACGGCGCATACAAAAGGATTTTTTTGCCATGCTTCCTGTGGGCAGCAGCCGGGTGACCAGGCGGGTACTTTTTTGGCGACATAACGCATGGCAAGCAGCAGCAACATGCATAATCCGATGGCAATCAGCGGGCTGAGCAGCAGTGGCAGCAAGGCTTTGCTGGCAACAGCGCTGGTTTGCAGGTTGCCGGTTCCATTAGTGGCGTTCACACTGCTCGCCAAGGCCGCCCCGACAATTCCTCCGAGAAGCGCATGGGTGGTGGATACTGGCAAGCCCACCCGGGTCGCAAATATTACCCATGTAGTGGCGCCCAGAGTTACACCTGTCACAAATGTCATATCAACGATAAAACTCGGATTGAGAAACCCTGTGGTAAAGGCATTAATCAGCGCGGCACCCCAGAGCAATGCTGCCAGCCCACCCATCATGGTCCAGAGTGTTCCCCATAACACGGCTCGCTTGGCGTGGGTCGTGCCATTGCCTACCAGAGTAGCCACGCCTTTGGAGATGTCGTTGGCGCCATTGGCCCAGGCCAGTAGCAATACCAGCAGGCAGATCATCAGTATGCCAGGAGTCATGATGTGGTGTCCGCAGTTAAGGCATAATAAATCATATGGTTAATGTAATTTATCATGCTGGTTTATATGATTTTTTATGCGAATAACCGCCTCGGGTGACAAGCGTGGAGCATTATTATTCGCATCTCGGTGGTCAGCGATACGGTGGCTTGCAGCACGGATAAACAACATTTGCTTTTCATAATGAGCACAGTTTTTACACATCAAAAAATGGACAAATATCCCCAGCCGCTCATTGAGTGACAGGCGTCGATCCAATGAGGCAGAAACCAGATGCGTTATTTTTTTGCAGGGCATTATCATGTTTACCGTCCAAACCATTTGATTTCAAGGCATTGCCGTAACTGCATACGTGCGCGTGACAGCATCACCCATGCATTGTTAGTCGTCGAAATATTCAAAACCTTACATATTTCTTCCGTCTCCATACCATTGATTTCACGCAGGGTAAATAATTCGGCCAAACGTGGTGGCAGACGCGCCACACACTCCGCCAGGGCTTCCCAGAATTTTTGTTGCTCAAAGGCCTGGTCGGGATTTGCCCAGGCTGAAGGTGGGTTGGCCCAATGGCCACGTTCATTGAACAGATCGTTGCTGATGTCCTCATCATCTGGCAGGCTGTCTGCAAAGGGTTGTTCTCGGTGGGCCTGGCGGAAATGATCAATAATCTTGTGATTGAGAATGCCGGTGAGCCAGGTACGTTCCGATGCTTCACCAGCATAGCGGGCACGTGCCTTCAGGGCGGCGAGCAGCGTTTCCTGAACCAGATCTTCCGCCAATGTTGTATTGCGGACACGTAACAGGGCGTAACGAAACAGTGCATCACCATGCTGGTCAAGCCAAGTGTTGGGATCCGACAGTTGTGGCATGGGGGTTCCCGCACGATGTAATTAAAAGAGCGAGTAAAGCATGAAGAGCGGATAAAGGAAAGCCTGAGCGATATGATAAAGATTTAGCGTTTCAGAAAATGGAGGTGGGTTTACTTTCAGGAGTGCATGCGGTTCAAGGTAAGTTTTTGATGGTTTCGCGCCATTATAAAATACACATATCGTGTTTCAGAGGGAGTTTTGGTGTTTTTCCGTCGTGCCCGTTTATGTGGTTAGTCGTGGTATGTGTGATACGAGGTTGCAGAGCAATGTTCACAACATCGGACTTGTATTTTTTAAATAAAAAAAGCAGGCTGTTTTTTCAGGAACAAACAGCCTGCTTGGTGCGGGTTTAACCGGTATGGGAAAGTCTTATTGAACGAGCCTTAAAATATCACCTTTTATGAAGCCAGAACCTTCTGTGAGAGAGGCATCTTTTCTGACCTCGCCCCCCATGCTTGAGCATCCAGAAAAGAGAATGGTACTGATGATGAGTGCAGGCAAAGAACCGAAGCCCCGCGTTTTATTCATATTCATTTATCGCTCCTTATAGTTGATTTATTCAAAAATTATTGGGTGCCAACACCACATTACTTGCCCCCGTTATTTGACTGCTGAACCAGTCAACATGCCTGAAAACAGGTGGTTGTAAGCAAGATCGATTTCATTTTGAAAGCTTTTTCCTGGTATGATCTTCACGATCACACGATCTCCGACACGACTAACCGACGGGTCATCCATGGATATCCATTTGTTTAATCCGGGCATTTCGTTCATGGGATCTGTGGAGCCGGGCAAGGCATTCACTTTTTCGGCTTCGTTAGAGACTAATCC
Source organism: Gammaproteobacteria bacterium (assembly GCA_023266055.1). Taxonomy (GTDB): domain Bacteria; phylum Pseudomonadota; class Gammaproteobacteria; family Ga007554. Next base: position 1,900 of record JAHFRW010000038.1, on the reverse strand, counting down.
AGCGAGACCTCCTAAAGTTGCAGACTGTACTTTTTGGACTGCGACTCCTTGCCCCCAGATGATTTTGCCGGTTTTTGTGTCCACCAGTTTCCACCCCATGCGAACCTTGCTGCTGGCAAGCCCGATAGTGATCTCATCAAAATCGAGCAGATAACCGTAAAACAGGCCATCCACCCCCAATGTTTTACCGATTTCCTGGGGGGTCGCCATATCGAACTGTTTGCCCAGGGTGATGCCCATCTGGTGATTCAGGGTTTCATTGGTTTTCGCTAGAGGCTGGATATCATAATGATATCTTCCCAAACGCTTTAAAAATTCTTCTCTGAGGCGAGTCGGTGCATCGACATCGTTCGAGTTGTTCAACATTGGAAGAATCGCCACACGCTTGATGGTCACACGCTTGATGGGATTGGCAGGGTTGGAGGGGTGGTTGACGGGGTTGGAGGAGGGGTTGGAGGGGATAATGAAAGCTTGGGGAACCACACAGCTTGCAAGCCAAGTCACTGCTATCAACAATAATGCTATTTTAAATTTTTGCCTGTTCACCATGCACCTCCGAAGAATCCGGTTTTATTTTTAAAAGTGTGTCACCATGCTCGTGAACCATTTTGGGACATCCCAGTCCCCAAAATGACTGCGCTCGGCGACAAGTATGCCTTCGGCGCCCGGACAGGCCTGCGTCCGCCACGACGCCCCACGGCGCGGGACGCCATCGCTCCCACCATGCCGCTACGCCTGTCGTTGTTTCCCCATGTTGTCTACACGAGTGCTACCGCACACATTCCGACAACACAGGGAAACCTCGGCTATCCGGGGGTTGCCCGCCACCGCTCGCTTTCGCGCCGCTCTCCTTGGCGGGCGCCTATGAACAGGCTCTGAGTTACATCAGATATTACCTTGATTATTATCCATAAAAACCGGCTGTTCTTTATGGACAAACAGCCGGTTTTGTGTGGATTCAAATAGTGTAAAGGAGTCTATTTAACGAGCCTTAAAATATCACCCTTTATGAAGCCAGAACCTTCGGCCACACTTCCTTCTGAAAGGTTTTCATTTGTATGGCTTGAGAGCTTAATTTCTCCCACGCGTTTTTCCCTCTTTCCTAAGGATCGGCCGGTTTCTGGGTCAATCAAGTCCGCCCCAGGACGGTATACCGTGAAGCGGACACCTGAGTCGAGTTTGGACCGTGTTCCCGCCTTGAAAACAATCGACCCGCCATCGACAAGAAGAATATGGCTTGTAAAAGGCCGTGTTTGCAGTTTGAGAATCATGGCTTCCACCGCTTTGCTCATGGCGTCTCTCAATGCACCGTCACGCAGGCTGTTATCTGCAGATGATTTCCCCCCTATTCCGAGTACAGTTTGGTTTTTTTTGCTGTATACCCCCTGTCCAGATCCAACCGCCACGTTTTCCCCCGTGGTGATGTCAACCAGCGCATAGTCCACACCAACACGCACGATCTGCGTTTTACTTTTTCCGATCAGGATATCGGTGCCTTCCTCCAGTTCGGAATAGGACGTAATGGCGCCGGAAACCCGGAAATCAATAGAGTTCATACCTTCCGCCGCATCTTTTTTCCCTTTTTTCACGATGCCGGACTGCTGCAGTTCGATCATATTATCATGCTGTTTGAGTTCGTCTTTGGTGAGCATGATAGGTTTCAGCCCCGCCTGTTCGAGGGTTGTTCTGAGGATGTCTGTTGCAGCTTCATCTATTCCCAGGACTTTGGACGGGGTTTTATTTAACAGGGTGATAATGCCGATAGTGTATTGGGGGCCGACGTAGTTTGCTCCCGCTTTCTCCAGCTTCTCGGTCTGATCCGTGAGAGAGGCATCTTTTCTGACCTCGCCCCCCATGCTTGAGCATCCAGAAAAGAGAATGGTGCTGATGATGAGTGCAG
>JAHFRW010000037.1:11558-26597 GCA_023266055.1 Gammaproteobacteria bacterium | reverse complement strand
CTGAGAACATCCCCTTCAGGCAGGGACTCGATGTGTTCTATGAGAAGCCTGGCACCAGAACGAGGAATACCCGAGGCTTCAATCAGTTCATCATAAAAGGATTCTGTATTGTATTCATTGAAATTGAGCGACATGGTTATGGACTCTTATTCTCTTTGAGTCACTATAGATAGCTCAATTTTGGAAAAATTTCAAATCAGGACAATCAGTTATTCCACACAGTACCGAAAAGTACGCGGCTATTCATGGATTATTTTTCGTTATTGTCCACGCGATCTCAGCAACACATAATCCCGAATGCCTTCACCGATATACACCTGTGTTGGCCGGAAAATACGATTATCTGCAAGTTGTTCGCGCCAATGGGCAAGCCAGCCTGCGCAACGTGAAATGGCAAAAATGGAAGTGAACTGATCAACAGGAATACCCATTTCGGCGTAAAGCACTCCGGAATAAAAATCCACGTTGGGATACACACCTTTACTGGCCAGGCGTTCGGTAGCCACTTCTTCTACCTTGAGCGCAGTTTCAAACAACACACTGACATTGCCACCTTTGTAGGCAGCAAGTTTTTCCACCAGTTTTTGCAGAATAACAGCACGCGGATCCTTGACTTTATATTCACGATGACCCATGCCCCAGATTTTGGCTTTGGCGGCAAGTTGTTTATCCACCCAGTCCTTGGCATTTTTCGGCGTGCCGATGTCCTGCAGCATTTCCACAACGCGCTGGTTCGCTCCACCATGCAACGGACCCGAAAGTGTGCCAATGGCTGAAGCAATAACGCCATTGGGGGCGGCAAGCGTGGAGCCTGCCACCAACGCCGCAAAGGTTGAAGCATTGATGGTATGTTCGGCATGCAACACCAGACAGGTGTCCATGATGCTGGCATGAAACGGATCCGGCTCCTTGCCACTCATCATGTACAGAAAATTTTCTGTGTAGGTTAAGTCGGTACGTGGTGGCACAGGGTCGTAACCATTACGAATATGCTCCCACATGGCCACCAGGGTCGCCATACGCGCGATGATTTTCACTGTCATGCTATGCACATAATCAAGATTACGGCCCACATCGCTCCCCGTCAGACCTTCCGTGCCCGGATAAAACATGCCCAGGCTGGCCACCGCCGTTTGCAGCATTTCCATGGGATGGCCACCTGGCGGCAGGCGCTTCATCATTTCACGAATATTATATTTGACGCGGCGATTGGCGCGTAACTGATCGTCGAACTGTGCCAGATCCTGCGTGGTAGGCAAGCGCCCATCCAGCAGCAGCAATGCTGTTTCTTCAAAGGTGCTGTGCTCAGCCAGCGCTTCGATGGGATAACCGCGATAGGCAAGTATGCCGCGCTCGCCGTCGATAAAGGAGATATTGGATTTGGTCGCCGGAACGCCCTCCAGCCCAGGCAGATAATCACTCATGATACACCCTTGTCGCTAATCAAGCACATAGCATACCAGAAAAAAAGCGGGGCGGCATTCTGTCCGGGCCAAACCTGCACAGCACACGAGGTCTATTTTTGCCCTTTGATGACGGTCATCGCCGTAGCAATCATGGAACCCATATCTGCCAGATTATTCGGCAGGATCAAGGTAGTACCTTCCTTGGCGACATTGGCAAATGCCCCCACATATTTCTCCGCAACCTTGAGATTCACGGCATTTATGCCACCCGGTAATTCAATTGCTTCAGCCACTTTGCGAATCGCTTCCGCGGTTGCTTCAGCCACTGCCTTGATGGCCTCGGCCTCACCCTGCGCCATATTGATCTGTGATTGTTTTTCGCCCTCAGAACGCTGAATAAAGGCTTCGCGCTCACCCGTCGCAATATTGATCTGTTCCTGCTTGCGACCTTCGGAAGCGGCAATCAAGGCGCGCTTTTCACGTTCGGCCGTGATTTGCGCCTGCATGGCATGAAGAATTTCCCGTGGCGGCGTCAGGTCCTTGATCTCGTAACGCAGCACTTTCACACCCCAACTCGATGCAGCTTCATCCAGCGCTGCAACCACGGCGGTATTAATATGCTCTCGTTCCTCGAAGGTTTTATCGAGCTCCATCTTGCCGATGGCCGAACGTAACGTCGTCTGGGCAAGCTGTGTAATAGCCATCACATAATCACTGGTGCCATAAGACGCCAGCTTCGGATCCGTTACCTGGAAGTACAATACACCATCCACCTGCAACTGGGTGTTGTCTTTGGTAATACAAACCTGACTCGGTACATCCAGCGGTACTTCCTTCAGCAGATGACGATAGGCGACGCGATCCACAAACGGCACAACAATATTCAGGCCCGGTAATAATGCCGCATGAAACCGACCCAAACGCTCCACAACCCAGGAGTTCTGCTGCGGCACGACCTTCACCGCCTTAATCACGAATACCGCGACAACAATCAAAATAAACAGTGCAATTTCCATGATTAAAATTCTCCGGGTCAGGTGTTTGGTTTGTGATGCGTAAGAACCAGAGTGGAACCACGCAGGGCCTTGATATAAAATATCCCCTCGCGTGGCGTGTCAGCGGACTCCAGCTCGGCATCCCATTCCGCACCACGATACAATGCCCGCACAGCGCCATCCTGGTGCCAACTGACACTTTGCACCGGCTGACCAATGTCCAGATTCAGACTGGGCGCGCTGGCCGCCTTGCCGCGCCGCCAACGACGCAACAACAGGATACCTATTGCACCCGCCACCGCACTTAACGTAAATTGAACAGACTGACTCCATCCGAGCAATGCTGCAAAACCACCCACGCCCAACGCCAGCGCCAATACCAGCATATAAAAAGTACCGGTTACCAGCTCCAGCATCACCAACCCTAAAGACAGCAAGAACCAATAGATGTAGGGACTCATGTTTTTCTCTTTGAAATGTCCGGCAATCTGTCGGCATTTACTGTAGGTACGCCGAAAAGACCCATAAATAATAACAGAATTAGCTGGTTACACATCATCATTGTGTGGCGCCAGAAAATTCCATGGAGCAATGATGGGGTAAGTCTGTTCGTGATATTTTGCGTAGTCAAGCAGCATATGCCATGTGTACACACAGCAAGTAGGTATTACATTAACCATCAGTATGTCGCCACACTGGATGCGTTTGCTGTGAAACCCAGCTGATGGTGGGTTAAATGGCGGGGGCATAGTGCGGTTGGGGGCGTGCTCAGATCAGTCTTGTGCCTACAACTCTGAAGCTGTTGCAGCACTACAGGGGGAGTGGATGCAAACGAGAAGGATGCGGTTTTGAGTCGGTAGCCTGCTGCCAATACGCAACCTAAACGGAGAACGAAGAGCCGCATCCACAGGTGGTGGTAGCATTAGGGTTGCGGATAACGAATTGGGCGCCCTCAAGACCTTCGGTATAGTCGATTTCCGCACCGACCAGATATTGGTAGCTCATGGGATCAATCAGCAGGGTAACGCCGCCTTTTTCAACCAGGGTGTCATCGTCACTGACACTTTCGTCAAAGGTAAAGCCGTATTGAAAACCCGAACAGCCGCCGCCCGAGACAAACACGCGCAGCTTGAGATTGTTGTTGCCCTCTTCGACAATGAGGTCGCGCACCTTGTTTACGGCATTGTCGGTGAAGAGTAGCGGGGAAGGCATGTCAACTGCAATCGCGCCCATAGGTATTCTCCATTAAAATCAGTTATGTACCTTCAATGCCACGCAGGCACCGATAGGCCGTTATGGTTCATTGTCCGCCTATGCCAGGCGGCTGTCAAGGCAACAGGGCGATGGCGTTAAGCCCGGTGGTTTCATGCTGGTTAAACATAATATTCATGTTTTGCACGGCCTGGCCCGCCGCACCCTTCACGAGGTTGTCGATGACGGACAGCACCACTACTGTGTCGCCCTCCTGCGGGCGATGCACGGCCAGACGGCAGGTGTTGGCGCCCTTCACGCTGCGGGTTTCAGGGTGGGCACCGGCCGGGAGGACATCAACAAACGGTTCGCTGGCGTAACGTTTTTCGTAAATTTCCTGTAAATTCAGCCCCTTGTCATTCAAGATACCATACAACGTGGCGTGAATGCCACGCACGATGGGCAGGTAATGTGGCACGAAGGTCAGCCCAACATCCTGCCCTGCCGCCTGCGCCAGACCCTGCATGATTTCGGGCAGGTGGCGGTGGCCGGACGCCGCATAGGCACGAAATTGTTCCGCCCGTTCGCTGAACAGGGTGCCGACTTCCGCCTTGCGTCCCGCGCCACTGATACCGGACGCGGCATTGGCAATGAGGTGCTTGATATCCACAAGGCCCTGTTCGACGAGCGGCAGTAAGCCGAGCTGCACGGCGGTGGGATAGCAGCCGGGGTTGGCCACCAGTCGCGCTGTGCGAAGCGCTGCGCGGTTGACTTCGGGAAGGCCATAGACGGCCTCTTGCAGCAGTTCGGGGCACGCATGTTTAACATCAGTGCTGCCATACCAGCGTTGCCAGGTGGTGACGTCCCTGAGACGGAAATCGGCAGCGAGGTCGATCACGCGCACACCTGCGGCCAGCAGTTCACGTGCCTGGGTCATGGCGATGCCATTGGGGGTGGCAAAAAAGACTACATCACATACTGCCAGTGCGGCGCTGTCAGGGGCGGTGAACGCCAGATCGATATGTCCCCGCAGGTTCGGGAAGAAATCAGCCACTGCGATGCCAGTCTCGGCACGCGAGGTGATGACGGACAATTCTACCGCAGGATGCGCGGCGAGCAGGCGCAGCAGTTCTACGCCTGTGTATCCGGTGCCACCTACAATACCCACTTTGATCATGTTATCTGCCCCGTTTCAGCGAATTCGTAAATACGGTAATTATATCGCAACCAGGGTTGCTTCGCCTGTGGTTCGGCACTACTTTGCCGCCTGCGCGGGCAGCGGATGGAAGGCGCGCGCGACATAGGCGATGACGGCGTTTATCTGGTGATCACTCAGCACCGACTTCCAGGCGGGCATGGTGGTGCCGGGCAAGCCGTCGCGGATCACTTGCTTGAGCCGGGTACGTGTCATGCCCTGCATGGCGGTGGTGCTGGTCAAGTCACGTGGATGCGGCTGTAAAAAACTGCCGATCCAGTTGCGGCCCGTGCCATCAGCGGCATGGCAGAACGCGCAATTTTGCTGAAACAGGGTTTCGCCCTGTTTTTCCTGGGGGGTGAGATTTACCAGTGCGGGTGGGTTGTCATGTCTGGCGTAGATACTGGCGCTGGTGACGGCGTCTACAGCCACCACGGCAGGTTGTTGGGCCGTTTCCGGCAATTGCTCCTGCATTGCTCTACCTTCCGCCGTCCTGGCGGTCGCCTGCACGGCGTGTGAATAACCATTACGTGGAAATGACAAGGCGCGCGGGCTCCACATCGGGTCATCCTTGTGCGGCGTGTGGCGTGAACCTTCGTGACAAGTCACGCACGATGACATGAAGAGTTGTTTGCCGCTGCGCTGCGTGGGGGTGAGCGATTCCCACGGGGTGTCGAGCGGAATGTCTCCCAGGGCAAAGGGAAAGGCGGCGCGGTAACGCCCATGGTTGGGCCAGCCGTTTTCAGGGGTATGGTAATGGGTGTTTTTCGCGCCGCTCAGCATGAATTCCTCACGCACAAAGTCCACCACGGCCTCGATTTCATGCGGTTTCAGCACGGACTTGAACGACATCATGGCACTACCCAGACTGCCGTGGGTGACGGCCGCGATCATTTTTTGCCGCTCGATCTTCCGGGAGGTGAAATCGCGCGGCGGTGGAGACAGGTAGGTGGCGGCCACGGTTTTGGCATCCCCGGCGTAGCCGTGGCAGAAGTAGCAGCGGTAATTATAGATGTCGCGGCCCAGTGCGTTCGCCATGGTATTACCGGGGGCATTACCGGGACGCGGCTGGGCGCTCAGGGGCTGCTCGAGTGCCGCCTGCACACGGCCGGGGCGGTTTACTCGGTCACTTTTTTTTTATGGATGTCGGCCATGCCGGGTTCTTTACTCTGGCCGTTTCCGGCATCCTGTCGGCACTCTTGCGTGCCGACGCAGCGAATAAAGCCCTGAAAGACAAATTCGGCGACATTGGCAATGTCCTGTTCACTGAGGACCTTGCCCCACGCCGGCATGACAGTGCCCACCTTGCCGTTATAAATAGCCTTCAGCAAAACCGGGCGATTAAGGGTACGACGTGCGTCGGGATGAAGAAAGTTACGGGGCTTGGGACGAATAAATACAGCGCGCGGCCCCTCACCATCACCGGCCTTGCCGTGACAGGTGTAGCAGTTTTCCATGTAGAACGTGCGTCCCTTGACCGGATCACCCACCAGCCCCTTGGGGAAAGGCAGTGACATGTCGGCATCCGCCAGCGGCGCCGGAGAAGCCGACGCCGCTGCGATGGCACCGGTGCCGTGCCCATGTCCTGGCGGCGGCGTGGCCACTGCGGTACTGTTGGCACTGCCTTCAATAAAGGCTGTACGCACATAGTCCACCACGGCCGTGATTTCCTGATCTGAGAGGCGCTTTTTGAATGACATCATGGCGGTGTCGGGGCGGCCATAGGTGACTGAGGTAATCATGCGCTCGCGGGTAAGCTCCTGGCGCGTTTCTTCTGACGTAAAATTACGCGGCGGCGGGTTGAGTGATGCCTGTGTCCACATCGCGCCGGCACCCTTGTCGCCATGACATACCGCGCAATTATTCAGATAAACCCGTTCGCCAAGGCTGGCATTGACGGGAATGGTGCGCCGTGAGTTAGAGCCTGGGCCACCCCGCACGCCACTTGGGGCGGCATGTGGCGAGGGCGCCTGAGCAGGTGGTGCTGTTGTGGCAACTTGCATGAACGTGGCGCGAACATGATCCACGACGCCCTCGATTTGCGAGGGCGTGAGCTTGCTGCCCCAGCCCACCATGGCCGTTCCCGGACGGCCATGCGTCACGGAAAGAATCATGCGCTCCCGTGACAACTCCTGTTGCACCGTCACCGAGGTGAAGTCTTTCGGCGGGGGGTTCAGTGCGCTGCCTGCCCGGCTTTCACCATTACCCTTTTCACCGTGACAGGCCGAGCAGTGCTTCTGGTAGAGCTGGGCAGGCGTCGGTGCAGACCACGCCACACCGAGCGGGGAAAGAGACAACATCGCCCACCCCATAACCACCTTCAACCCTCTCATACCTTTCATGCGCAACCTGTCCATTTAATACCGGAAATCCCCTTGAATACCGGACGTACCCAGGATTTGGGCACGTCCTTACGTCGCAATTATAGTATAGCAGCGTAAATCCAAGGGTAATATCTTGACACTGTATACCTTATTTGACTACTGTTACCCCAAAATACTCCGTGGTACCCTATACGTTCACCCAAGGATTAACAAAAATAGACGGCATGGGTGTTCCTGACATGACAAGCACGCTGTCATGCTCAAAATAACAGCATACCAGGCATTCCGGTAAGCCGGTCTGCGGCTATGAATAGCGCCAGACCCAATTAAAGCGAGGCACTCGTGATCAAGCGTAAATGGTTTGTTGTGATCGGCACTGCACTGGCACTGAACAGCGCATGGATAGGGCCGTCACTCAGCGGCACCATTTTAGGCACCAAGCATGACTTCACGGGCCTGAACTCGCGCGTGGGTGTAGTCGCCATGTCGGGCGTTGCCTTTTCGGACTACGGTTCACCGTGTGTTTATTGTCACATACCCGACACACAGGGACGTGATAGTGCCGCAGGAGACAGGACCAGCACGGCCGCATCGGCAGGGACAGAAGCGGTCACACAGAGCATCGAACACGCCATGAAACAGGGCGCGGCGTTAGGCGGCAACCCGAGCTGGAACCGTTTCCTGCCCAATCCTGATAGTTACAATCTGTACGATAGTCGCAGCCTCGAAAACAAGGTGCGCACACCCAGCCCGATCAGCCTGCTCTGCCTGTCGTGCCACGACGGCACCATGGCGCTGGACATGACGGTGTTCAAACCCAATGGCTGGAACAGCAGCGAGGATGCCGCCCTGCATGTGCGACTCAACGGCGGCAATGACCTGATGAGCTGTGGCAAATGCCATAATGGCAAGGTAGCCCACAGCATCGAAATCAAACACCTCGGCACTGACCTGCGCAACGACCATCCGATCTCCATGCAATACGCAGGACTCAGCCAGAAAGACACCGATTTCTGGGCGCCCGACAGCCCCTATGGTTTTGATAACGGGGTCAAGTTATACGATGGCAAGGTAGAATGTGCGACCTGCCATAACGTGCACAACCCGGACATCAACCTTTTATTGCGCGAGACTTCAGATCGACTGTGTGAAACATGCCATATCAAGTAACGCGTCGCCACCATCACTTCTGGCGCGGCGCTTTATCCTTACTCCTGGCAGTCATGGTGGCGGGATGTGCCTCAACACCTCCCACACCGGAATTTGTATCGCCCGTATTCCCCGCACCGCCGGACCCGGCACGTTTTATTTTTGAGCGCAGCCTGAGTTTCAGCGACAACGTCGAACAGACCACGCGGGGTGACCGTTTTCGAATGTTTGCTCTCGGTGAAACAAAAGCCGCTAGGGGGTTAATCAAGCCGTTTGGGGTCGCCGCCTACCGTGGCCAGATATACGTCACCGACACGGCGCAACGTGTTGTCGTGGTCTTTGATATTGCTCACGGGAAATACCGTGAAATCGGTCAGGACAAACCTGGCCAACTGACCAAACCCATGGGCATTGATGTCTCCAGTCTCGGTGAAGTATTTGTGTCTGACATGACGTTACGACAAATACTGGTATACAACACTGATGGGAGATACTTGCGTACCTTCGGTGACAAAACCCTGCTCAACCGCCCCTCGGGTGTCGCTGTCAACCCTGAGGGTACTCGCCTGTATGTCGTCGATACGGGCGGCGTAGAAAGCGATGCTCATCAAGTGCTGGTGTTTGATGCCCAAAGCGGCGCGCACCTGCAAACCATTGGCAAGCGTGGCGTTAACGACGGCGAGTTCAATATGCCGTTACAGGCGGCCGTGGGGCCGGATGGTACTCTGTATGTTACGGACAAGGGTAATTTTCGCGTACAGGCATTTCATCCCGACGGTCGTTTTGCACTGGCCTTCGGTAACATCGGACGCTTCCCCGGCCAGTTTGCCAGCCTCAAGGGTATCGCCACCGATCCACAGGGCAACATTTATGTGGTAGACACGGCGTTTGGTAATTTTCAGATCTTCAATAAGGAAGGGCAATTACTAATGTTTATCGGTGAGCGTGGCGCAGGTGGCGCGCCTGCCAAATACATGTTACCCGCCGGCATAGACGTTGATGAAGACGGACGCATTTATATCGTGGATCAGTTTTTTCGCAAGGTGGATGTGTTCAGACCCATCGGCTTACAGGCTCATGAAGGATATGCGGGTGACAAGACAAAGGTCGGACCCTGACGACCTATTCAATAAGCCGTGCATGATCCCGCTGAAGAAAGCGTCACGTTTACCTAGCCTCACACTTCCTTGATCGTTTTATCCAGCGGCCATGCCGACTCATGCAACCACATTTCAATATCCGCAGGCGGTAATGGGTGACTAATGTAATACCCTTGCGCCACGTCACAATGTAACTTGGCCAGCATATGATAAGTAGCCTCGTCCTCCACGCCTTCGGCCACCACCTTGAAGCCAAGATTATGTGCCAGCTCTATGGTGGAACGTACAATCACTGCATCATTATCACCAAGACTCATGCCCATGACAAACGATTTATCAATCTTCAATTCACTGACCGGCAATTGCTTGATGTATGCCAATGATGAATAGCCCGTGCCAAAATCATCAATCGACAAAATAACACCCATCTCATTCAGATCGTTCAAAATCATTAACGCGCGCACCGGGTCGGCCATCATGGCGGTCTCGGTAATTTCCAGGCATAAATGGCATCGAAAATCATGTGGTACAGCCTGTAACAGTATCGCCAACTGTTCAGCGAACTGGATATCAAGCAAATTACGCACCGATAAATTCACGGCAATCGGCAAAAGCAAACCCGACATCTGCCATTTCTGGCATTGCTCCATCGCTGCCTTGATGACCCATTGGGTGAGCGGATTAATCAAACCCGTCTGTTCAGCCAGTGGAATAAAACTGTCCGGAGACATCAAGCCATAACGCGGGTGGCGCCATCTGACCAGCGCCTCCACGCCAATCACGCTGCTTGTCGCCAGCGATACTTTCGGCTGGTAATAGAGCATCAGTTCGCCGCGATCAATCGCCCCACGCAACTCACTGAGCAAGGCAAGATTACGCATACTATGCTGATCCTTGCTGGGATCATAAATCGTGTAACCCAGATTGGCGCGCTTGGCAATATACATCGCCACATCGGCGTGACGCATGAGCGCACTTTCATCTTCACCATGTTCGGGATACATGGCAACGCCAAAGCTTGCGCCAATATGCAAGGGTTGCTCATCGACCACCAGAGGATCGTCCAGTGCGGCAATCAACTTGTGCACGATACTGGTAGCCTGCGATAAATCAACACTGGGCAACAGCACTGCAAACTCGTCCCCACCCAGCCTGGCAATGGTATCAGACTCACGTAACGCGTTACGCAAACGCGTCGACACCTGCTGTAAAATCAAGTCACCATTCTGATGGCCCAGGGTATCATTAATTTCCTTGAAGCGATCCAGATCGGTCAACACCAGTGCAAGCTGAGACCCCTCACGTTGCACACGCAATATTGCCTGGGCAATGCGATCAGACAACAGGGTGCGATTAGGCAAATCAGTCAGGGCATCATGCAACGCCTGATACTCCAGCGCCGCCATTTGCTCCTTACGCTCAGTAATATTGCGCATAACACCTATGAAATGATCATGCTCACCCAAACGCATTTCACTGATAGTCAGGTCGACAGAAAATATCGAGCCGTCCTTGCGCATGGCCACCAGCTCGCGACTGGTGCCCAGAATTCTGGTTTTTTTGGTACGCTTATACGCTGCCAGATAATCATCATGCATGCTGCAATAAGGCTCAGGCATGAGTTTCTTGACGTTTTCACCAATCAATTCATGCGGGAAATAACCAAATGTTTTTTCTACCGCCGGATTAACCGATTCAATAATGCCTCGTTCATCTATGGTAACGATAGCATCTACCACATTATCCATCACTGCCCGAATGCGTGCCTCATACACCTGCAAATCATCCTGCATGCGGTTAAAGACCTGCGCAACCTCACCCAATTCATCCTTATGATGTACTGGTAATTTGGTATTCCGTTCACCATGACCCACACGCACAATCGCATCACGCAAATTGGCGATCGGGCGCAATACGCTAAAACGCAAGGCGATCCACATCGCAACACCCAGCAGCAGCACCAGCAATAACGACGTGGCCCATAGACTGCGGATCATGTTATTGACGCGGGCTTCTGTACCGGCTGTAGAGAGAGAGAGCTTGAGCACACCACGCAGCGGCGATGTATCGTAACCGTGGCAGGCCAGGCATTCGGTTTTGGCATGGATAGGCATCAGCACTGTAAAGCTGCTCTTGGTACGTTGCAAGGTAAGATTACCTTGCAACGCCTGCTGAAAATCCTGGTCAGACACCGGCAGCGAGTCATGCGGCAGACGTGGCTCACGCTGAAAGCGTTGCAGGTTCAGAAACCCGTTCACCTGATTTACAGTAGTAAGATCAGTGAAGGCTTCATCGCCATTACGACGCAATACTCCAATGTCAACGATACCGCCTACACCGTGCAAACGATCCAGCCACTCGCGGGCCAGTGTACCTTGCCCGTTGAGCATGAGGGTTTGCAGACTGGCGAGCAGCGTCTTGGCATGCGTTTCAGCCTGTACCCGTTCTTCCTCATAGATGGCTTTGGTTAACTGACGCTCCAGCCAGAGATCAGCTATCACCATCAGGCACAATAGTACGCCAGAAATAACCAAAGCAAGGCGCAGTCCAAGACTTTTCACACGCACGTCCTCAGGTAACAGGGAACGACCTTAACAAGCGTATCTCCTGCCCTTACATTAGTTGTTGATTTCAAGGGGAGGCAGCACGCCTCAACTTATGGATGCTGCCCTAACGTTGCGCCGTCAGGTGGGCTACGCCACCAAAACTGCCAACCCATAAACTACCATCGGCTGCGTTAGCCATTGAAAATACATTGTCTGCATACAATCCGTCAGCGGTCGTCATGACGGTAAAACTTGCACCGTCGTCATTAAGCCGTGCCAGGCCACGATTGGTACCGGCCCACAACTTGCCTTGTGGATCCAGGTACAGCATGAAGATATGATTGGCGGGCAGTCCGTCGGCCGTTGTAAAGTTACGCCAGGTTTTACCATCAAAACGTGCCAGACCACCGCCCCAGGTACCGCACCATACAACACCCTGGTGATCTACCTTGAGTGAGATAATGTAATTGGGGTTATAGGCCACATTCACATCCTGCAGGCCCTGCTCAGCCTTTTGCTGCGCATGATGTGAAGAGGATTTAGCCGGATCGTTGGTAAATTGAATGGCGTCTTTTACGGCCTCCAGCGGCGCGCCCAAACCATCCTTATGCTGCCAGTTTTGCCACTTGCCATCCTTATAACGTGCCAGACCTTCCTCAGTGGCAAACCACATTTCGCCATTCTTGCCTTCTTCCAGGCCATATACCCACGGATTAGGCAAGCCACGCTGCGTGTTATCAACGGTGAACGTGTCCCATTTCGAGGCATCTTCCAGTGTACCACCCCGCACCCGGTTCACACCCGACCAGGTGGCAATCCATACATCACCATTTGCCACTTTCTGCACATCATATACAAATTGATCAGCAAGACCGTCAGGAATGTTCAGGTTTGTCCACTGATCGGTTTTCGGATCATACACAGACAGGCCACCCCCGTAAGTGCCCGCCACAATCCTGTCACCCAGCTTGCTCACATGAAAGATGCCGTTCGAGAGCAAGCCCTTGGTCTTGTTATCGAAGATTCTAAAGTTATCAGACTGGGTATCATAACGGATAACTCCACCCGACGTACCAATCCAGATAATATTACCATCGGCATACATGCCTTTGACATTACGATTGCCGACACGAAAATGGGTAAACTTGCCATTTCCCGCACCTTTGGCGCCTGCCATCGAAGGATGGGTAGAGGCGGCGGCCGCTGTATTGATGGGGCCGCTGCTGCTCGTGCTTTCACCCGATTGTGCAGCGTTACTCGACTGTTTCTGGCCCAGCATATAGCCGCCTGCCGCTACACCGCCTGCCGCCAGGACGACCACCGCCCACCCTTTATAATCCAGCTTCACTTTGTATAACCCAGCTTCACTTGTACATCACCCCTGTTTTTCGGCAGCGCCTGCATCTGTTGCGACGCCGATACGCGCTACCCCACCCCGCGTCCCTACCCATACATCACCGTTGGGGGCCACTTTCACAGCGTACACACCATCGCTGAATAATCCATCACGTTGCGTAAACGTACGCCACGTCTTGCCATCATAACGCGTCAGCCCCTGGTCTGTACCAAACCATAATACACCTTGTTTGTCCTGCGCAATGCTGAACACAATATTGCTCGCCAGACCATCTTTTACGGTGTAATTGATCCATTGCCTGCCATCAAAGCGACTCACGCCTCCCCCCCATGTCCCGGCCCATATTGTGTCAGCATTGCCAGAACCACCACCGGCGGGGGTCGGACTGATATGGATACAAAATACATAATTGGGGTTATAGGTTGGCTTTCCTTCCATCAGCACGCCCAGATCATGGCGTGAACGTGTACCTAACCCGGTATTCGGACTGGCAGGCAATTTGTCGAGATTGGGCGCGCCCAAACCTTCCTTGTGTGTCCAGGCCTGCCAGGTTTTACCATCAAACATGGATACGCCACCCTCGGTGCCAAACCACACCCGATCCTGCGCATCCACACCGATACCGTACACCCATTCGTTCACCAGCTCCTTGACATAGGTATCAAATTTGCCGGTTTTGGCATCAACACGATTAACGCCATACCAAGTGCCTATCCACACCGTGCCATCGCGCTGCTCGCCAAATGAATACACCCAGTAATCCGCCAGACCGTGCATTGGAAAAAATGTTTTCCACTGGCCGTCACGGTAACGTGATGCGCCGCCGCCATTGGTGCCAAACCATTTATTGCCACGGCTGTCCACCATGATGTCAAAGGCATATTCGTTAGCCAATCCATCTTCACGCGTAAAGGTGTTACGCACGTCACGGGTGGTCAAATCCACCTCATGTACCCCGATCGAGGTCGCTACCCACATGCTGTTTTTCGCGGGCTCAACCTCCAGCGCGCGCACATATACCCCCTCACCCACACCGAAGGTTTCCAGCACGCGCAAGGAATCCTTCGCCCCTGCCATGGCCACCGGCGTCGGTTTAGCCGCCGCCGGGGCAATATCTTTTGCGTCAGAGCATCCGGAACCGGAAACCGTCAAGGCCAAACATAAGACAGCACTCAGAATCTGCCTGCGCTCCCGCGTCGGAAATCCGGCGTAAACACGCGCAGGAATCGCAGGAAACATCAACGCACAGGACTCAATGAAGTCAATGTTCTTACATAAGCAATCACATCCAGAATCTCCTGGTCACTCAACAAGCCTTTGTACGCCGGCATGACGCTTACACCATCACGGATGCTTACCAAAAGTGCAGCATCCGGCTGAAACAACCGCTCACGGCGTGAAAAATCCGGGGTGCCGGGCATATTGCTCACACCACCATCACCATGACAACCCGAACAATGGGTCGCATAAATCGTGGCGCCCTTACCCGGATCAGCAGCATAAGCCATGCCACTGCCGCCGGCCAATAACGTCGCAACAGTCAGGGTGACAGAAAAAACAGGCAGATAACGTCGCAGCATGGTGGTGCTCCTCTTACAATCCAATATCAATAGACAAAAGGAAACCCCGGGGCATCCAGGGTTTCCGAAATTCAACTAGAAACGGCTAACGGGAATAGCCTCTATATTGACCGGCTTGCCTTGCCAGGCAGTTTCCAGCAATTGAATCATCGCCGCACTATCCCAGTCACGCGGCCCCACCATTTCACCGATAAGT
>JAHFRW010000037.1:0-11458 GCA_023266055.1 Gammaproteobacteria bacterium | reverse complement strand
CTAGAAACGGCTAACGGGAATAGCCTCTATATTGACCGGCTTGCCTTGCCAGGCAGTTTCCAGCAATTGAATCATCGCCGCACTATCCCAGTCACGCGGCCCCACCATTTCACCGATAAGTGTCCCATTGGGTGCGATCAGTAACGTGGTCGGATAAATCTTGATGCCCAGGGTATCGCGCACTACCTTCAGGTCTTTATCAATAAAGGCCGCAAATGTCACGGCCTTGTCATTGAGATATTCACGTACACCATGCTCATGTTCGTCGACCGATACCCCCAGCACGGCAAAACGCTCCGCATCCAGCGTTTTACTCAAACGTTCCAGGCTGGGCATTTCACGCCGACAAGGTGGACACCACGTTGCCCAGGCATTGAGAACCACCAGCTTACCACGATAGGCTGCCAGCGTGATTTCATTACCATCCCCATCCAGTCTGGTGAAGGTTATGGCGGGCAACGCCTGACCCACGACCAGTGACTGAGCAGTATTGTTAGTCAATGGATTACCGGCTTCACAGCTCCATAACAGCATCGACACAAAAACCACTGCCAACCGACCCCACCAGGACATCGTGCTCATGAAAGACCCCGTTTCCGGCACGAACCCCATCAGCTTTTAAGCTGACAATGGCCACTGGCGCCTGCTGTGTACAATCAATAAAATCACGGCGCCACTGAATCAATCATGATGTTGACTCCGGTACTGCCCACTTTCACCACCGCGCTACTGCCCTGCAAATCACCCGCACGGGGCATGGCATCACCCGATTTGGAAATGCGCGCGCCTATAATCACCTCGGAGGCACTCGACAATTTCATGGTCGGCATGGCCGCCATGGCATCATTGAGGGAGAATGTCAGGGGCAAGTCCTTGGCCTGGGCACGCATGATCGCAAGCGGCATACGTGGCCCCTGTGCAGCGCGGGCAAAAATAAACAAGGTGTCGGTCGGCGCAATCTTGCCGACCAGTGTTGGCGCCAGGGTGACTGTACCCGCTACCGTAGCACCACTACTATTTCCGGCATTTCCCGCAGCAAGAGGGGTGTCACTGTTAATACCGCCATTCAAGCCGGCAAGACTTGATGGATTAGGATTACCCAATGCCAAACCACGCGCCTCTTCAATGTTGGCCGCCATGGTGTGCGACACCTCGGAATTAGGGGGCAACAACTTCAACAAGTGCTCCCAATATTTCACCGCACCGGCAAAGTTACCGGATTCAAACTCGGCCGTACCGCCCAGCCACAACGCTTTCTGGTTATTGGGATCAACCTGAATGGCGCGGCGTATTAATGCAATGGATTCCTGATCAAGCCGCTCACCGTTCGCCATTGCCATGGAATCGGCATAGTCCGCCAGCAACTGGGCATCGTTTGGCACCAGTGCCACAGCCTTGGAAAAGGCTTCCGTCGCATCGGCATGACGACCCATGGCATATAACGAACGACCCAACACCGCCCACCCTTCCGCATCCTGCGGATTAGTGCGCAGGCGCTCTACCAGCATCTCCACCAGTTTCTGGATTTGCTCCGGGGCATCAGAATGCTGTTGTCCAGCAGGCACGTTCGCATCGGCTGCACTGGCCATCGTTTGAGGTGACAGCGCATCGGGACTGCCCAGCTTGAGATACAATAACACCGTGAATAACGGCACCATAATACCCACAGCAATTGCAGTGGCGCGATGGCCCGATTTACGATCACTTGTCGTCAGCGCAGCGGTCTCCTCCGGTGCGCCGCTCACATCGTCCAGCAAACGTCGCTCTAATTCACGGCGGCCCTGTGTGTACTGCTCAGGCTGCACCATGTCATTACGCAAATCATTTTCCAGTTCCGCCAGTTGATCCTGATAAATCGCCGTGTTAATCGTCGAACGATCGACAGGCGGCTTTTTTCCTTCATCAGAATCAGATTTTTCCTTATCCGTACGCTGCAATAACGGCGGCAAGACAAACAACAAGGCGGCGAGAATAAAACACGCCGCCACAATCCAGAATACAGTCATGCCCGATTCTCTCCCGCCCCATCATTGACCTTGTTATTTAATAACATCGCTGCACGTGTACGCTCCGCGTCCGACAACGGTGTCACTTCAGCAATACGCTTGCGCCGCCGTGACAGGGTGATTAACAATACTATTCCTCCGCCGACAATCAGAATCAACGGCCCGAACCACAACAAGGCGGTGGCTGAATTCATTGGCGGACGATAACGCACAAAATCACCATAACGCGCTACCAGATATTCCACTACCTCAGGATCCGTCTTGCCAGACTTCATCAAGTCGCGCACTTCACGACGCAGATCTTGCGCCAGTTCGGCATGTGAATCGGCCAGTGACTGGTTTTGACACACCAGGCAACGCAATTCGGCAGACAATGCCATCACGCGTTTTTCCAGCACCGGGTCATCGGCCATGGGCTGAGCTTCGCCGGCCACGACCCACAACGGCATGACCCATAGCATGGCCAGCAAAAGTAGAGAAACGCAAAAATGGAATTTTTGCGTTTCTTCTCCAGCAATTCCAGAAATGGAATTGCTGGAGGTTTCCAATAACTGCTTCATGTTTTTTCGAGCTCCTTCACCAAAGGCAGAATTTTGGTTTTCAGCGCGTCTACCGTTACCGGCCCAATGTGCTTGTAGCGAATGATGCCCTGACGATCGATCACAAATGTCTCGGGCACGCCATACACGCCGTAGTCAATACCTACACGCCCATCAATATCGGACGCACTGACCACATACGGGTTACCGAACTGCGCCAGCCAGTTAATACCGTCTTCACGTTTGTCCTTATAATTAAGACCATAAATCGGTACCAGACGTGTACGCGATAACTCCATTAATATCGGATGTTCCTGACGGCACGCCACACACCACGACGCCCACACATTCAGCAGCCACACCTTCCCCAGCATGTCGGCACGACCAATCTGCTGGGTGGGTTCATGCAACTGCGCCAACCGAAACTCCGGCGCCGCCTTATTGATCAGCGGTGAAGGTACTGTACTGGGGTCACGCCCCAATCCCATCCACAAAAACACCGCCAGCGCGAGAAAAGCACCCAACGGCACGAGATAACGCCACATCAGGGTTTGCTCTCCATCTGTGCAGCCAACCCTGCAGCAGGCGGCGTGGCAACAGCGCCGTCACTCCCCGCACCCTCTTCCACCGCCTTGCGAGCCTTGCGGGCGGCAAGACGATAACGGCGATCCGTCACAGCGAGAAAACCGCCCAGTCCCATGAAGAACGCACCGCCCCAGATCCAGTCAACAAATGGCTTGTAGTAAATGCGCACACTCCATGCGCCGTTACTCACCGGCTCACCCAGCGACACATACAAGTCACGGAACAGACCGGTATCAATCGCCGCTTCTGTCATGGGCATGTTCTGCACATGATAGAGACGTTTTTCCGGGTGCATCACGCCTTCTTCCTTGCCGTTTTTACTGACATGGATATAACCGCGGCTGGCACTGTAATTCGGCCCGTCAACATCCACTACACCGTCAAAGCGAAACACATAACCACCGGCAGTCGCCGTATCACCAATATTCATGCGCACATCGGTTTCATGCTCATAACCTTTGACAAGGGTCACACCAATGATAAAGATAGCCACACCCACATGGGCCAGCAGCATGCCATAGTAACTGCGCGGTTGTGCCGCCAGCTTGGAACCCAGCGTAGCCGTGCCCTGCGGTTTTCCTACACGCGTCCAAAGATTTTGCGCCGCCGTGGCAATAATCCAGGCCGCCATCAGCAATCCCAGACTGATCAACGGCGTCCAGTGACCCATCACAAACGGTAATGCCAGTGCCGTGACCACACTCACAGCAAACGCCCAGCGTAAACGCACCGCCATTTCCGGCAGGCTGGCTTGCTTCCAGCGTGCGATAGGGCCAAGACCCATCATGAACACCGCCGGTGCCATCAGTGGCAGAAAGATGCTATCAAAGTAGGGTGGGCCAACGGAAATCTTGCCCATATCCAGCGCATCAAGAAACAGCGGATATAATGTACCCAACAGCACGGAACCCGCCGCGGCCATAAATAACACATTATTGCTCAGCAACATTGATTCGCGAGACACCAGCCCAAAACTACCGCCCAACCCGATCTTCGGCGCGCGCCAGGCATATAACGCCAGTGAACCACCAATCACTATTACCAGAAAGCCCAGAATATACACGCCGCGCTCCGGGTCAGAGGCGAACGAGTGTACCGAAGTCAGTACGCCGGAACGTACCAGGAAGGTGCCCAGCAGGCTCAGGGAAAATGCAAAGATCGCCAGCAATACGGTCCAGCTTTTGAAGCCACCACGTTTTTCGGTGACGGCCAGCGAATGAATCAGTGCCGTGCCCACCAGCCACGGCATGAACGAGGCGTTTTCGACCGGATCCCAGAACCACCAGCCGCCCCAACCCAATTCGTAATACGCCCACCAGCTACCCAGTGCGATACCAAAGGTTAGAAATGACCAGGCCACCGTGGTCCAGGGACGTGACCAGCGCGCCCAGGCGGCGTCAAGCTTGCCACCAATCAGTGCCGCAATGGCAAAAGCAAATGCCACCGAAAAGCCCACATATCCCATATACAGCATCGGTGGATGAATAATCAGACCAAAATCCTGTAACAGCGGGTTGAGATCACGCCCATCCAGCGCGGCAGGAATCAGCCGGTCAAACGGATTGGAGGTGAACAGCATGAATGACAGAAAGCCTACAGAGACAAATCCCATCACGCCAAGCACACGCGCCACCATGTCATCAGGCAGATGACGACTGAACAGGGTCACGGCGGTCGTCCAGCCACCGAGCATCAACACCCACAGCAACAGTGAACCTTCATGACCACCCCATACCGCCGACAAACGGAATTCCAGGGGCAACATTGAATTGGAGTGGGAAGCAACATACAGCACGGAGAAGTCATTGGCAGCAAAAGAGTACATGAGACAACCAAAGGCAATCGCCACAAACAGGGTTTGCCCCTGTGCAATCGGGCGAGCGGCGGCCATCCAGCCTGTCATACCACGCGCCGCGCCAGTGATGGGCACAACAACCTGTAACAGCGCCAGACATAAGGCGGTGATAAGCGCAAAATGTCCAATTTCAGGAATCATTATTCTGTACCCCTATTGAGAAATCAATGTTGTCGTGCCCGCGGCAGAAGCCGCCGCCTTGCCTTTATCCAGCGCATCTTTCACTTCCGGCGGCATATAGTTTTCATCATGTTTGGCCAGCACTTCGTCCGCCTGAAACACCCCATTTTGCCCAATGCGTCCCTGAGCAACCACTCCTTGCCCTTCCTTGAACAGATCAGGAAGGATACCAGTATAGGTGACATTAATGTTTTTATGATTATCAGTCACCCTAAAATGCACGGTCAAGCCATCGTCTTCACGCTTGAGAGTGCCTTTCTCTACCAGCCCTCCCAAACGAAAGCTGCGTCCTTCGGGCGCTTCCTTCGCAAACACCTGTGTGGGGCTGAAGAAAAATACCATATTGTCATTGAATGCGCTCAACACCAAAGCCGCCGCACCGCCCAGCCCTGCCAGTCCCACAACAATAAATGCGAAGCGTTTATGTCTAGATTTCATAATGTTGTTTACATCCGGTCTTCATGCTTCACCTCGCCCATACGCGCACCTTCAGTAACGCCGGCCCGATTCATACGACTTCCAATACGACCCAGGCGCTGCAACAAAGTTCGTTTACGGCCTAACAGCAATATTACTTCGATCACCATGAACGACACTGTCACACCGTACGAGCCCCACACATACAGGCCATACCCCCCCATGGCGAAAAAATCACCCCAGTTCATTGCGTGTCTCCGGTGATCGCCCTGCAAATTCGTTCGACATCACCCAGTCGGTGTGGCGTTCTCTTTCAAGAATTTCACAGCGCACACGCAGCAGGGCGACAACTATGGTATACATCCAGAAGGCGAAGGTCATCAATAACATGGCGGTAAACATGCTGGCCGCCATGGTGGGTGCCTTGTTGACAGTAATGGAAGCGCCCTGATGCAGGGTATTCCACCATTTCACGGAAAAATAAATGATGGGAATATTCACCACCCCTACCAGGGCCAGAATCGCGCTGGCGCGTGCGGCGCGGCGCGGTTCGTCAATGGCAGCCTGCAGGGAAATAAAACCTATATATAAAAACAGTAAAATCAATTCGGACGTCAGGCGCGCATCCCACACCCACCAGGCCCCCCACATCGGCTTGCCCCACAGCGCTCCCGTCCACAACGCCAGAAAGGTGAACATGGCGCCAGTGGGTGCCAGTGCCGAAGCCATCATCGACGACAACCGTGAATTGAACACCAGACCCATGCCGGCATAGGCCGCCATCACCATATAGATAAACATCGACATCCACGCTGCCGGCACGTGAATAAACATGATACGGTAGGCTTCACCCTGCTGATAATCCGGGGGGGCGACAAAAAAACTGAAGTACAATCCCGGCACGGTAAACAGCACGGTGGCGACCACAAACCAGGGGATCATTTTGCCCGCCAGCGGATAAAATGCCTGCGGTGAGGAATATTTGAACCAGTTAATTTTTGTACTGCTCATCTTGCATATTATTCCATCGAAATGCGCAATGCTGCGCTCGTTGCCCATGGCGCCAGAATCAATGCGCCCAGCAAAAATGCGCCCAGCAACGACAAGTGCGCCTGCGCCCCCAGCCCGGAAAGACTCGCATCCACCGCCCCGGCACCGAAAATCAGCACCGGGATAGTCAGGGGCAACACCAATAATGATACCAGCACCCCACCGCCGCGCACACCCAGCGTCAGTGCCGCGCCGATAGCGCCAACTAAACTCAACACCGGCGTGCCCAACAATAGCGACAACATCAGTATCCATAACCCTTGCGCGGGTAACCCGTACTGTATACCCAGCAAGGGTGCCATTAACACCAGCGGCAGACCCGATACCAGCCAGTGTGCCAGCGCCTTGCCCAGCACCAGCACTGCCAGCGGCTGCGGCGTGATTAACATCTGCTCCAGTGTACCGTCGCCGTAATCCGCTGCAAACATGCGCTCCAGCGCCAGCATGGATGCCAGCAATGCCGCCACCCACACGACACCTGGTCCAATAATACGCAAGGTAGCCATTTCCGGCCCGACACCCAATGGAAACAAACTGACCACAATGACGAAAAAGAACAGTGTGGCCAAAACATCCGCACGACGACGCATCGCCAGCGTCAGATCACGCATCACCACACAACGCAGCGTCGCCACAAGGCTAGACATTCTGCATCGCTACGAGTTCAATTGAAGACGTTGCACGGCACCCGCCGGGCTCACTTCACTCAGTACGCCCAGATCCTGATGAGTGGTGAGAATAATCATGCCTCCATTATGCAGATGCTGGCTTAACAATGCCTGAACCACGGCAATCGCCGCCACATCCAGCGCTGTAAAAGGCTCATCCAGTATCCACAACCGCGTCCTGCACAGTACCAGACGCGCCAGCGCCACCCGGCGTTTCTGTCCCTGCGACAATACCTTGGCGGGCAGGTCTTCGCGCCCGGCCAACCCCATCTGGCCCAGCGCCGCCACGACAGCGTCTTCTGTCGCATCGCCTCCCGCCAGACGGGAGAGAATATCCAGATTCTCCAGTGCCGTCAGATCTTCCTTGATACCACTCAGGTGACCAAGGTATGTCATCTCCTTGAAATAATCTTCACGCAAACCACGAATGGACTCACCGCCCCAGAAAATATCACCCTGCACGGGCAACACCAGGCCGCATATCATGCGTAACAGACTGGTTTTACCACTCCCATTAGGGCCTTGCACATGCAGCAATTCCCCCGGCTTTACGGAAAACGAGATGCCCGCAAACAGACGGCGATCACCGCGTACACATTCGAGATTAGACACGTCTAGCACGGCTGTATTTGCCACTTTAATGTTCGCCCTTAACTGGAAATTATACAGCCGACTGCTAAAAAAGTGCCAGAAATGAATTTTTTGACCCTAAACACGCTCTCGGGCCGTCACCTAGGGTGAACGCGCCAGACGAAACCCGGTGCCGCTGTCATTCAAATCAGGCACCGCATTGCCCCGCACGGCAGAACGGGCATACAACGCCGGACTGTTCCAGCCACCGCCACGCACCACACGCAAGCCACAGTCACCCCCCGGCCAGGGACGGGCATCGGAGGGCGCCCCCTGATAGTCGGGATGCACACAGTCCTCCACCCATTCCCAGACATTGCCGTAAATATCATGCAGGCCCCAAGGGTTAGGGTGTTTTTTGCCCACTGGTGCAGTGCCCAGATCATTTTTTGCGTCAAACCAGGCATACCGAGCCAAATCACGCGCCTCATCACCAAAAAAATAAGCGCCCGCACTTCCGGCACGCGCGGCATACTCCCACTCTGCCTCGGAGGGCAACCGGTATTTATTAGTATTCTCCAACTTGTTGAGTTTTTGTATGAATTCCTGTGCCTGGAGCCAGGTGACCTGCTCTACGGGGCGGCGTGGGTCTTTATAGCGGCTGGGATTAAAATCCATCACCGCCACCCATTGAGCCTGGGTTACCTCATATTTACCCAGATAAAAGGGGGCTACATCAACCGTACGTGCGGGTTGCTCATCTGCTCCACCCGGCCCGGCATCAGACACACGCCCCATGACAAAACGTCCTCCGGGAATCAGCACCATACCGGCGGGAGCCGCCTTGTCACTGGCCACACCGGGCGCAGACGTCGTTGGCACCGTGCCGGGATTACCCACCCACATCAAGACCAGTGCGAGCCCCACCACCAGCACCACGGGCACCAGTAGCATCACCAGATTAGATTTTGGATTCGACATATTATGACTACCTGCTGCGCTTGCGAACAAAAACCATCCAGTTCACACCAGACTGAAAACCAACCGCGCACAGATTAGACCGCAGAAACCGCGTCAAGGCAAGGTGCAATGCCCTCAAGCTGGACAATCCCTGAGTATGCGGCCCCTGCCAGCAAGCCTGGCCGCCTTTCTGGAGGGATAATACCTCACACACCTGGATCACCGGGCCGCCCTTTCTTGGCGTACCGACGACGGATCATCAAGATAAAAGTGTGTCGCCGTGCTCGCGAACCATTTTGGGACATCCCAGCCCCCAAAATGACTACGCCCGGCGACCACAATGCCGCTACGCCTTTCCTTGTTTCCCCATGTTGTCACACGTGTGCTCTCGCACACATTTCGACAAAACAGGGAAACCTCGACTATCCGGCGCTCGCTTCCGTGTCGCTCTCCCTGGCGGGCGACGCGGCGAAATACAATGAAACAGCACATCCTGCACCGTGCGTATACCACGCGTGGCCAGCAACCCGGCCGGCCACACGCGAACCGACCCGCTTCAGGGCAGTGACGGGTAGAGGGTTCAGGGTGGGGATGAAGGTGCCGGGTTCAATGGCGTATAATTAGGCACGTATTACAGCAAGTCCAGCGGGCTATTTACACCCCTGCCACCCTTATTGAGCACATGCGTATAAATCATCGTCGTGCTCACATCATTGTGGCCAAGTAATTCCTGTACTGTGCGGATATCATAGCCCGATTGTAACAAATGAGTGGCAAAGGAATGGCGCAGCGTGTGCGGCGTCGCCGGCTTGACGATCCCGGCAGCCTGCACCGCCCGCTTTACTGCCCGCTGCAAGCCCTTCTCGTCCACATGATGGCGACGCGTGACGCTGGAACGCGGATCAATGGAAAGCTGGCTTGAAGGAAAAACATACTGCCAGCCCCACATCTTTCCGGCATGGGGATATTTGCGACTAAGCGCATGCGGCAGATACACCTCGCCATAGCCCACCGCCAGATCTTCCTCATGCAGCCGCTTGGCCCGGTCAAGATGCATGCGCAACGGCTCGGCCAGCCTGGCAGGTAGCATGGTCATACGATCCTTGTGCCCCTTGCCATCACGAACAATCAGCTCGCCGCGCTCAAACTCGATATCCTTTACCCGCAGACGCACACACTCCATCAGCCGCAACCCCGCTCCATACAAAAGGCTCGCCATCAACCATTGCGTCCCTTCCAACCGATCCAGCAGCATCTTCACCTCGGCCTGGGTCAACACCACCGGCAAACGCTGTGGCACCCGGGCCTTCGTCACGTTATCCAGCCAGGGCAGATCGATCCCCAATACCTCGCGGTACAAAAACAGCAGCGCACTTTTCGCCTGATTCTGCGTCGCAGCGGCCACATTGCCTTCCACCGCCAGGTGCGATAAAAAAGCCTCCACCTCCGGCGCCCCCATTTTCTCCGGATGCGTCTTCCCGTGAAACAAAATGTAGCGCTTCGCCCAGTCAAGGTAAGTACGCTCGGTGCGGAGACTGTAATGTTTTACCCGGAGTTTCGCCTGGACTTGTTCTAATAATTTAGGTGGATTTTGAGTGTGTGGCATAAATAAAACCGAAGGTGTATTAAAAAATGAGGGTTATCGCTCATAAAACAAGATTACCATTGATTTTAAATAAAAAATAGAGTTAAATCCAGCTTTAGACACCTGTCTGATATAATTTTAGGTATTTTATGGGGGTCTACTTCTAGTTAGCCATTTGAAAAAACATCCATGCTCCTTACCTACTTCGACGAAGTCAAATATCAGGAAGGTTTGCAACCGTACTACTGGATCGGTGGGATTGTTGTTACACCGGAAATGGTATGGCACATGGAGAATGCAGTCAGTGAATTGTCGTCCAAGTGCTTTGGCATAGGCACACTCTCAAAAGATACAGAATTTCATGCGACGGAAATTTTTCACCGAAAACGCAATTTCAAAGGCTGGGGAGATATTGAGAAGAGAATATCTGTCCTTTTATCGCTCGCGGACATTCTGAACAGTCAACCGGAAATGGGGCGAATCTTCGTCCGGTTAGAACCCGCGAAGATGATTTCTGAGAGCAATATCGAAGACAAAGCATTTATGTTTTTTGTCGAGAGGGTTGAGCAGTATTTGAGAGCACAAAAGCAGCCAGGCATGTTAATTGGTGATAGAGACAATGAGCGTGTATCAAAGCAATTCGCGGAAACTTTGTCACATTATCGAGTTCACGGCACTTCGTATCAATTCGGCATGCAACTCACCCATCTAATCGACACCGTGCATTTTACGGACTCACATCACAGTCGAATGTTGCAACTGGCAGACTTATACGTATGGCTCTTACAACTTTGTACCAACTCGAAATCAGATGAGTATCCACATAAGATTGTGACGGAACACGTGAGACAAAAGACCGAGATACTTAGCCCAAAAAAATACAAGATTTGGCCAACCGACCAATCCTGGTATCCAGTTAACAATGCTTAGTATCAAGTTTAAAGTGCGACAATAGACATTAGTTTGCATAAAACAATTCCTCGGGTGTTTTGTAATTGTGGCGCTTACGCGGCCGTGTATTTAGCTGATGGGCGATGGCGTCA
>JAHFRW010000003.1 GCA_023266055.1 Gammaproteobacteria bacterium | reverse complement strand
CTGTTTATTAATATATTTTTAATAAATTTGTCGTGAAATGGGCACTGAAAACACACCTCCCGGCACGAATCTGCCCAAGGGCTGGGTTCCGTCTGTGGCCAACGCCGGATTAAACATTACAGCATTGGCACCAAAACGCAATATCTTCAGGGGAGGCAAACGCTTCATTTTGTATCGTGGCAAGCATTATCCACAAGATTAGGATATGACTAAGGAGGGAGGGGTATATTGCGTCTGTTGGGCAGAAGGTAATGATCATCCCTGGTGTCCGATGCAGAATAGTACGGTATTGCGCTGGGTATTATTTATCTGATGTTACGCAGCCACCCGAGAAATTGCTAATATTCCTGGATGAAAAAAGCGGAACTTGAGTTGTGCACAGACTACTTGATCAGCACATTTGAATCGGCGACGGGGCAGATGAAAATGGAGTGATGTGCTGACATTTTGATCATTACAGCGGTCATTCGGGGCGCGGTGGGCTAAAAAGCTATGCCAATGAAGTATTTTTAGTGCGACAGGTCTTTACAAACAAGGACGGCAGCACCGGGTTGTTGAATCTGGCATGCAGCGATTTAACGTGTAACGGCGAGAGCCGTGCTGCGCTCTACAAAAAAAGTGAAAAGTGGATGTGTTTCAACATACAACACAAAACCCATCATTTCGCATTAAGCGCCAAGCGGTTTCTAAAGGCCACTCGCTAGGCCCAGGCCGAAATTCAGCTTTTGCGGACTGCGTAACAAGTGAATGAAATCAATGGATGCAAGAGAGTTTTTCAAAAAATGTCTTGACGTGGAAATTCAGAAGGCTATCATTGTTAGCACTCGTTGCTGGTGAGTGCTAAACACATCATCAGTGACGCTTTAATAAAGCAGGTTGTTTTGTCACACTATATCAGTCAGCTATTCTTTATAATAGGGAGATAACATATGAAAATCAAACCTTTACATGACCGCGTCATTATTCGCCGGTTGGAAGAGGAGCGTAAATCCGCCGGTGGTATCGTGATTCCTGACGCGGCTGCCGAAAAACCCAGCCGTGGTGAAGTCGTTGCCATCGGCAAGGGCAAGCCTCTGGATAACGGTGATGTACGTGCACTGGGCGTGAAAGTCGGCGACAAGGTATTGTTCGGCAAATATTCCGGCAATGAAGTCAAGGTCGATGGCGAAGATCTGCTGGTCATGCGCGAAGAAGACATCATCGGCATTATCGAAGGCTAAATTTCAGCAAAGTACAACTGAACATACCAAGAGGAATTAAAGACATGGCAGCTAAAGACGTAAAATTTGGTGATGATGCCCGTGTACGTATGGTACGCGGCGTAAATATTCTGGCCAACGCCGTAAAAGTAACCCTGGGACCCAAGGGCCGTAACGTGGTTCTGGAGAAAAGCTTCGGCGCCCCCACCATCACCAAAGATGGTGTATCGGTAGCCAAGGAAATTGAACTCGAAGACAAGTTTGAAAACATGGGCGCACAGATGGTAAAGGAAGTAGCTTCACAGACTTCCGACATCGCGGGTGACGGCACCACCACCGCCACCGTGCTGGCCCAGGCCATTCTGCGTGAAGGCATGAAAGCCGTTGCTTCCGGCATGAACCCCATGGATTTGAAGCGCGGTATCGACAAGGCGGTAATCGCTGCGGTCACCGAACTTAAAAAAATCTCCAAGCCGTGCACCGATGATAAATCCATTGCTCAAGTGGGCACGATCTCTGCCAATGCCGACGAAGCTATCGGTCGCATCATTGCCGATGCCATGGCCAAGGTTGGTAAAGAAGGCGTAATCACCGTGGAAGAAGGCTCTGGCCTGGAAAACGAACTGGATGTTGTAGAAGGCATGCAGTTTGATCGTGGTTACCTGTCCCCTTACTTCATCAACAATCAGCAGAACATGAGCGCTGAAATCGAAGACGCGCTGATCCTGGTGTACGACAAGAAGATCTCCAACATCCGCGAAATGCTGCCAATTCTTGAAGGCGTTGCCAAAGCTGGCAAGCAATTGTTCATCATTGCTGAAGATGTTGAAGGCGAAGCACTGGCAACCCTGGTGGTCAACAACATTCGTGGTATCGTTAAAGTCTGCGCCGTCAAGGCACCCGGTTTTGGTGACCGTCGCAAGGCCATGCTGCAAGATATCGCCATTCTCACCGGCGCAACATTGATTGCCGAAGAACTGGGTCTGACCCTGGAAAAAGCAACCCTGAAAGATTTGGGCCGTGCCAAGCGCATTCTCGTTACCAAAGACAACTCCACCATCATTGATGGCTTTGGCAAGCGTGAAGACATCGAAGCACGCGTCAAACAGGTTCGTGCCCAGATCGAAGACACCAGCTCCGACTATGACCGCGAAAAACTGCAGGAACGCGTTGCCAAACTGGCAGGCGGTGTTGCCGTGATCAAAGTAGGTGCTGCTACCGAAATGGAAATGAAAGAGAAAAAAGCACGCGTAGAAGATGCGCTGCACGCGACCCGCGCTGCTGTTGAAGAAGGCGTGGTACCTGGCGGTGGTGTGGCACTGATTCGTGCCATTGTTGCCATCAAGAGCCTCAAGGGTGACAATCACGACCAGGACGTGGGCATTGCAATTGCACGCCGTTCCATGGAAGAGCCATTACGCCAGATCGTTGCCAATGCTGGCGGCGAAGCTTCCGTAGTACTCGACAAAGTGGCTGCAGGCAAAACCAATTATGGTTACAATGCCGCAACCGGTGAGTACGGCGACATGATCGACATGGGTATCCTCGACCCAACCAAGGTAACACGCTCGGCATTGCAGAATGCCGCGTCCGTGTCCGGGCTGATGATCACCACCGAAGCCATGATTGCCGAACTGCCAAAAGATGATAAAGCATCTGCAGGCGGTGGCGGTATGGGCGGCATGGGTGATATGGGCATGATGTAAGCCTGATCCTGCTGCGTCATAACACGCTGCAAACAGGAAGCCCCACCAGTGATGGTGGGGCTTTTTTATGCCTGATACTTTTTTTGATTTTTACTCCAACGTCAACGACAACCCCGAAGGCGTACTCTTGGCGGCGACTTCCGTTTCCTCAACGTCCGCTGCAAGACTAAAGGAAGCTTCATCTGTTTGTTTGCCCGCCTGTTTTTCTTCCAGATTAATGCGCAGACGCAGGTTATTCTGCGAATCGGCATTACGTAATGCTTCGTCCATTGTAATGTGACCCGCCTTATAAATATGGTACAACGCCGCATCGAATGTCTGCATGCCGATATTCTCGGATTTCTGCATAACGTCCTTGATTTTGTGCATTTCACCCTTGAGAATCAGGTCACACACCAATGGCGTGCCCAGTAATATTTCTACCGCGACAATACGTTTACCATCAATCGTTGGAATCAACCGTTGTGAAATAATGGCGCGGATATTTAATGACAAATCCATCAGCAACTGGGTACGCCGCTCTTCAGGGAAAAAATTGATAATGCGATCCAATGCCTGGTTGGCATTATTGGCATGCAATGTAGATATTGCCAAGTGACCGGTTTCGGCAAATGCAATCGCATGCTCCATGGTTTCGCGCTCACGAATTTCCCCGATCAGAATCACATCCGGCGCCTGACGCAGGGTGTTCTTCAAGGCGTCTTCGTAGCTGTCAGTATCCAGACCCACTTCACGCTGATTAATGATGGATTTTTTATGCTTGTGCACAAACTCTACGGGGTCTTCGATGGTAATGATGTGACCGGCGCTATGCGTGTTGCGGTGATCAATCAACGATGCCAGCGAGGTGGACTTGCCTGAGCCAGTCCCCCCCACAAACAGGATCAATCCACGCTTTTGCATGATGATTTTTGCCAGGATCGGTGGCAGGTTCAATGAATTCATGTCCGGTATCTGTAACTTGATGTTACGTATCACCATGGCAACCTGATTACGCTGCTTGAAAATATTGACACGAAAACGCCCCACACCCGGCTCAGAAATGGCCAGATTCATTTCAGGTTTGGTCTCAAACGCAGTAATCTGTTCCTTATCCATTACTTTGTAAGCAATGCTCTTGACGAGACCTGGCTCCATTGCGGTGGGCATCAACTGTGTAAGCATGCCATGAACTTTCAGGGTAGGCGGCGCACCCGTGGTCAGATAGAGGTCTGATCCGTCTTTCATGACCATGATCTTCAAGAAATCCTTAAACTCCATCCGTAATTTCTCCTGATGTATCCTGTGCAATCATTTTTAAAAAAACCTGGTTATGCAATCAATATCGGCAAAAAAACCAAACAGCTTGAGGTATGGGCATCAGGAGTGCGAGAATGACCCCATGACGTCACCTCCTTACCCTTTTCTCGCTGAATTGTCTGCGGCTCTCCCCGATACACTCAAAATCCAGGTACAGAATTACTGGATAAATCTGGCGGGATCAGCGGCCAAAGAAGGAATACAATTCACTGAATTACCTGATAAAATTGACATTGTATGGGCATGTAGCGACTGGCTCGCCGAACAGTGTACGCGTTACCCAAAAATGCTCGATGATTTATTGCGCAGTGGCGATTTGCAACGCGCTTACCTGCCCAATGAATACCGCGAAAAATGTGCCCAGGCACTCAGCCACGTCAGCAATGAACACACGCTGGGTATCGCGCTGCGCCACGCCATACGCCGCGAAAAGGTGCGTATTGCCTGGCGGGATCTGGCAGGTGACGCCGACCTTAATGAAACACTGCACGAACTGTCGGGACTGGCTGATGCCTGTCTGGACGCGGCTGTACAATGTCTGCACGAATGGCTGTGTGCAGAACAGGGTACGGCACGGGATGGTGATGGTAAACCGCAACATCTGGTCGTGCTGGGCATGGGCAAACTGGGTGGAAGTGAGCTGAATTTTTCGTCCGATATTGACCTCATCTTCACTTACCCCGAAGACGGCCAGGCTGATGGCCCACGTCACCTGAGCAATCAGGAATATTTCACACGCTTGGGTCAACGCCTGATCACTGCCATGAGCGATATCACGGCCGAGGGCTTTGTGTTCCGGGTGGATATGCGCTTGCGGCCTTATGGTGAGAGCGGCCCGCTGGCGGTCAGCTTCGACGCGCTGGAAGAATATTATCAAACCCATGGCCGGGAATGGGAGCGTTATGCGTTCATCAAGGCACGTGCGGTCGCCGGAGATGTGGCTATGGGCGAACAGGCATTGCAACGGTTACGGCCGTTTGTCTATCGTCGCTATCTGGACTATGGTACGTTCGAAGCCTTGCGCGACATGAAGGAAATGATACGCCGTGAGGTAGAACGCAAAGGATTGCACGGTAACATCAAACTCGGCCCAGGGGGCATCCGTGAGATCGAATTCATTGGCCAGGCCTTTCAGTTAATTCGTGGCGGACGTGAACCCGCATTACAATCACGGCAGATTCTGCGCACGCTGGAGCAGCTCACACAGCGTAATCATTTACCGCACTATGTCACTCGCGACCTGCGTGAAGCCTATATTTTCCTGCGCCGCGCCGAAAATCGCCTGCAGGAACTGGCGGATCAGCAAACGCATAGCCTGCCCGTCGAACCCATACCACGCGCCCAACTCGCGTTAGCCATGGGGTATGCCGGCAACGATGATGGCTGGGAATGTTTTTCACAGGCGCTCAACCAGCACACCCGGCGCGTACAGGAATACTTTGATCAGGTATTTGTTGCACCCCAAACGCACGATCAATCCACAACTTCTGATGAACCTGACCTGAGCGCCCTCTGGCAAGGAAGTCTTGCCGAAACGCAGGCGCAGACCACCCTTGCCGCCACGGGTTTTGACGACCCTACCGAGGCCTGGCGTTTGTGCCTGCGCCTGCGTGACAGCCACACCTATCGCGCCCTGAGACATCAGGGCCGTGCGCGCATGGATCGCCTGATGCCACTGCTGCTGGGTGCGATCAGCTCAACATCCCACCCCACGACGACCCTGTTACGTCTCACGCAACTGCTGGAAGCCATTGCCCGCCGTACGGCGTATCTGGCACTGCTGGCGGAAAATCCGCTGGCCTTGTCGCAACTGGTCAAGCTGTGTGCCGCCAGTCCATGGCTCACGCGCCTGCTGGCACGCCACCCGGTGTTGCTCGATGAATTGCTTGATCCCCGCACCCTCTATGCACCCCTGGACCGTGATGCACTGGAACATGATCTTGCAGAGCGACTGAATGCCATTGCCGACGACGACCTGGAACAACACATGGAAATGTTGCGCCAATTCAAGCAAGCCGCCGTATTACGTATCGCCGCCGCCGATGTCGCGGGTGTTTTACCGTTGATGATTGTCAGCGATCATCTTACCGACATTGCCGAAGTGGTCATTGCACAGGCATTACGGCTGGCATGGAACCACCTTGT
The DNA here is from genome assembly GCA_023266055.1 of Gammaproteobacteria bacterium. Lineage (GTDB taxonomy): Bacteria > Pseudomonadota > Gammaproteobacteria > Ga007554. The sequence goes on along the minus strand of JAHFRW010000003.1, from coordinate 86,646 downwards.
CGCACGCCATGGCACACCACAGTATACGCGGGATGGCATAACACATGACGCAGGTTTTGCCATCATTGGCTATGGCAAACTGGGCGGCATCGAACTGAGCTATGGCTCGGATCTTGACCTGGTATTTCTCCATGACAGTACGGGTGAGCAACCTCAGACCAGCGGACCGAAAATCATCGACAATGCCGTTTTTTTTGCCCGTCTCGGCCAGCGTATTATTCATATTCTGGATGCGCACACACCGTCAGGCATGCTGTACGAAGTCGATATGCGTTTGCGCCCCAGCGGTGCCTCCGGCCTGCTGGTCAGCGGCATCACTGCCTATGCCGACTACCAGCGGCAGGCCGCCTGGACCTGGGAGCATCAGGCGCTGGTACGCGCTCGCGCCGTGGCCGGGAGCACGTCCATAGCCACCTCTTTCCGTGAATTACGCCATGAAATCCTGGCGCGCCACCGCGATCCGATCATTTTACGCAACGAAGTACGCGACATGCGTGAACGTATGCGCGCCGAACTGGGTGTGCATCAGGCAGGATATTTTGACCTGAAACAGCAGCAGGGTGGTATCGTCGACATCGAATTTATGGTTCAATATGGTGTTTTGGCTTGGACTTGCGAGCATCCGGTGTTGTCGCGATTTACGGACAATATCCGCCAGTTACAAGGCGTTAGTGAAACCGGATTGATGCCGGAACAGGATGTACAACGACTCGGCAACGCCTATCAGGCCTACCGGTCTACGCTGCACCGCCTCACCTTGCAGGAAGAACCCGGGCAGGTCAGCGACACCGCGTTTCGCGATGAACGCGCGACCGTGATCCGTCTGTGGCGTACAATAATGGACACATAAATCAGTACTAATAACGTGAGGAATACCTGGCATGACAATGGCTGATCGCGATGGCGTGATCTGGATGGATGGGCAACTCGTCCCCTGGCGTGATGCAAAAGTTCACGTACTGACCCATACCCTGCACTACGGCATGGGTGTGTTCGAGGGCGTGCGCGCCTACGCGACCGATAAAGGCACCGCAATTTTCCGCCTGCAAGCGCATGTTGATCGCCTGTTCCGCTCTGCACATATCATGGGTATGTCCATGCCGTACAGCAAGGATATTATCACCGACGCGACGCGTGCTGCCGTACGTGAAAATCATATGGACGCGGGTTACATTCGCCCCATGTGTTTTTATGGTGCAGAAGGCATGGGGCTGCGCGCCGACAACCTTAAAGTACATGTGATGATTGCCGCCTGGCCGTGGGGTTCGTATCTCGGCGCCGAAAACATGGAAAAAGGATTACGCGTCAAAACCTCATCCTATACACGCCACCATCCCAACATTACCATGTGCAAGGCCAAGGCCAACGGTAATTACATCAACTCGATGCTGGCACTGCGTGAAGCGCTGGCCTGTGGCTGTGACGAAGCCTTGTTACTTGACATTGACGGTTTTGTGGCAGAAGGCAGCAGCGAAAACATTTTTATCGTGCGCGATAACGTGATTTATACACCCGAATTAACCTCTGCGCTGGATGGCATTACACGCAATACCATTTTCACCCTCGCCGCAGAGTTGGGCCTGAGTGTGCATGAAAGACGCATTACCCGTGACGAAGTCTATGTGGCGGATGAAGCGTTCTTCACAGGTACGGCCGCCGAAGTGACACCCATTCGTGAAGTGGATGGACGTGCCATTGGTAAAGGTCGGCGCGGTGCGCTGACCGAGCGCCTGCAAACCCTTTACTTTGATCAGGTGCATGGCCGTCGTGCCGAGCACCCTGAATGGCTCACATTAGTGTAGCGCGGCATATACTGGCATAAGTATCTTACGGAGAATATAATTCATGACGACACACAATCGTTCCACAACAAAGTCTACGGACACCAATACACATCATATCTATGAAGTAGCGCATGCCGACTTGCCACTGCATTGCCCCACTGACAGCATGACGTTGTGGAACTCCCATCCGCGTGTCTATCTGGCAATTGAAGCCACCGGCAAGGCGAAGTGCCCGTATTGCGGTGCAGATTATATCCTGCGAGGCTGAACATATTAATTCTTCCCACACACATGACACGCACAGGCGCAAGCTAACCATTGTACAGGTGTTACCCGCCATGGAAGGCGGAGGTGTTGAACGAGGCACACTGGAAGTCGCCACTGCACTGGTACAACGCGGCCATCGTTCCATCGTCATTTCCGGAGGTGGCCGCATGGTATCTGCGTTGAAAGCCATCGGCAGCGAACACATTACCTGGCCCATCGGACAAAAATCTCTCCTGAATCTGCCACTGGCGCTGCGTTTGCGACGCCTTCTTAAACATCAGCACGTCGACATTCTACATGCCCGCTCACGTATGCCGGCATGGATCGCCTGGCTGGCCTGGCGCGGCATGAACAAAAACCGACGCCCGCATTTCATCACCACTGCACACGGACAATACTCGGTTAATTTTTACAGCTCTGTCATGACCCGGGGTGAACGTGTCATTGCAGTGTCCCACACCATTAAACATTACCTGATAAATCATTACCCACGCCTTGATGCGCAAAAAATTCAGGTTATTTACCGTGGCATCGACAGCCAGGCGTTTCCCTATGACTACCAGGCAAGCAACCAATGGCTGCACCATTGGTACGCACAATATCCACAGTTGCTCGATAGCACTGTCATTACCCTGCCGGGACGATTGACACGATTAAAAGGGCATGAAGATTTTATCGAATTAATGGTGCGCCTTAAGTTACAAGGCATCAATGTTTACGGTCTGGTGGTGGGAGATACCGGAGCGCAGTACACCAAGTACGCCGATGAGATCATGCAACTTGCACAGAAAAAAGGCCTGGATAATATTATTTTTACCGGCTACAGAAATGATGTACGCGAAATCTACACCGTCTCAAATGTCGTATTATCACTCTCATCAAAGCCAGAGTCTTTTGGCCGTACGGTTCTGGAAGCGTTGAGTCTGGGAATTCCGGTAATCGGTTACGATCACGGTGGTGTGGGTGAAGTGTTAAGTGCTGTGTTCCCAGAAGGTCGCGTCGCCATCAACGATCTTGATGGTCTCACTCACAAGGTGAGGCAGTTTATCGACTCCAAGGCCACGGTGACCCCACTGGCTCACGGCAATCACCCCTTCCCACTCAAAAAAATGCTCGACGACACACTGAACCTGTATGAATCAATGGCGCAGTAAATCAGACTAATTTTGGCCAGCGCCGAGTGCCAGACGCGTATATAAGTCAATAAACTTCGGTACCACTGCCTGACGGGAATAATCACTACGATAACTGGCCAATGCAGAAGCCGCCTTGTCTGCACTCGCCTGCTTGTCACTCAGCACGGCCGACATGGCGTGGGCAAGGGACGTCACATCACCCACCTCCGCAAAATACGCCATACGTTCATTGAGCACCTCGACAGGGCCTTTTGTGCGCGTGGAAATAATGGTTTTACCACGCGCCATGGCTTCCAGCACGACAATACCAAAGGGTTCATCCAGTGATGGCAGCACAAAAATATCGCCCCTATCCAGAAACGCCGCAACGTCATCAACCCAACCCGAAAACTCCACCGATGCAGCAAGACCCAAATGCTGCACCAGTGCCCGCAACGTCGCCCGCTCCGGGCCGTCACCGCCAATAATCAAACGTGCGTTCAGGCCGCGGTCAAGCATCATTTTGAACGCCTGCAGCAACACCTCAAAACCTTTCTTTTTGACCATGCGCCCATAACTGACGAATATCGGGCATGCATCATCACTCACGCGCAATTGATCGACGGGATTTAACAGGGAAAAATGCGGAATAACCTGTATCTGGCGTGCGGCAATACCGTGCTGGATCAAATACTGTTTTTGATCTTCAGTACCCGGTACAAACAGGGTGGCATCACGATAATACTTGAGCTTCACATAATTATGCAGATTAATCGCCAGGGGTATCCTCAGCGTACGTGCCGCCCGGCCTGCAAACCACGCGCCGCGTGCCAGATGAGAATGAATCACTGAAGGTTGAAAATCACGGATGGCGTGGGTAATATGCCGCGCCGAAAAAATGTCCCATGCACCACGCACATGAACCGGCGCCAGTATGATATTGGGATGCTGCAATGCCGATTGTTTTACAAAATCCCTGTGGCAAATCGCCTGCACCTGGATACCCGCGTCTGCAAGCGCCACAGACATGTCGATAAAGAGGCGCTCCGCACCACCAAAACCTTTTGAGATCATCAACTGGGTAATTTTGAGGGTCATATTTTTATATGATCAGGTCACGCCGTGGAGAACAGAACAGCACAATCACCGCATCGTCACAGGTGACACAACATCGGTTGCCCTGACAGAAACACTATCACGCGCCACACTTTCCTGTTGTTGTCCTACCCGTGCCGCCGCCAATGTCCAGCCTATCGCCAGCCATATCAACACACCACTCCAGTTGGAGAAAAAACTGGCCGTGGTGGCAATCGGCCACAGTTGAATAATCGCCGCAATCATCGGGCCAAGCATCCACGCACGGCTGGACTCCGTCTGCCAGCCTCGCCACAGACGCCCGGCCAGCGCCGCAAGCATGGAGAGAAATAATATCAGACCCGGGATACCCGACTCGGCAAACCACTCCAGATAAAGATTATGGGGGTGCGTACCACAGCGCAACTCTACTTCCACAGGCAGACCAATTTCCGGGTTATCACACGCCACGCGAAAATTCTTCATGCCAACCCCCGTCAAAAGTCGCTCGCTGCCCAGATGCAGGGCGCTACGCCACAACTCACCATAGGGGCTATCACGAAACACAGAGAGCGTAGCGACAACCGACATGAATTGCCGCTCCAGCATGGCACGATCCATCACCGCCACTCCACCCACACCCACCGCCCCCAGCACCAGCACACCCGCCACCGCAGCGCGCAATGCACCTTTTTGTAACACTGCCGCCAAACATAGACCAAGCATCAGCAGCAAAAAGGCCATGCGCTCACCACTGACAAATACGGCGCCAATAACCAGCAGCGCACTCCCCCCCAAAAACAGTTTGAAGCTAGCGCTGGTGTTTTTTCCTGCGTGCCATGCCGCAAAGCCAAGCAAGGCAGGAAACATCAGCTTTACAAGGTACGTACCCACGCGCAAATCATCGAAAGGACCGGTGAGCCGTGTATCGGAAGGACGTGGGTGGTTAAAGAAATCAAAGCCGGTAAAATATTGCCACCATGCGTCCACCGCCACAAATACCAGCATGGTAGTGGCACTGATCACCAGACGGCGCATCCAGACCGCGTTCAGCACCCACGCTTCCAGCGCCACCGCAAACAACAAAAACCGCAGCCACGGTGTCGCCTGAACATAGGACAGGCGTACATCAAATGCAAAAATACTGATCAACAGCATCCACAACCACAACGCAAGGCCAATGCGCACCCAGGTTGCGCGCAACCATGACCCGTCCCTGACGATGATACTGCGCACCAGAAACAGCAGCGCCACCAGAAAAATCGCCACATCGGCCGCCGCACGCCCGGTCACCAACAGTAATGGAATAGCCACTGTCAGCACACGCGCTGTCAACAGTGAATACTTTTCGAAATTAGCGTGCATCAGGCAGGTTATATTGTGACCATGATTTGATGTTATATAGTATAACAAAGCGGCCAAGCAAATTCCGCACCAAACAACGCTTAACCGGCATATTTCTCACGCACGGCATCCAGAGCCGCACTGGCATGATGAATATCCAGACTTTGCGATGCCCGCGCTCGGGCACGATGCTGCCAATGCTCCAAAACGGGTGGATTCAACGCCAGTTGCACCATTCGCTCGGCAAATTGCGCTGGGTCGTCCTGATCAACCAGCACTCCAGCATCCCCTATCAGCTCCGGCGACCCGCCCCGACGCGCGGCAATCACCGCGCACCCGGCGGCCATCGCCTCAATCACCGCCAGTGAGCAGGGTTCTTCCCACAGCGACGGTATCACCGACATGGCCGCACTGGACAAACGATGCAATGCTTCCCGACGCGGCAAATAGCCGGTCATTTCACCCTGATCACCCAGCTTCTGCATTTCGGCAATCACCTGCCTTTCGTATTCCCTGGGAGATTCGTTATTAGTGAAACCCCACGCGCCAATCATGACAAAACGCCAATCTGGCAATTGCGCACGCGCCAACACGGCAGCCTGCGCAAACAACAAACTGCCTTTCTCTGGAATCAAACGCCCTACAAATAAAATCTCTTTGCGGCGTGGCTGGTTACTGCATGGCGCAATCATCGCAGTATCCACGCCATTCAACACCACATGCACCTTGCTCGCCAACCCTTGATCCAGAGCCTGAGCAGCCAAGCCATCGAGTAGACGCCCACGAATATGGCCACTCACACACACCACGGCCGCCACGTGCTGCAGCACCCGCAACCGTTCCGCCGGTGTTTTGAAGCCCCGCATACTCTGGGGATCATTATGCAGATACAACAGTACAGGTATGTGAGGCACCACTTTTTTAAGCCGCTCGATATAGGAAGGCCGGTTATGCACCTCAACCAATGCCGGAGCAAGATCACGTATCGCGCTGGCTGCGCCCTGCGCATAACGGGCAGTACGTCGTCCATACCACCACGCCGCCTTGGTCACTGGCAAAAACCGGGTTTCAGCAAAGGGCGTCGACACCGGATCACCCATCACCACAATGCGTTCACGGTATCGGCTGCATACCGCCATGTCACGCACACATGAGGTGACGGCACCCGCACCGTCGGCCTGATATATTTCACGATGAGACAGCAAAATTGCAATATGCCGTTCATTCACGTTCATTTATTTTGACTTATTCCTGATTTGACTTATCATGACCACAGGGTGGCGTTCCACGCCCCAGCCAACATTACCAGGATGTCCGCTCCCTTTGGAAAAAATTTCTGTTTTCGTCACCACCTATAACAATCAGCGCACGCTGGCCACGTGTCTGGAGAGCGTCAGGTGGGCGGATGAAATCATCGTGCTGGATTCCCTGAGCAATGATGCCACTCTGGAAATCGCCCAACACTATGGCTGTCGCATCTTTCAACATCCCTTCATGGGTTACAGTAAACAAAAACAAATGGCGCTGGATCACACCACTTATCGCTGGGTGTTACTGCTCGACTCCGATGAAGCCCTCTCTCCAGCCCTGCAGGAAGAAATCAAACGCCTGCTTACCCGTGAAATCCCGGCAAATGCTGGCGTCGGTGGTTACGAATTTCCTCGCCTGGAGCAGTTATTCTGGCGCATGAATCATTCCGGGGTACGCCTCAATTATTTTCTGCGGTTGTTCGACAAAACCAAAGGTAAAATCAGCACCGTCCCGATTCACGAAAGCCCGGAAGTCGATGGCGTCATCAAACGCGTTGACCTGCCATTTTATCACTATGGCGAAACCAGCATCCACCTGAAAGTGGAAAAGACCAATAAATATTCCACGGGCATGGCACAACAAAAAATTACCAAGGGTGCGCGTGCCAACCCCTGGATTCTGGTATTTTATCCTCCACTGTATTTTCTCCGCACCTACCTCTTCAAACGCAACTTTCTGAATGGCTGGGCAGGATTCATTACCGCCGTCGTGGGTGCGTTTTACGTTTTCCTGAAATATGCCAAGCTTTACGAACACCATCAGATACAACAACACGGCGATCCACTCATCCCGCCCAAACCCGACCCGGAAAAAAGTGACGGGCATCACTAAGAGCCTATTCAATATCTCGATCAAGGGATGTAGGGCAAGGCAAAAGTGACCGAAAAAGCGGAGTGTACACGAAGTACATGAGCATTTTGAGGGCACTTTTAACGCCGCGATGCACCCTTCAGCGAGATATTGAACAGGCTCTAAGCGTTATTAAACAGTCATTGAATATAAACCGAACCTTCACCCGATGGCCGTGTTTTGAAGCGCCGATGCACCCACAAATACTGCTCCGGAATATGCCGCACCTGGCTCTCAAACAACGCATTGATGCGCGCCGCATCGCGCTCGGCATCTCCGACCGGGAATCCTTCGAGCGCAGGTTGCAGGGTAATGCGATAACCGCTACCATCCGGCAGTCGCTCCGGAAATAACGGAATAATGGGTGCGCCACTGAGGCGCGCCATTTCGGCAGTGGCTGTCATGGTAGACGCCGCTATACCAAAAAACGGCGCAAACGTGCTGTGTTTACCCGCATAATTCTGATCAGGGGCATACCACAACACGTTATTGTTTTTCAGCGTGCGTAACATACTGCGAATATTGCCATGCTCAATAAGCACAACGTCACGATGCGCCAGACGCGCACGTCGCATGACCTCTTCAAACAGCGCGTTTTTGTGCTGCCGATACGTCACATGTAACGCAAACTGGGTAGACAGCAATGTGCCCGCCATCTCCATGGTCGTGAAATGCGCGACCAGCAATATCGCCCCCCGGCCCTCTTTATTACCCTGGCCCAATGCCTGTTCCAGATGCTCCAGACCCCGCACCTGCGTCAGTAATGAACGTAGTCGCGCCGGCGACGCCCACCAGCACAACGCTGTTTCCATCAACCCCATACCCAGCGACTCAAAATGCCTGCGCAGCAGTTCTTTACGCTGAATAGCCGTCAACTCAGGAAAACACAGCGCCAGATTAACCATGGCGATACGCCGCCGCGCGCCCGGCAGCGCACCCATCACCCGACCCAACACACGTCCCAAACGCATCAGCCAGCGATAAGGTAATTGGGCCAACAGCCATGTCGCCCCCATGCCGATCCAGGTGAGCCAATAACGGGGCGCAAGAAAACGGGTGACCGGAAAAGGCGTGTCAATCACACACAGACCACCCACACATCACTGACAGACAAACAAACGCTCACCATCCCGACGGCAGCTTGTTATGAATCATGATGCTTTTGCCTTCCACCTTGATATAGCCACCCGTCGTCAAATCACGCAGGATACGCCCCACCATTTCACGTGATGCCCCCACCCGGTTAGCGATTTCCTGCTGGGTCGGACTGTGATCAATCACCATCTTGTCCGCCTGGGGTTTCGCCAGCCCGGACAACAATTTAACCACGCGTCCATACACATCCGTCAAAGCAAGATCCTTGACATTCTCGGTGAGCTGGCGCAATCGCAGCACCAGCCCCTTAATCAAACCAAAGGCAATATCCGGGTGATTCAATAAACACTGCTTGAAGTCTTCCTTGGAAATCGTCAGAAAGGTGGATTTTTCGGTGGACATCACTGACGCAGAACGCGGCTCATCATCAAGCAGCGCCATTTCGCCAAAATATTCGCCCGACTCATGATAATTCAGGGCGATTTCCTTGCCCTCCTCATCCTGCAAAAACACCTTTACCTGGCCACTCAAAATAATATACAAAGACCCCGACCGATCACCCTCACTAATAATAATGGTGTTTTTGGCTACCGTTTTTTTGGTGGCATGGTTTAATACCGGCTGTAACTCGGCGTCACTGAGCCCGGAAAACAAGGGGACTTGCACCAGCATCGTGTTTAATAGAGTATCTTTAGGTATCATGTGAGTGTTGCTCATATATTAAGGACAGGAATGAACCGCATCACCAAGGCATTAGCCCTGGGCCTGCTCACCAGCCTGACGGGCCTACTGGCAAGTTTAACCCCTTTTGGCGCAATGCTGGAAGAAAATCTGGGGTTAGGCCAACTGTTCACCCTGCGCGGCGTGCAAACACCCCCTCCCGACGTAGTACTTGTCACCATCAACAAGGAATCCTCCGACTTCTTTAACCTGCCCAATCAGCCCGGCAAATGGCCGCGCGACTATCATGCACGCCTGATTGACAACCTCACCCAACAAGGCGCCCGTGTCATTGCCTTCGATTTGTTGTTCGAGGAACCGCGCCTCGCCGCAGATGACCAGCGCCTGGCCCAGGCCATGCGAAATTCCCGCAACGTCGTGCTGGTAGAAGCATTGAAACGTGAAATCATGCCCCTGCCAACCGCCTCGCAATCTATGACACTGGAACGACGCGTGCCTCCCCTGCCGTTGTTTTCGGAAAACGCACTTGCCACCATACCGTTTCCCCTGCCCAAGGTACCGGTCACCGTCAGTCGTTTCTGGACCTTCAAACCCGGCGCGGGTGATGCACCCACCCTGCCCACCACCGTCATGCAGGCCTATGCACTGCCGGCATATGACGAATTTCGCGCCATGCTGATCCAGGCAAACCCGACGCATGAAACGCGCCTGCCCGTTACCCAAGCCGCCATATCCGGCAGCCATGGCCTGCAATCCCTGATAGAAACCGTGCGCGGCATGTTTAATCAAGACCCCGACCTGCAAGAAGAAATGCTGAACATACTGGCAACCTCTTCCAGCCCGAATCGCTCTCTGATTCACGCCCTGATCAATATGTATGCTGGACGCGATCACCCCTACTTGAACTTGTACGGCCCACCTCACACCATCACCACCCTCTCCTACCATCACGCATTATCATCCACCCAAAACTTCAAGGATAAAGCCATTTTCGTAGGCTTTTCCGAGCAACAGCAACCTGAACAAAAAGATGGCTTTTACACCGTCTTTTCGCAGAGCGACAGCGGCCTGGACATCAGCGGTGTAGAAATTGCCGCCACCGCTTTTGCCAATTTACTGACAGATTCCACGGTACGTCCCGCCAGCCTCACCGTGCATATCATGCTTGTACTGATATGGGGGCTGCTCATGGGCGTCGTGTGCCGACTCCTGCCTATTGCCATTGCCCTGCTGGGCAGTGCAACACTGGTGGGTGGCTACCTGACGTTTTCCCTGTATGAGTTCAGCACCACTGCACTATGGCTACCTCTGGCAGTGCCTCTGCTAATCCAGGCACCCATTGCACTATCAGGCGCCCTGCTGTGGCGATACATCGACGCCATCAAGGAACGCCGCCGTCTGCGTGACACATTCAGCTACTACATACCCACCACCGTCGTCGATAAAATGTCTGCCGACAATACCGCCCCCGCCGCCACCGGCGAACTGGTGCATGGCGTCTGCCTGTGCACCGATGCCGAAAAATACACGACCCTCTCGGAAACCCTGCCCCCTGAAGAATTACGCGTGCTCATGAATGCCTACTATCACGCCCTGTTCACGCCCGTACGCCAGCATGGCGGCATTATTTCCGACGTCATCGGGGACAGCATGCTGGCATTATGGACTCACCCGCACTCGAACCCATCGCTGCATCGACAGGCATGTGAAGCCGCGCTGGATATCGAAATCTCAGTGGCCCAATTCAACAAGAGCCCCACCGGGCGCCCATACGCATCACAGGAACACACCGTCAACTGGCCTGAATTGCCCACACGCATCGGCCTGCACAGCGGCAACATCATGCTCGGCAATGTCGGCGCGGTAGATCATTTTGAATATCGTGCCGTGGGCGATATCGTCAACACCGCTACCCGCATTCAAACATTGAACAAACAACTCGGCACCAAAGTATTAGCATCCCATGATGTGCTCATCAACATGGGCGGCTTTTTAACACGTGAACTGGGCGCCTTTACACTCGCCGGTAAAACCCAACCGGTCACCATCCATGAACTCATCTGCCACGAACGGCATGCCAATGCGTTGCAACATCGCCTCTGCCAACGCTTTGCAGAAGCACTCGCCGCCTTCCAAGATCAAAAATGGACAGAAGCCATGCAGGGATTCTCGGACATCCTGGCCATTCACGCGACCGATGGCCCGGCGCAATTCTATCTAAACCTGTGCGACACGCAGAAGAACCGGCGCCGCTCTGATACACTGCACGGCATCATGCCCGTTTCCCGCTAACCCCCTGAGCATCGAATTAATTAAACATCCCCATTGCAAAAAATCATAATCTGCTGTAATTTTGGCTATCAGCCATTATAAAAAACATAAAGTACGCTCACCGCGTCAAAAAAATATCATGCCAAGGAAGTGTGTGAACCTCTTAATAACCTATCTGCACAGCATCAGGTATACGGCGCTATTGGTTGCGGGCGGCCTGTTCATCACTGCGCCCATTACAGCCATGACTGCGCCAGCAATCACCCCGGCTGCGCCAAAGGAGTGCGCCGACTGGATCGCCAAAGTCGTCTCCAGCGAAGGGAGCGTAGAAGCCCGTTTACCGCCCGAAACCACCTGGCAAACCATCACCCTGAATCAAACCCTGTGCCCCGGCAGTGTAATGCGCACCCAGACCCACAGTCGCGCCGCACTGTTACTGCGCAACAACACCGTATTACGCCTCAACCAGAAAACCACCCTGACACTCCCGGCCGCGCAGCCCGACAAACCGTTCTGGCTGCAATTGTTCGAGGGTGCAGTCAACGTTATAACCCGCACCCCGAAAAAATTCGAGATTGACAGCCCATCCGTCACTGCTGCCGTGGATGGCACCGAATTTTTTGTCGACGCCGCCGCCAACCAAACCACCGTCTCTGTCTTTGAAGGCCGTGTCATCGCTGAAAATTCCGGCGGACACGTCGTGCTGCGCAACGGCGAAGCGACCACCGTCGGCATCGGACAAGCCCCCACCGCCATTTCCGTGAACCCCACTGAACAACGCCAGGCCGTGCGCTGGGCACTGCATTACCCACCCATATTAGCTACCAGAATAGATGACTTCAAGGAAGGCGACGAGACCTCGTGGCAGGCCCGCATACGCAAATCAATAGAATACAGCCAGACCAGCGACCTGCAAAACGCCTTGGCCAGTGTCACCGACACCCCGGCCGCTACCGAACCACCGTTTTTCATCTATCGCGCTGCGTTGTTACTCAACATTGGCCGTGTCAATGAAGCCAGTGCAGACATCAAAACCGCGCTCACCATCGCGCCCAATGACGGCATCGCGCTGGCGCTGCAATCCGTCATCGCCGTGGCGCAAAACCAGCATGAAACCGCGCTCACCCTGGCAAACCAGGCTACCGTGCAAGCCCCACAAGCAGCAGGCTCCTGGATGGCGCTGTCTTACGCGCAACAGGCTGGCTTCAATCTGCCAGAAGCGCTGAACGCTGTACAAAAAGGCGTGGATGCCGAGCCAGACAACGCGCTCGCCTGGGCACGCATTGCCGAACTGCGGCTGATGATGGGCGATCTCGACGGCGCGCTGACAGCGGCTCACAAGGCGGTCACGCTCAACCCCAACCTGTCGCGCACCCAAAGCGTGCTGGGCTTTGCCCACCTCACCCAGATCAAAACCAAAAACGCCCGCCAGGCCTTTGAGCAAGCCATCCTGCTCGACCAGGCCGACCCGCTACCGCGCTTGGGTCTGGGATTAGCAAAAATCCGCGATGGCAACCTTGCCGCCGGACGCGAAGAAATCGAAATCGCCACCGCCCTCGACCCCAACAATGCGCTGGTGCGCAGCTACATGGGCAAGGCCTACTACGAAGAAAAGCGCGACAACCTCGCCGCCACACAATTCGACATCGCCAAAACACTCGACCCCAATGATCCCACCCCGTGGTTTTATGATGCGATACTCAAACAGAGCACCAACCGGCCTGTGGAAGCGTTGCAGGATATACAGAAGTCGATTGAACTGAATGACAACCGTGCGGTTTACCGTTCACGCCTGCTACTAGACAGCGACACCGCTGCACGCAGCGCCAGCCAGGCGCGTATTTATAGTGACCTTGGGTTTCAACAGTTGGCGCTGGTGGAAGCCTGGAAATCACTCAGTGCCGACCCCACCAATTACTCCGCACACCGTTTTCTCGCCGACTCCTACACCGTGGTGCCGCGTCATGAAATCGCACGCGTCAGCGAAGTACTGCAAGCGCAACTGTTCCAACCCATCAACGCGCGCCCCATCAACCCAAGCGCGGCCGAAACGAGTCTGTTCGTAGCCGAAGGTTCAGGGCCAACCCGCGCCGCCTACAACGAATTCACCCCGCTGTTCGCACGCGACCGCCTGGGGTTGCAGGCCAATCTCAGCGGCGGCGTCAACAACACCTTCAGCGACGAAACCGTGCTGTTCGGCAACTACCGGAATCTTGCCGCCAGCTTCGGTCAGTTCCGCTACAAGACCGACGGCTACCGCCCCAACAACGATTTCGATCAGAACATCTACAACGCTTTCCTGCAATACGACCTGAGCAACGCCACCAGCGCACAATTCGAATGGCGCCGCCGTGAGATCGAAGGCGGTGATGTTACGCAACGTTTCGGTGAGACCAATTTCGATCCCTTGCTACGCCAGAACTTCGACCAGGAATCCGCACGCCTGGGTTTTCGTCATGCCTTTACACCGCGGCATACCTTAATTGGCTCGGCCTCTTATGATCGGCGAGACAGACACAATATCTCAGGCGGCGATTCGACTGCCTTGACTGAGGGCTATCATGCAGAGTTGCAAGATATCATAAAGTTGGGGGCGAGCACCTTGATTATGGGAGCGGGTCAAGTAAATCAACGAGTGCGTGCCATCCGCTCATTTACCGTTGGCAGTCGTGTGATTACCCTCCTGAATACTAGCGGCAATAGAGATGATAACAACATTTATTTCTATAATATATTTACACCGCACACAAAACTGCAAATGACACTAGGCCTCTCTTATGACACGTTAAATAACGATCGATTCAATCATAGGACTAATCTCGCAACCACCGATGCTCATAAACAATTCAATCCAAAGTTTGGTTTGTTATGGACACTATCTCAGCAAACATCCTTACGGCTCGCTGCGTTCCGCACCTTGCGGCGGCTAACCCACACTAATCAGACCATTGAACCCACCCAGGTCGCGGGTTTCAACCAATTCTTCGATGATGTCATCGGCACCAAGGCGAAACGCTATGGTGCCGGCATTGACCACCAGCTTTCACCCAACCTGTTTACTGGCGTTGAACTCTCGTGGCGCGACAGTACCGAACCATCCCAATCCAGCCTGGGCGCTACGACATCAAAAATTAATAATGAAGCCATGCATCGCGCCTATCTCTATCAAATATTGAACCCACGCTGGAATATCTCCACCGAATATTTCTTTGGACGCCTCACCAGGGCTTTTACCGCAGGCCAAGCCGATGCACTCAATCCAGTGGAGATCACGACCCGTTATCTGCCAATAGGCCTGAACTACCATCATCCACGCGGCATCATCGGTAAGGCAGCAGTCAACTTAGTGGCGCAAGACGTGGGTTTTTCCACCCAGCAAAACGTGGTCGGCAACTATTCGCGCTTTACCACGGTCGACTTCACTGCGGGCTATCGCCTCGCGAACCGCAAAACCATCGTATCCGTCACTGCACAGAATATCTTCGACAGACAATTCAACTTTCATGATACAAGCATAAGCACTGAGACACCCACCCCTCTCCTGGCTCGCTTCCGCCCCGAGAGGAGTATATTCGCCACGGTTGCATTCTGGTTTTAGGGGCAAGAGCCGTCAACTGTCTTTGGCAAAGACTACACATCAACCACAACAGGAGAACACACTATGCAACGTCTTTTACTCATCACGGGCAGTATATTGGTACTCACCGCGTGCAGCAGCATGGATGGCATGACGAAACATCACCACACCCCTTACGCCAAACTGGCCGATATTGCCAAGAAATATGACGCGCAACAGGCTCTGCTGCAAACCCGTAAAGGCAATTTCATTGTCGTCAACGTAGCCACGGGCAAAATAGTAGAACCTGACAAGGGACAAAAAGACTCTGCCACAGGAGCTAATGAACAACACCAACCAGAGGGCGTGGCCGCAACGCATACCCCGATCAGTGACGAAGAGTTTGCCGATATCAAACGTAGGTTCGAGCACACCATTACCACTAAAGTCACCAGAGGCAGTGTTTGTCTAACGGATGTAATTAATGGCGAGCTGTATACGTTTTGCAGCCCCACCGAACCCAGATTTTGGTAAAGCGCCCAGGATAACGCCAATTGAATTAAGCCTGGATCGGATCGAGGTGGCGGAATTGCGTCCGCCGCACCACCGGACATGCGGTTTTCCGCATCCGGCGGTTGAGTAGGTTGGGCTGAATGAAATGAAGCCCAACCTTAACAAGGGTGATGCACCGGTGTGTTACTGAGGTGCCGAGGCGGCAAGCATAGCTCAGATGCAATGAAATCCGGGGGACACTGTGTTTCCATGCACATATCTCGCGGATTTCATTTTATTCCATCCGGCTACTCATTTGCCAACGAACTTCTGACTGCGCTGTCATCTCTCCCTGCGATCGAGATGACAAAACGTTTTTAAGCCGCGTCCAATGTAACATGCACACGTCGGCCAAGGGCGGTGGCGATGTTCACCAGAGCATCGAGGGAGAACCGTGACACGCGCCCGCGTAACAGGTCGTTAATGCGCGGCGGGGTGACGCCGCAATGGGTTGCAGCGTCGGCTTGCTTCCCGTCGTTGGCCTTGATGATGACGGCGATCTGCTGCATCAATTCGGCTCGTGCCTGAAGATTGGCGGCTTGTTCGGGCATGTCGGCAATTGTGTCCCACACGCTGTTATAAGGTTTCGATCTCTGTCATTTAGCGCATCTCATAATTTCAGTGTATCGGGATTTAGCTATCTCGATATCACGCCTCGACGTGGCCTGCGTTTTCTTCTGGAAAGCGTGCAGCACGTAGACTGCTCTGCCACCCTGGCTGCGCAGATCACCCGATAAGTCCCTGAGCCGTCCCACACACGAACTTCTTCAACGCCCGGAAAGCGGTACCAAATAGCACCACCCGGCACATAAAAAATATATAATATATTGATTTATATCATAGTATGAAATACATTAACAGCAGGCAGCCAATAGCCTCCCCCACATCAAAAAAATCGCCATCCCTGGCGAATATGGCATCCCTGCCGGGAGGGGGATGCTCCGTGGGGAGCGATTTACAGATTACGCGCCTTGTGATGCCATAATAAGGTACTATTGCTCACACAAGGAGTGACTTATTACCACGTTGCAGCCTAAAATACCCTTCCTGATTCCACTTGCCATTTCAACGCGTGTCATCGCGAACGCATGTCAGGAATTTATCGTGCTCGGCACGTTATAAACCTGCATCCCTCACATGCGTTCGTGATGACACGGACAAAAAGGCCAACGCTCCGAGATACTTACCCACACTTGTCAAGGTTACTTTACACACTCATTTTGTATTTGCTCACGCCCTTGGTGCTGCTGCGCCTGGGTTGGCGCGGATTGCGTGCGCCTGCGTATTGGCGGCGCTGGCCAGAGCGGTTTGGGAGGGGGGTGCCGCACATCGACGCCCGTGAGACACTATGGGTACACGCGGTATCGGTGGGTGAAACACAGGCGGCACTGCCGCTCATCAAGGCTTTGCAGCAGCATTACCCGCACATGACGCTGGTAGTAACCACCATGACGCCCACCGGCTCAGCGCGGGTGCGCGCAGCTTTAGGTGACACGGTATTTCATGTATATGCGCCGTATGATCTGCCCGGTGCGGTGCAACGTTTTTTGCAGCGTACCCACCCGCGTGTGGCGATTATCATGGAAACGGAATTGTGGCCTAATCTCATTCATGGTTGCCAGCAGCGCGGTATTCCGGTGATAGTGGCAAACGCCCGGCTCTCGGTGCGTTCCGCTGCGGGATATCAACGGGTTGCCCGGCTCACACGCGACACTTTCCAGCAGATTACGGTGATCGCGGCACAGGCGCAGGCAGATGCCCAACGCTTTATTGCGTTGGGCGCCGATCCGGCGCGGGTAGCGGTTACCGGTAATATCAAGTTTGATATTACGCCCACGCCTGATGTGCGGGAACACGCCGCCGCGTTGCGCCGCAGCTGGGGTGCGCAACGCCCGGTATGGATTGCCGCCAGCACGCATGCCAGTGCGGCAGGCAGTGAAGATGAGCAGGTGCTTGCCGCATTCGCCACCCTGCGCTTGACCCTGCCCGATGCGCTACTGGTGCTGGTGCCACGCCACCCGGAACGCTTTGCCAAAGTGGCGGCGCTGTGCCGCGAGCAGGGTTATAATGTCACACGGCGTAGCGAGCAAAAAGCCGGCAATGCCGATCTTTCCAGCACCGATATTTATATTGGCGACAGCATGGGCGAACTGATGATTTTTTATGCGGCGTCTGATGTCGCGTTTGTAGGCGGCAGCCTGATCCCCCACGGTGGACATAATCTGCTGGAGCCGGCGGCGCTGGGTATTCCTGTGCTCACCGGCCCGCACACGTTCAATTTCGCCGAAATCAGCCGTCTGTTGCTGGACGCAGGCGCCGCACGTCAGGTGAACAACCCGGCAGAGCTGGCCGAGGCGGTGATTGCCTGCCTGCAGAATGACACCCTGCGCCGCACGACAGGCGAGCAAGGCCAGCGGCTGGTGGAGCACAATCGTGGCGCGCTGGCGAAACTTCTGGTGATTATCAAGGGATGTATCGATGGCAAGTAAAGTGGCTTTTTATGATCAGGCGGTTATCCATGAACCTGCCAAATATCATATCCAGACCGGTTAACCTGATCACGCCATGCCTGAAACCATCTCACAACCCCTGATCTGGGTGCTGGCGGACGACCGCACCGGCAATGCCAACCAGGCCATTGGAGTAGCGGAAGCCCTGGGGCACCCCTTTGAAATCAAGCGGCTGGAATATACCCGCTGGGGGCGTTTGCCGAATCTGATTCGTGGCGCATCCCTGCTGGGCGTACAGGACGCGTATCGTGATGGCATCAAACCACCCTGGCCTGATCTGGTGATTGCGGCCGGTCGCCGCACGGTGCCTATCGCACGCTACATTAAACGCGCCCATCACGGGCGTACCTTTCTGGTACACATTATGTGGCCGGGCAGTCCGATTGGCGCGCTTGATCTGCTGGCTGTGCCAGAGCACGATCAAGTGCCACCGCAACCCCACATCATTCAAACCCTCGGTGCGCCGCACCGCGTGACGGCGGCACGCATCGAGCAGGATGCGCAACAGTGGCGCGAGCGGTTTGCGCATCTGCCGCGCCCGCACATTGGGGTGCTGGTCGGCGGCACGGCAGGCAAACAGGTGTTTGATGCCGCCGCCGCAACACAGCTTGGCCAGCATATTTTACGGATGGCGCGTGACAGTGGCGGATCACTGCTGGTCACCACCAGCCGCCGCACCGGCGCCGCTGCGAGTGAGGCGCTGGTCGCCACCCTCACCGCAGCCACCGTGCCTGTTATCACCCATCTCTGGACGCGTGACAACACTGAAAATCCCTTTTTTGCCTTTCTGGGATTGAGCGACGTGATGGTCGTCACCGGCGACTCGACCTCAATGTGTTCCGAAGCCTGTGCCACCGGACGGCCCGTATACATCTTCGCCCCGCCCGCCAACACGGCCCCCAAACACAAACATCTGCACCAGCGGCTATATGCACTGGGCTATGCCAGACCGCTTGATGGCACCTTTGACACCTGGAACTACCCCCCGCTCAATGCCGCAGACAGCATCGCATGCGCCATCCGCGAGCGTGTCAGGTTATAATGATTGCACGGCGCGCCGTACCCCATTAACCGGGCGAGCACATTTATCAAGGATCGCATATGCCACTTAAAATCGACACATTCAGCAATATCAAAGGTGGCAATAGCCTCTATAAGGCATTGGTGCATCCTCTGGCGGCCGAAAAAGCCCGGGCGCTGATCAGCAAAATAGTAGCGGCAGGCACCGTCGCCATTTATGACCCACGCGACACCCTGACCAATCTGGCCGAGCTGTACGACATCAGCGCGTGGGATATTAAACACATTTACGTGCAGCGTCTGGAATCACTGGGGCACACCGTGCTGGGCCGCATCACACAACCCGTCACGGAACTGAACACCTGCAAGGCCACCACCCTGTTTATCGCCGCGTTCGACGCGGAACGCCTGCTCACGCACATTCGCCACCTGATTCCGCAAGGCGTCAGCGTCATCACGCTCGATGACATACGCCTGCCCAGTGAAATGCTCACCCATCAGCGCAACTATCTCGACACACTCAACTTCGCCACCAACTTTGCATTGTTCCGCGATGCAGACGGCCTGCACACCACGGTTGCCTCCTGCAATTACTGGCACGGCTACGGCGCAAAAATGCCAGTGGTTTTATGGCTAAGCCTGTTTGATCAACAGGGTAAAATATTGGCGCAATGGCAGGAAACCCTGCCGCAGGCCGCTGCCACCTATCGCATCGACAGCAAGGAAGTGCGCGCACGTTTCAATCTGCCGGAATTCACCGGTTCATTGTTCATTCACGCCCAGCATGTGGCCGGCCACGATGTCGTAAAATATGCGCTCGACACCTATGGCGATGCCGATACGGTGCTGTCATGCACACACGACGCCAACGCCTGGCCCGCCGACTTTTACGCCGGCCTGCCCGCACCCCAGGAGCAGCAGCGTGTCATCCTGTGGATACAAAACAGCACCCCTGTCACCATTCCGCGAGGTGGCGTGGGCATCAACAAAATGGGGTCAGACGACGTCGCCTGGTTCACCGATGCTGAAATTGCACCGTTTGCCACGCATGCCCTGGACGTTGCCAGCCTGTTGCCCAAGGCACGCTGGCCCGAGCAACTTGAAGTGCAGGCCGGAAAATATTTTGTGCGGCCACGCTATGAAGTCATTAACAGCACTGGCCGCCGCCGCATTGCACACGCCAACGTCGAACGCACCGACTTGAACATTGACCCGCGTCTCAGCGACATCACCAAACTCACCGGCAAAGGCTACATGCTGCCCGCGCCAATATTACCACTCGAGCATTGGCGCAGCATCGCCATGCCCACCCCCATGGCGCGTGGTCAAAGCGAATTGCCACTGGCAATCACCCTGTTCGACGCCTCCGGTGAAGAGATCACCACCTACCGCTTTGGCCGCATTCCACGCAAGGAAAGCATCGCCATTAATCTGGAAACCCTGCTCACCAATGTCGGCGGCACCTTTCCCAGTGGTTATGGTCATGCCATATTAACCTACGATTTCAGCGATGGCGGCGCGGCAGATGGCTGGCTGCATGGCCTGTTTCGCTATGAGCACAAAGCCAGCGGTCACAGTGCTGAAACCAGCTTTGGCGCACACCTCTACAACATCCCCATCACTTATAAGAACGAACCACAATCCTACGTCGGCGCACCGCCTGGCCTCAGCACGCGTTTGTTCCTGCGTTTAGGGTCGGCGCCACTCGACACCTTATGCCATTTGATCTACCCCTCCTCACTCACCTGGCATCCGCACTCCACCACGACGTTAATACTGTACGACAAACACGGCACCGAAGTCGCGCAGCGCAGCATTACCATCGCCTGCAACGGCTCACTGCTGTGGCGCTACAGCGAAATGTTTGACGCCGAATTACGCCAGCGTGCCGGTAGCGAAGGCGCGTATGTAATGATTCGTGATGCCACCTGTCGTTTGTTTGGATATCACGGGTTGATTAATGGCACAAGTGACGCGAAAATCCAGGCATTTAGCCTGGATCATATGTTTGGATTTTGAGGGGATTGTTGTGCGCGCGCTACGCTCGCCAAAGGTGGGTGTTTTCTCCACCAGCATAATTGGTCGTAGCGTTTCATAGGACGGGGAGGATGCAAAGTGTGTCGCCGTGCTCGCGAACCATTTTGGGACATCCCAGTCCCCAAAATGACTGCGCTCGGCGACAAGGATGCCTTCGGCGCCCGGACAGGCCTGCGTTCGCCACAACACGCGACTACGCAGCGCGCCATGGCGACCACAATGCCGCTACGCCTGTCGTTGTTTCCTCATGTTGTCTACACGGGTGCTATCGCACACATTCCGACAACACAGGGAAACCTCGGCTATCCGGGGCTTACCCACCCCGCTCGCTTTCGCGTCGCTCGCCCTGACGGGCGCCTCGGGAAACCGCAAGCAACCCAGACCTTATGCACACCCTTCGGACTTGCAAACACCCATTATCAATAACTCAAACGTCCCTGTTTTTCTTGATGATATCGTAAGCTAACTGGATTTCCTTGGCCTGTTCGGTTGCCATGGCGATCATGTCTTCCGGGACGCCTTGCCCCATCAATTTATCGGGGTGGTATTGGCTGATCAGTTTACGATAAGCACGTTTGATTTCCTGATCGGTGCTGTCCTGGGTCACACCCAGCGCCTTGTAGGCGTCGTTCAATTCTGTAACGGAATTGGCCTGCCCTCCGGCAAAGCGGGATTGGTTCATTACCATGTCCATCAACTGCTTGAACGTGGCACTGTCATAACCCAGATAACCGGCGATGTCGGTGAGCAATGCTTCTTCAGCCGGGTGTAAATGCCCGTCTGCCAGTGCCGTCACAATCAGATAAACCAGCAATATCTGTTTCAGATCTTTTGTGTTACCACAAATGAGCATGAATTTCTTGATGGTGGGTTCGATGTCAAACGCGGGTTCAGCGCCCCGTTTGAACAGGGCAATCGCCTGTGCGCGATGCGCAGCTGTCATGCCGAGTTTTTGCATGAATAGCTCAACATGAGCAATTTCATCCTGAGAGACATGCGAGTCGGCTTTGGCAAGCTTGCCCATCGAAATAAAAACCGTTTCAAGGAAAACGGTTTTACGAATCGCGTTCCGCAGCGGATTCACTGCACCCGAACCATACGCCCGCACACGATCAAAAAACGCACCCACCAAGAGACCAAGAAGTCCGCCGAAGAATCCGAGAAAGTAATAACCTGCAATGACACCAATCAGTTTAAACAAAAGGACGCTCCGGGAAATATTAATCTGCTACGAAGATTGATGACTGGCATGACACACCATCTTTAATATTTTCAATACACAAGAAATCCCTGATGTGCCAGAGGTTCCACGGCCCAAGGCGGTGCTGGCATGTTTCAATCACTTCAGGTGATTGAAACATGGAGAATGCAGAATACCGTAACGACAGGGGTGACGTTGCGCCGAATCAAATGTCAGGGAATGGATGGCGCAGTCTGTAACCACCCATTCACCTGTTCCAGATCCACCAGCGACAACATGCCTGCCGCCTGCTTCAGGCGCACCATGTTAAGCACATAGTCGTAACGTGCGCGTGACAGGTCACGTTGCGCGCGGTATACATCACGCTGCGCATTCAGCACGTCTACGGTGGTACGCGTGCCTACTTCGGCGCCCGCCTGGGTGGCATCCAGCGCGCTTTTACTGGAGACGGTGGCTTGTCGCAGGGCGCTGGTGCGGCTGATGCTGGCGAGCACGTTCATATAGCTGTCACGGGTTTGACGCACCGCCGTGCGCTGTTGCTGCTCCAGCACTTCTTTGCTTTGCGTCAGCCGATGCTGCGCTTCACGCATTCGTGAGTTAACGGCGCCACCACTGTACAACGGCACACTTAACTGCAGGCCAATGGCGCTGTCGAGTGTTTCCCTGTTGCCAAATGCACCGCCCGACGATCCATAGCCATGACTCAACACGGCATCAAACGTCGGGTAATGCCCGGCACGCTGCGCTTCGATATTGTGTGATGCCACTTCGGTGGCGGCCTGCGCGGCGATAATCTGAAAGTTCTGGTTGCGCGTGGCGTCTACCCAGGCTTCAACATTCTGCGGCTCGGGCGATGTCAGTGGGACGGCAGTATCCGCCAGTCCGCTGAGTGTTGCAGGCAAGATGGCAGTAATTTCACGCAAGGCTTCACGGCTGCTGGCCAGACGGGTTTGTGCTTCAATTTCCTGACTGCTGGCCAGATCAAAGCGCGCTTGTGCTTCATGCACATCGGTAATCGCTACCAGGCCAACATCAAAACGCTGGCGCGTCTGCTCCAGTTGCCTTGCAATTGCCTGTTTTTCAGCTTGCGCGAACCCCAATGTATCGGTCTCTGCCAATACTTCAAAATAACGCTCTGAAACCCGCAGTAACAATTCTTGTTGTGCGGCATGATATTCCGCCTCGGCCTGACGAATGCGCGCGTCGGTCTGGCGCAATTGCACATAGTAGTCGTGATGATATAACGGCTGGTTCAAGTTCAGGCCCAGTGATTTATTGGTGAAGTAAAATGTGCTGTCCGATGGAAACAATGCGCTGGAAGAGCCGGTCACTTCCTGACGGTTGCGAGTGGCATTTCCATCCAGGCTGATTTTCGGGTAAAACAAGGCACGGCTTTGCTGGCGTGTTTCCTGCACGGCTTGCCACGAAGCTTCAGCCGCCTTTACCTGCGGGTCGCTGTCGAGGGCCAGACGATATACATCGAGCAGGTTTTCTGCCTGCGCAACGCCTCCCCCCGCCGCCATTGACGATATCGCCACCGTGACGGCCAGAACAAGTGAGTGTGCCTTCATGATTAATCCTTTAATAGGTTGGCATTGACGGGTCAACGTCACGCGCCCAGGCATCGACACCGCCCGTCAGGTTAACGATGCGCGCAAATCCCGCACGCTCAAGATAATTACCGACCTGAAGGCTGCGTCGTCCATGATGGCAAATCACGACAATTTCCTGTTGTGGATCGAGTGTTTTGTATGTCTGGGGAATTTGCGACATGGGCATTAACTGCGCGCCCTCAATGTGGCAAATCTGGTATTCCCAAGGCTCGCGCACGTCCAGCAATAAAGGGGATGAAACGCTGGCCTGCAGGTGTTCCTTGAGTTGTTGGGCGCTGATCTCACGCATGCCACACTCCACATATATTAGAAAATAATAATATTAAAATTTGCATCAAAATACAAACCGGGGTTGATCAAGGTGCAACAAGGCCGGAATGCTGGTTTCAAACAGGCTCTCGCGCCCCCACCCTTCGCGCCCATCGCGCATGACCAGAACCGCTTCCATGGCCGCGCCCTTGCCGGCGATGACCACCATGCGGCCGTGCGGCCTCAAGCTACGTTCAAAAGCCTCGGGAATGGTTGGCAGGGAGCCGGTAATGGCAATAACATCATAGGGGCCATGCTTATCCCAGCCATTGGCCGCATCGCCGGTTTCCAGTGTGACGTTGCGAATGCCGTGCTCGGTCAGGCGACGCTGCGCGCTTTCGGTAAAATCCGGCATGATATCAACGCTATAGACGTGCTTGCCCAGCTTGGCCAGCAGCGCGGTAAAAAAACCACTGCCGGTACCGATTTCCAGAATCACATCGGTAGAGGCAATGTTGAGGGCCTGCAACAAACGCGCTTCCATTTTCGGCTCCATCATCACCTGGCCATGATCCAAGGGAACCATGATATCGGCAAAAGCCAGATCCCGGTATTGTGACGGCACAAACGCCTCACGGCGCATCTGGCCTATCAAATTCAGCACCTGTTGATCCAGCACCTCCCAGGTGCGTATTTGTTGCTCAATCATGTTAAAACGGGCTTGTTCTATATTCATAATTCACCATTTTTTACACTATATTTTATGTGGTTTACCTTTACCTGCGGCACCGGGATGGGCCGCCCTTTTCAAGGACAATAGGGCCTTGAAAATGAAGGAAAGAGCCATTATATGCGATGGCCGCGTTTTCTCTATTACGCGCACCAAAGAGTTCCAGAACAGCGTTGTTCAGCACTTATATTACAGAGTAAGCGCTTTACCCACGTCAGGCAACAAATACCCAGTGTTACTTGCAAGTCACTGGAGTATAATATAACTTTTGCAGCAATTCAGTATATTGCTGAGTTGACTAACACGTGCTAGGGGTGCCCCCATGGAATGATGGGGCGCTGAGAAAGACCCTCAAACCTGATCCGGATAATCCCGGCGTAGGGAAGCTCTTCTTTACATGAGTTTTTCTGCGCCCTTGCCACAAGCCCACACAGGGCGAGGAATATACATGAGCGCACTTGAATTCACATTGGCCAAAGAATTTCTAAGTCAGAGCGCCCGCGTCAGCGAAGATGCGGTGCGACCCTTCCCACAGTCACACAAGGTTTACATTACCGGTAGCCGCCCGGATATACGCGTACCGATGCGTCAGATTTCACTGTCTGATACACCTGTAAACCTGGGCGCAGAAAAGAATCCGCCCGTGTATGTTTACGATACCTCCGGGCCTTACACAGACCCCCATGCCGATATCGACCTGCGTGCCGGGTTGCCGGCATTACGCGTGAACTGGATTGCGGAACGGGGCGACAGCGAAATCCTGACCAGCCTGACTTCAGAATTTGGTCACCGCCGCGCCCACGACCCCAGGCTCGGCCACTTGCGCTTTGAACACATTCGCCAACCACGCCGCGCCAAGGCAGGCGCCAATGTCAGCCAGATGCATTATGCACGGCGCGGCATTATCACGCCGGAAATGGAATATATCGCCATTCGTGAAAACCAGAATCTGGCGCTGGCACATGCACAGGGTTTAACGGCACAGCACGCAGGCGAGTCCTTCGGCGCCGCCATACCGCCAGTGATTACCCCTGAATTTGTGCGCGAAGAAGTGGCGCGTGGCCGGGCGATTATTCCTGCGAATATTAACCACCCAGAACTTGAGCCAATGATCATTGGCCGCAATTTCCTCGTAAAAATTAACGCGAATATCGGTAATTCAGCACTGTCTTCTTCCATTGAGGAAGAAGTTGAAAAAATGGTGTGGTCGACACGCTGGGGTGGTGACACGGTTATGGATTTGTCTACCGGTAAAAACATTCACGAAACCCGAGAATGGATCATTCGTAACTCACCCGTCCCCATTGGCACCGTGCCCATCTATCAGGCACTGGAAAAAGTGAATGGCCGTGCTGAAGACCTGACCTGGGAATTGTTTCGCGACACACTCATTGAGCAGGCAGAACAGGGCGTGGATTACTTTACCATTCATGCTGGCGTACGCTTGCGCTATGTGCCGCTCACCGCCAAACGCGTCACCGGCATTGTGTCGCGTGGCGGTTCGATCATGGCCAAATGGTGCCTGGCACATCATCAGGAGAACTTCCTCTATACTCATTTTGAAGACATCTGCGAGATCATGAAAGCTTATGACGTGTCGTTCTCACTCGGCGACGGGCTGCGTCCCGGCTCAATTGCCGATGCCAACGACGCCGCGCAGTTTGGCGAACTGGAAACCCTCGGTGAACTGACGCAGATCGCCTGGAAACACGATGTGCAGACCATGATTGAAGGGCCGGGGCATGTACCCATGCACCTGATCAAGGTCAATATGGAAAAACAATTGCGTGAATGCGGCGAAGCGCCATTTTACACCCTCGGGCCTCTCACCACTGACATTGCGCCCGGTTATGACCACATCACTTCCGGCATCGGCGCGGCAATGATCGGCTGGTTCGGCTGTGCCATGCTGTGTTATGTCACACCCAAGGAACACCTCGGCCTGCCCAACAAGGAAGACGTGCGCACCGGCATCATCACCTACAAAATTGCCGCGCACGCCGCTGATCTGGCCAAGGGCCATCCCGGCGCACAACTGCGCGACAATGCCTTGTCCAAGGCACGTTTTGAATTTCGCTGGGAAGACCAGTTTAATCTGGGCCTGGATCCGGAACGCGCGCGTGAATACCACGACGAAACCCTGCCCAAGGATTCGGCCAAGGTCGCCCACTTCTGCTCGATGTGCGGCCCGCAGTTCTGCTCCATGAAAATTACCCAGGATGTACGCGACTACGCAAACAGTCTCAGTATAGATGAGCAGGCCGCCGTGCAGGCAGGCATGGATCAAAAATCACAGGAGTTCAAGGCACAGGGGGCTGAGGTTTATCACAAGATATAATCGCAGCAAACGTCCACTGCACTCGACAACAATATATTACTCATCCCCGATTTGTAAAAATGGAAACCATAATGAAAAAAAATGTTTATGTTGGCCTGCATGAAGATGCCTATGGCGGCATGACACCCACGGGGCTGTTGGTCAAGGATGCCTGGGTATTCAACATACTGCCGGAGAGCCAGGACTGCAAAGGTTGGACGCGCGAGCAGTTACTTGCGCTAAACGAAAAAGTGATCGCCGCCTGGGCGCCTCATGGCAGCATGGTCAGCAATCTACCACCGGATGTAAGCGCACGTCATACGCTCATTCACGATGCCGCCATTACCAAGGCGCGCGCACTCGGCTGGCCACCTCCAATGGATGATGAGGATTAAAATACACCATGACCCGCATCATCCCTATTCATCCCATTGGCATTACACCTGAAACCAAATGTGGTTTTTGCACCAATTCCAAGTGTTGCACCTATATCACCCAGTGGGTGCCCACACCCCGCGCCAAGAATGACTTCGACCACATGCTGTGGCAGATTTCACATCAGGGCGTGCAGTATTACAAAGACACCGACGGCTGGTACCTGCTGATCAACAGCACCTGTAATCACCTGCAAAAGGACGGGCGCTGTGGCATTTATGAAACCCGGCCCGAAGTATGCCGCGCTTACTCCAATGACTATTGCGAATTTGACGCGTCTGCCGAAGATGGTTTCGAATTGTTTTTCGATGGCTACGAATCATTGTTGCGTTATTGTAAAAAACGTTTCAAGACCTGGGGCAAGGATTAACACCTCCATCACATGCGTAAACCTCCCCAAATATTAGAAACACAGACTATCGTCAAGACGCGTCTATTCCACGTTGAACAACTGGACCTGAAATTTTCCAACGGCATCGTGGTGCAATATGAACGTTTGCGTGGCTCGGAGCGCGGTGCCGTGCTCATTGTGCCCATGCTTGATACCGACACTGTGCTGCTGATTCGGGAATACGCCGCTGGCGTGCAACGCTATGAACTTGCCCTGCCCAAAGGCCGCATCGAACACGGCGAGAGCATACTGGACGCGGCCAACCGCGAAATCATGGAAGAAGTAGGATACGCTGCCAACACCCTGCAACATATCACCTCGCTTACCGTCGCGCCCGGCTATTTGAGCCATGTGACTCATATCATACTCGCGCAAAACCTGTATCCGTGCACCGCACCGGGTGATGAACCCGAAGAAATCGAAGTCGTTCCCTGGAAATTAAGTCAGCTTAATGAGCTTGTGCAATGTGATGATTGCACCGAAGCACGCAGCATTGCAGCGTTGTTCATGGTGAAGGAGTTGCTAAAGAATGACCGCTAAGGAGACTGCCGCATTGCTCGATGCTGTCATCGCCCTGGCGGTCGATGCAGGTCATGCCATCATGCACATCTATGCGCAGGACTTCAACGTTATTAAAAAAATTGACCTCTCCCCGCTCACTGAAGCTGACATGGCGGCGCATCACATTATTGTTGCGGGCCTGGAAAAACTGACCCCCGGTATTCCCGTACTCTCGGAAGAGTCCACCGCCGTACCCTATACCACACGTGTAACATGGCACCGTTACTGGCTGGTAGACCCGCTGGATGGTACGCGCGAATTCGTAAAACGCAACGGTGAATTTACCGTAAACATTGCCTTGATTGAAGATCACAAACCCATACTGGGTGTCGTATATGTACCCGTCACCGGCGTGTGCTACTATGCCCGGCAAGGTAAGGGTGCCTACAAGCAGGAGCTCGGCAATACACCTGCCGCTCCCGACATTCCATATTCTGCAACACTTGTGCGCCGGGCAGGAAGCCCAAGTGCGGTGGGTTCAGGGATGGACAAGAACCGCCATCCATGCACGGCGGTCGCTCCTGGCATCGTGCCTCACGCGACACTTGTGCATCCATGCACGGCGCAAAAAATCAGTGTGCGGGCATGGGATGATGAACCGCTGATCGTGGCAGGCAGTCAATCACACCGTAGTGATTCATTTGACAAATTTCTTGCCAGCATTGGTGACTGTCAGGTTATTCGCGTAGGCAGCTCACTGAAATCCTGCCTGGTGGCTGAAGGCACCGTCCATATCTATCCACGCCTGGGATTGACGTCAGAATGGGATACCGCCGCAGCCCAATGCATCGTCGAAGAAGCCGGAGGACACCTTACCGACACCGCTCTCCGCCCATTGCGCTACAACACCAAGGAATCCCTGCTTAACCCCTCCTTTCTGGTATTTGGTGATGCGCGGCATGATTGGTCAAAATACGTGCCTGCCAAGCACGTTGCGCCTGAGCCGTGCGTGGATACACAAGCATCACTCGACACAGAACGCCGGAAATGACTCTCACTTTCCGGGCTATTCATAACGCAAAGCCTCAATAGGATTAAGCCGTGCGGCCTTGACGGCAGGGTAAATACCGAAAAAAGCGCCCACCAGAAATGCAAACGTAAATGCCATTGTCACTGACCAAGCAGTCACATCTACCGGAATCACCGGAAAAATAGCCTTCGCACCATACGCTACACCCGCGCCAAATAAAATTCCGATAATGCCACCCACCACCGACAACGCTACCGACTCAATGATAAATTGCAGAAGAATGTCACGCTTCGATGCACCAATCGCCTTGCGTAATCCAATCTCACGGGTACGTTCACGTACTGAAACCAGCATGATATTCATGATACCGATTCCCCCCACCAGTAAAGAAATACTGGCAATACCCCCCAACACATACGTAAAGGTACTTAAAATACCCTGCATGGTGGCGAGCATGGCCTGCTGACTGACAACAGTGAAATCTTCCTCACCATGGCGCTCGGTAAGCATCAAACGTATTTGTTCCTTGGCCCGCTCAATCTCACTTTCGTTAATGACCTGGGCAAGAATGTTGGTCAGACCGTCCTGGTCAAAGATTTCCTGTGCCGTCTCCACAGGAATAAATACATGGTCATCAATATCCATACCCAGCGTCACGCCTTTCTTTTCCATAATACCAATGACACGGAATTTGGTTTCACCGATTTTAATCATGCGTCCCAATGGATTGGTTTCACCGAATAATTCGGTGCGTACTGTGCGCCCCAGCACGGCAACACGACGCCGCGCATCCACATCAGACCTGGAAATAAAGGCACCAATTTCAGCATGCAGGTTACGTACAGCTTCAAAATTCTGGTCGGTACCGACAATCTGTACGTTGCGCAACCGGTTCTGGTATTTCACGGCCGCATTACTCACTACCGCTGCTGCCATAACACGTATTAACGTAGTACGTTTTTCCAATGCACGCATATCACTGATGGTTAACTTGCGGATACTGCTGGGCATGTGTCCCGCACCACTGGTTTCGGTTTTGCCGGGCACGATAATGAGCAAATTGGTACCGATTCCCATCAACTCCGTACGTATATATGTCTTGGCACCCTCGCCTATTGCCACCAGCATAATCACTGATGCCACACCAATGATAACCCCTAGCATGGTAAGAAAGGCACGCACCTTGCTGGCGGCCAGCGCGTCAAGTGCAATACGCACATGTTCAAAGGGATTCATGCAGGTGCCTCTCCGGACGACACTGACACATCCATACGCGATGTCTGATCAGTCATGATGCTACCATCGGCAAGTACCAGCATTCGACGTGCATGCTGCGCCACACGCGCATCATGGGTTACGACAATCAACGTGGTTCCATCCATATTGAGCTGACCAAACAAGGTAATAATCTCCATGCCGGTTTTACTGTCCAGATTACCGGTAGGTTCGTCTGCAAACAATACCGCCGGATTATTCGCCAGAGCACGCGCAATGGCAACACGCTGCTGCATACCTCCCGATAATTCCGCTGGATAATGACCCGTAAATTTTTCCAGCCCAACGCGCGCCAGCAGGACTTTGGCCTTTTCCAGTCGCTCCTTGCGCCCCAGTCCACCGTACACCATCGGTAACGCAACATTTTCAGCAACAGTGTAACGCCCCAGAAGATTAAAGGATTGAAATACAAAGCCGAAAAACCGGTTACGAATGTGTGCCAGCTCGGTATCTGTCTTGGTAGATACCTCATCACTTTCCAGATAATAATGTCCGCTGGTAGGCACATCCAAACAACCCATGATATTCAGCAGTGTAGATTTTCCCGACCCTGATGCACCTGTAAGCGCCACATACTCGCCACGCTGCACTTGCAGGTTAATGTTCTTGAGCACCTCATAATGAAGGCTACCCGTTACAAAAACCTTGGTAATCCCGGCAAGCTGTATGAGCGGTGATGTACCTGTTATCATTTATTTCTGCTGTACCCGCACGCCTGGCATGAGTCCTTCCTGATCCAGCGAAGTAATGACTACTTCATTTTCGCTTAACCCTGTGAGAATTTCCGTGGAATTCCAGTTTGAACGACCTGTTTCCACAACACGCCTGGCGGCCTTGCCCGCATCAATGACATAAACAATCTGCTCCTTGTCTTTTGTCATAATGGCTTGCGCAGGAATATGTAATACATTTCTCAATGTCTCAACAATAATTTCTACGTCAGCTGACATGCCAGGCCGCAAAAAAACCGGGGGATCAAGAATTTTTAATTTGATTGTGACATTGCGGCTTTTGAGTTTTTCGACAGAAACGCCAGGCGAAATTTCAAATAGCCGGGCCGCAAATTTTTTATCAGGAACCGTATCAAATGTAATTTCGGCCGACTGGCCAATGCCTAATCGGCCAAGATCAACCTCATCAACCAGTGCTTTGACATACAACCCATCCAGACGCGTGATGCGTGCCACCATGATACCTGGCTGCACGAGTTCACCGAGTTTTATCGGTAATTCCATCACCGTGCCACTCAGTGGTGCACGCACCACGCTGTGTTCGAGATTAAGTTCAGCGACACGCAATTGCGCCATCTGTTGCTTAACATCAGACTCGGCAACTTTAATTTGCTGTTCCTGTACGGCGACCTGTTCAAGATTAGCCCGTGCCACATTCAGCGCGGCTTGGGTAGCATTGAATTCCGCCTCACTGGATTCCATCTCTCCTGATGCAATCAGGCGGCTTTCAAAAAGCCGCTTCTTTTTGTCATGCTTTTGTTTTGCGTCAGCAAAACGTGCTTGCGCCTCGGCAAGGCCGGCGGCTGTGCGCGCTTTCTCCATAGGTAACGCAATCCGCGTCGAATCAAGCCGGGACTGAGCAGCAGCCATGGCGGATACCGCCAGATTAAAACGTGCCTGCACCTCACCCGCATCAAGACGCAACAGTATATCGCCTGCTTTTACCTCTCTGCCCTCCCGCACCACGATTTCAACGACGCGGGCCGCAATCTCCGCCTTGATTTGCGCGGTTTTATCTGTATCTACGGTACCGGTTTCCGTGGGCGTTACGGTAATCACCAGATCACCCCGCTGAGTAGATACCGCCTCCACGGCAAGCACTTTGCTATAGCGGTAATAAAATACCAGTGTGGTCGTAATCAGCACCACTACACCGAAGAAAAACCATTTTTTGCGGGATGACGACATTAAAACCCACTCACGGTAAACATACAGCCAGCATGGACAATATGCCGAGCCTTAACGTGCCAGATATAGCAACCCAACGCCCACGATCATACTGACCAATCCAGCAATACGTAATGCCTTGTCATCCATTTGTGCAATGCTGGACATGGTCTGGCGCCACCCTTGTGGATTAAGAAAAGGCATGATGCCCTCTATGACCAGTACCAGCGCCAATGCTGCAAACAAGTCTTGCCACATAACATTCCGCACTCCCGATTGATAAAATACAGAAGGGGTGACAAGCCTGCGCCTGCCACCCCTTCCATTGCCTCCGATCCAGCATAATACCAAAATCTTGCGATACGACTACTTCCCGTTCGGGTTCTTGAAATATTTAAAGAAATCCGAACCAGGATCAATGACAACAATATCACTTTGATCCTTGAAGGCCGACCGGTATGCATTGATACTACGGTAAAATGCATAAAATTCCGGATTTTTCTTATACGCTTGAGCATAGGTATCTGATGCCTGGGCATCGCCTTCACCGCGGATGCGCTCGGCCTCACGATAGGCTTCAGCAATGATTACCGCACGTTGGCGATCAGCATCGGCACGAATCCGCTCAGCGGCTTCCGCACCACGTGAACGCAGATCCTTTGCAACACGGGAACGCTCCGCCTCCATACGCCGATAGACCGAGCTACTGACTTCCTCTGGCAGATCAATACGCTTGATGCGAACATCCACCACATCTATACCAAACTCGTGCGCCTGCTTGTTAGCGTTGGTGGACAGAATCGCCATGATCTGTTCGCGCTCGCCTGAAACCACTTCCTGAATAGTACGTTTGCCAAACTCATCACGTAAACCGTTTTTGATGATCTGAGCCAAACGGACATTGGCACGCTCTTCATCACCTCCCATGGTGGTGTAGTAACGTGACACATCCTTGATTTTCCATTTAACGAATGAATCGACCACGACGTTTTTCTTTTCTGCTGTCAGATAACGCTCAGGCGCGGCTTCCAGCGTCAGAATACGTCCATCAAATTTACGCACATTGTTGACAATCGGAACCTTGAAGTGCAGACCCGGCTTAAAGTCGGAACGCACCACTTCTCCCAAACGAAACAATACTGCTTTTTGATGTTCGGCAACAGTAAACACTGACGCTGCGGTGATCAGCAAAAGAGCGATCAGACCAATCACCAAAATCATCACTTTTTTCTGTTCCATTAGCGTTGCTCCCGCGCACGTGCGCTATCACTCCCACGACCATTTGTCTGTGGTATTGTTGCTGGCTTGTCCAGCAATAGTTGATCCGATTGCATGACACCCGCCGCAGGATTCTCGGCCGTCGTCTGGCGTTGCGTCATCCGATCCAGCGGCAGATACAGCATGTTATTACCACCTTTCACATCGACCATAACCTTGCTGCTCCGAGACATCACCGACTCCATCGACTCAAGATAGAGGCGGTCACGTGTGACCTTGGGGGCTTTTTCATACTCTACCAGCACCTGCGAAAAGCGGCTGGCTTCACCTTTAGCCTGTGCTACGACCTGGGCTTTATAACCATTGGCCTCTTCAAGTTGACGTGCTGCACCACCACGCGCCTTGGGGATCACGTCGTTAGCGTAGGCTTCTGCTTCGTTAATCAGGCGCTGCTCATCTTCACGTGACTTAACAGCATCAAGAAAAGCACCCTGCACTTCTTCCGGTGGCTGGGCATCCTGCATGTTCAAACTGGTAACCTGCAGCCCGGCATCGTAGCGATCCAGCGTACTCTGAATCAACTCACTGGCACGTGCAGCAATTTCAGTGCGGCCTTCCTTAAGCACGTAATCCAGATTATTTTTACCTACCACGTCACGTACTGCACTTTCCGTAGCCTGGCGCAGTGACGCATCCGGATCACGGGTGTTGAACAGATAGTCACGCGCGTCTTTTACCTTGTACTGCACCGCAAATTTGACGCTAATGATGTTTTCGTCCTTGGTAAGCATTAACGCTTCACCAGCGATGGCATTCGCCTGAGCACCGGCACCCCCGGAACGGTAGCCAATTTCCACCGTACGAATCTGCTCGACATTGACATTCTGTACCGCTTCAACAGGCGTAGGAATATGCCAATGCGGGCCAGGCAAGGTGGTGTCGACATATTGACCAAATCGCGTCACGACACCACGTGTACCTTCATCAACAATGTATATTCCTGTGGCGAGCCAGATCAGCATACCCACCAGCGCCAGAATGCCGATGGGTTTCAGTGGGCTGGAGGGTGTCCACCCTGCCGGGCGATCACCGCTGCCACCACCACCGCTCTTGCCACCAAACAAACCGCTGAATTTTTTCTGCAGCTTGCGGATGACTTCATCCAGATCAGGGGGCGAGTTTTTATTTTTGTTGCTGCGGTTACCCCACGGGTCATTATCCCGTGAACCTCCCGGTTCATTCCAAGCCATGAGATACTCCATATTGTTGAATATATTTCATATTAAGGGTGTTTCTATAAATTTTCCAACGCTTGTTCGACAGGCCCTGGTTAAGCCGAGAGCCCTATACTACAGATATATCCCGTCAAGAGGCGATGTAAAATATTTCCTGTTTATCCTGTTCATCAATTGTCGCTGGTGTTTCAGTACGCCGTGACCGCTTGCGGCGACCACTCTCGGGCGGCACATCCATATGCGGCGGCCGCTTCCGGCATCCTGCCTCTGACGGCACTTGCACATCCATGTGCGGCGAATCTTCAGCCCAGGTATATTCAGCCAGGGTCTGCCGCAATAAATCCATGCCGACACCCGTTGTAGCAGATACCCAGACACGCTGCACTCGCCCTCCGGTATCATGCCCTTCACGGTCTATATGTGGCTCACAATCACTCAACAAATCTATTTTATTATAAACTTCAATTCGGGGAATGCCATCGGCTCCGATTTCCTTCAATACTTCATTAACCTGCTCGATGCAACCGTGACGGTTTTCGTTGCTTGCGTCAATCACATGCAATAACAGGGCCGCCTCGCAGGTTTCTTCTAGCGTCGAACGGAAAGCGGCCACCAGATCATGAGGCAAATGACGAATAAACCCCACCGTATCCGCCAGTACAATAGCCTCGGCACCCGGTAATTCAACCCGGCGCAAGGTGGGATCAAGCGTGGCGAATAACTGATTGGCCGCGTACACTGTAGCCCCTGTCAGACAATTAAACAAGGTTGATTTGCCCGCATTGGTGTAACCCACCAATGAAACGGTGTGAACCGCTGCCTTGCGTCGCGCCTTGCGCCGCTCGTCACGCTGACCACCCACCTTGGTCAGACGCTTGTTAAGCTGTTTGATGCGTGCGCCAATCAAACGACGGTCTGTTTCTAGCTGTGTTTCACCGGGGCCGCGCAGACCAATACCGCCACGCTGTCTCTCCAAGTGTGTCCAACCCCGCACCAGGCGCGTTGAAAGATGCTGCAATTGTGCCAGCTCAACCTGTAGCTTGCCTTCGAAAGAATGAGCACGTTGTGCGAATATGTCCAGAATCAAACCAACCCGATCCAGTACCCGACATTGCAATAATTGTTCAAGGTTACGCTCCTGGCCAGGGGATAGTTCGTGGTTGAATAACACCACATCCGCTTTCATGTTCTCGGCACAGGCACGAATTTCCTCGGCCTTGCCACTGCCCACGAAATGACGTGCATCAGGGGTTTTACGTGTAGCGGTAATGATCGCCACGACTTCCGCCCCTGCCGACGCCGCCAGTTCACGAAATTCGTCCAACTCTTCGCACATTTTTGCCGAGTGAAAATTCACACTGACAAGAATGGCACGCTCTCTGCGATGAGAATGTTCAAATGAGCTTACCAATGGGGATTATTCGTCTTCACTTTCATTGACATCGGCTGGCGTATCATTGCTGCCTGGCAATTTCACGTTGCGTGCTGGCACAATTGTAGAGATGGCGTGTTTGTACACCATTTGACTGATGGTATTTTTTAGCAGCACCGCAAACTGGTCAAACGATTCAATTTGACCTTGCAATTTTATCCCATTTACCAGATAGATCGACACAGGCACGCGTTCCTTGCGTAGAGCATTTAAAAAAGGGTCTTGTATGCTTTGCCCTTTGGTCATAGTTGTATCTCCTTTGTTTTTGGTTATGTTATCCATG
Organism: Gammaproteobacteria bacterium; assembly: GCA_023266055.1. GTDB lineage: Bacteria > Pseudomonadota > Gammaproteobacteria > Ga007554. The sequence goes on along the minus strand of JAHFRW010000003.1, from coordinate 49,372 downwards.
TCGGTATCTCACAATATTAAGCTTGATAAAGCCTCACATCATCTAGGATACATCTTTCGATAATGATAACATAGTTGTTATCGAACTTTGTTTAGATCAGGGTATCTATCAAATGTTTCAAGGCCTTATCAAAAATATTTTCAGAAATATCAAATCTTGTCGTGTCATGCGCGGAACGTAACCAGGTCAATTGCCGTTTGGCGAACTGGCGTGTGGCAAAAATACCCTGTTCAACCATATGGTCATAGCTGATCTCCCCTTCCAGATAACGCCACATTTGCCGATAGCCTACGGCCCGTAACGCAGGCAACCCAGGATGCAAATCACCCCGGCTACGCAGCCGGGCTACCTCATCAATAAAACCCTGTGCCAGCATCGCACGAAAACGTACTTCGATACGTCGATGTAGTTCGGCACGATCTTCAGGTAACACGGCAATCTTTATGGCCCGATAGGGAAACAGCATGCCTTGCGGCTTGTCCAGCAAATCACTTAAGGACATACCGCTGACATCATACACTTCCAGAGCGCGCTGGATACGTTGTGTATCATGCGGGTGAATACGCGCTGCTGCACGCGGGTCCACCTGCGCTAAACGGGCATGCAGATGAGCCAGGCCATTGTGCTGCAACTCGGCTCCAAGCCGTGCACGCACCCCATCATCTGCTGCCGGTAAATCAGACAACCCGTATTCCAATGCCCGAAAATACAGCATCGTCCCCCCCACTAACAGGGGGATGCGGCCAACCTGTGTTATTTGCGCCATTTCATGCAGCGCATCGCGCCGAAACTGCGCCGCGGAATAGGCTTCGGCAGGGTCACGAATATCAATCAGACGATGGGGGGCTACCGCCAATTGTACAGGGTCAGGTTTGGCGGTACCAATATCCATATCGCGGTAGATCAGCGCCGAATCAACGCTAATGATGTCGCACGGCAAATGCCGCACCAACTCCAGGGCCAGGTCTGTTTTTCCCGCCGCAGTGGGGCCCATCAGGAAAATGGCAGGGGGAAGGGAATTCATAAAAAACAGTTTATATCATCGGGCGGGGGGAATGGCGGAGAGGGTGGGATTCGAACCCACGGAAGGTCTCCCTTCAACGGTTTTCAAGACCGTCGCTTTAGACCGCTCAGCCACCTCTCCATAAGCAAACCAACCAAGATATCGGCGGAAGGATAACCCAAAAGCACTCCAGGATTCCACTGAAATTCATCGAGACTGTTATAAAACGCCGGATTTTAGTATAGCAATCCCTGCCAAATACCGATAAACTCATTGGAACTATTATGACATTCATATACTCCAATGAGTATTGAACCTATTCACATTGTATAGCCTTGACTGACTTTCAATTTAAGGAGATAGTGCGCCCATGAACACCTATCAGCAACCTGTCACTCATGCTACTGGCACCGCTGCTGCCACTAACAAGCTGATTAAAAACACTTATATGCTGCTGTCAATGACGCTGTTATTTAGCGCCGCGATGGCGGGCACTTCTATTGCCTTGAACCTGCCCCACCCTGGCATCATCGTTACCCTGGTGGGTTACTTCGGCCTGCTGTTCCTGACCTACAAGCTGAAGAACAGCGCGTGGGGCCTGCTGGCGGTATTTGGCCTTACAGGTTTCATGGGCATTACCCTTGGCCCGATTATCAGTCACTACCTGAGCCTGCCCAATGGTGGCCAAGTGGTCATGAACGCCATGGGTGCCACTGGTGTGCTGTTCCTGGGGCTGTCGGCCTATGCCTTGACCACTCGCAAAGACTTCAGCTTTATGGGAGGCTTTCTGTTTGTGGGGGTCATGGTAGCTTTCCTGGCCGGTTTGGGTGCCATATTCTTCGAGATGCCCATGCTGGCACTGGCCGTGTCCGCCATGTTTGTGCTGCTTGCTTCGGGTTTGATTCTGTATGAAACCAGCCAGCTCATTCACGGTGGTGAAACCAATTACATTATTGCAACAGTTGCATTGTATGTCAGCATCTATAATTTATTTGCCAGCCTGTTGCATATTTTTGGCGCAGCCAGTGGTGATGATTAATCACTGAATTCGCTTTCCCGAACCGGGCAACGGGGATTACGTTAACGTAATCCCCGTTTGTGATACACCTCCTGCGCATCGACGACTCCCCTTCTCCCTCCGCATGGTCGCTCAGCACATCCCTTGCAATTACCCTCGATAACCCGTAATCATGACATTTATTGCTGATACACAGGTTGGCGTCCAGGCTGCACCATGGTAAGTTTGCGGGTGTTGCCATTTGAATAACGCTAATACGGGAGTAACCGGCGCCATGCTCAAGGAAGTACCCGCCACGTTTACCACGATTGGCCTGCTCGGCAAGCATGGTACTCCACTTGTGGGCGAAACATTGCATACGTTACACGCACATTTACGCGCCCGCGGCGTACGGGTATTGCTGGATGAAAATACAGCACTCACGTACCCCGGTCATACCATGGAAACCGCCAGTCGTCAGGAGATTGGCACGCAATGTGATCTGGTGATGGTGGTAGGGGGTGATGGTACACTGCTCAATGCTGCGCGCGCCCTGGCCGAATATGGCATTCCTCTTGCTGGGGTTAATCTGGGTCGACTCGGGTTTCTTGCCGACATCTCACCGGCATTAATGATAGACCGCATGGAGGAAATCCTGCATGGTCATTATTTGCTGGAAGAACGTTGCCTGATCTCCGCTACCGTGGAACGCAATGGCCAGCAAATCAGTACCAGCACTGCATTCAATGATGCCGTGATTCACAAATGGAACATGGCACGCATGATCGAGTTTGAGACCTATATCAATGGTCAGTTTGTTAATAGCCAGCGCTCGGATGGCCTGATTGTCGCCACGCCCACGGGTTCCACTGCGTATGCATTGTCGGGAGGCGGACCCATTTTACATCCGACATTGAACGCGTTGGCACTGGTACCGATCTGCCCACACACCCTGAGTAACCGGCCTATCGTGGTTAACAGTGATAGCCGGATTTCCATCGCAATCATTGAATGCCATCATGACCGTGCGCAGCTCACCTGTGATGGACAGATTAATGCCGGATTGCTCGAAGGTGATCAAATTCATATACACAAACAGAATCCACCTGTGCGATTGGTGCACCCAGCTGATCATGACCATTACCAAATCCTGCGCACCAAGTTACGCTGGGGTGAAAAACTTTAGCGTCTGTCACGATCTCGACCAAGGGAAGAGCGCGGCGAAGGGTTTTAGCGCAGCGAAGCGCCCTTCAGCGAGATCGTAAACAGGCTCTTAGCCTCGCTTCCAGGCATGATAACGCTCCACCCATGCGAGCAGGCGGTGCGGCATATGCGCGCGTTTCCATTCGCCCGCCGCGTACTTGTTGGCCTCGGCAAGTGTAGGATACGTATGAATGGTGCCGAGAATCTTGTTTAAACCCAAACCATGCCGCATCGCCAGCACAAACTCGGCCAATAGATCACCCGCATGTTCACCCACAATAGTGACACCAAGAATACGATCCCTGCCCGGAATAGTGAGCACTTTAACAAATCCGTGTGCCGCACTATCTGCAATGGCCCGGTCGAGATCATCCAAACCGTAACGTGTGATTTCGTAAGGAATGCCTTTGGCTCTGGCATCCTGCTCATTCAAGCCCACGCGCGCTATTTCCGGATCCAGAAATGTAGCCCAGGGTACCGCCGAATAATCCACCTTGAATTTTTTGAACTCTCCAAACAATGCATTAACTGCAGCATACCAGGCCTGATGCGCAGCGATATGCGTTAACTGGTAAGGCCCGGCAACATCACCGGCAGCAAAAATATTAGGGTAAAGTGTTTCCAGAAATTCATTGGTAATCACGGTGCGGTGTGTGGGAATACCCAGCGCCTCCAAACCGTAACCCGTCAGCCGAGCCACCCGCCCTACAGCACATAGTAAAACATCGAATTCGACACGCTTTTCCACACCGTGATACTCAAGAACGAGTATCTTTCTATCGCCCACTTTCTCGCAACGTAAACCCTTGTGCTGAGTCAACACGGTGACGCCATCGGCTTCGAGTGCTGCACGCGCCAATATCGATACCTCTTCGTCTTCCCGTGCCATGATGTGCTCACCAGACTGCACGAGGGTTACCCTAGAACCCAGTCGAGCGAAGCTCTGGGCTAACTCACAGCCAATCGGCCCACCCCCCAGCACCAACAAACGTTGCGGAGGCACATCAAGTTTTGAAAATTCTTCCCATAGCGTATCGCTCGTCACATAACCCACCTCGTCGAGGCCCGGCAACGGTGGAATCAGGGGTCGTGCACCGGCGGCGATGACAATACTGCGTGTCGTTAGTCGTTGTACTCCACCATCGTTCAACGCAATTTCTACTGTCCACGGATCAACAATTTTTGCGTAACCCTGCAATACCTCAACACCCAGTCGGGTATAACGCTCAATGCTGTCATGAGGTTCTACGGCACGAATAATCTCATGAATACGTGTCATCACTGCCTTGAAATTGAAACGCGGTAACGCAGTCTCAGAAGCATGTTGTGGTGTTGCATACTCCAATCCATAACGACCCGCAGACGCCATCTGGCGTGCAAGCTTGGCGCTTCTGATGAGCGCCTTGCTCGGCACACAACCATAGTTCAGACAGTCTCCACCCATCTTGTGTGCTTCAACAAGTGTAACCCTGGCTTTAACGGCCGCAGCAATATAAGATGTCACCAATCCGGCAGCGCCGCCACCGATCACAATCAAATTGCGATCGAAGGACTTCGGGCGCTTCCAGCGGGTATCATGGGCATAAACACGCCGCCGTTGAACCCAGTCAATGAACCGCTTCGCAATCAAGGGAAATACACCGAGTAAAACAAAAGATAACAGCAACCCTGGCGAAACAATACCAGATAGACTATTGATTTGGGCAAGCTGCGTGCCTGCATTCACATACACCAGCGTACCCGCCAGCATACCCACCTGACTTACCCAATAAAAAGTAACCATGCGGATAGAGGTCAATCCCATCAGCAAATTAACCAGAAAAAATGGAAATGCGGGTACCAGCCGCAGCGTAAAAAGATACAGCGCCCCTTGTTTTTCCATGCCATCATTGAGGGCATGGAGTCGATCACCAAAACGACGCTGAACACTATCACGAAACACATAACGCGAGACCAGAAACGCGGCGGTGGCGCCAATGCTTGATGCAAAGGACACCAGAATTACGCCCCCCCATAAACCAAACAACGCACCACCCGCCAACGTCATGATTGCCGCGCCTGGCAGTGACAGTGCTGCCACAAGGACATACATCATAAAAAATCCGGCGGCAACCCACCACGGGGATTGCGCCTGCAAGGAGGCAAACGTACTGTAACTTGCCTTGAGCGCTTCGAGCGTCAGATAATGGTCAAGACCAAAACTGAAAAACAGTGCCATGCCGACCACAAGCAACAAAATAATGGCAATTTTTTTCATGTATCCCTTTTCAGCCATAAAATATGCCGTGCGCAATATGTAGAGTGTATTTGACAACATTCGATGCGATCTGGATAAATACGCATTCTGGTATTAGTCGAGGAAAAACCACGAACCTTACAAAAAACACCACGGCTCATCAACCCGGTCATCCTTGGCAAGCTGTTTTTCAGCAGCCTGCCAGGGAATGCCCCCCATAAATGACATTATATCTATATCAATAAAATTAATAAGTTAGCAGTCAACAGATTTAATGTAAACCCCTTCCTTTTCAGATCTCACCATCAATTCCCCAAGGAACATCACCCAATGCTAAAATACGTTACATTATTCATTTTCAATCGACCTCATAAGGACAACAGCCTGCATGAGCATTGAGCATCTGCATGAAGTACCGCACCTGACAACGGTGTTGACGGGCCCGTTATTACAACTCGAACGCCACTTATTGAGCCATCAGGCCGCGATTGAATGGTGGTTACGAAATCAATGGCTGGAAACGCCCCCACCCTTTTATGCCTCCGTGGACTTGCGTAACTCGGGATTTAAGCTGGCCCCCGTAGACACCAATCTGTTTCCGGCGGGATTCAATAATCTCAATCCGGCATTTATACCGCTGTGTATCCAGGCAATACAATCAGCGGTAGAACGCGTTTGTCCACGCGCAGCAAAGGTCTTGATCATTCCCGAAAGTCATACACGTAATTTATTTTATCTTGAAAATCTGTCCACCCTGGTCAGCATGTTTAACAAAGCCGGATTTGAAGTACGCCTGGGTTCATTGATCGAAGACCTCGCGGAATCACGCACCATCGAGTTACCTTCAGGGCGCACGCTTGAGCTTGAACCCTTATTACGGGTTGGCGATCGCGTTGGTGTCAAGGATTTTTTTCCTTGCATGATATTACTGAATAATGATTTTTCGGCAGGCCATCCCGAAATTCTTGAAGGGCTGGAACAACCTGTCATGCCGCCGCTGGATCTGGGATGGTTCAGCCGTTTAAAGTCCGGTCACTTCACTCACTATCGACGTGTTGCACAGGAATTTTCGGAAATTATTGATATTGATCCATGGTTGATTGATCCACTGTTCCGTCAATGCGGTGAAATCAACTTCATGAAGCGTGAGGGTGAAGAATGTCTGGCAACCAACGTCGATGGCTTGCTGAATTCCATTCAACGTAAATATGATGAATACCACCTGGACAAGAAACCCTTTGTGATCGTGAAAGCCGATGCGGGCACCTACGGCATGGGCATTATGACTGTGCACTCTTCCAGGGAAATTTATGAGTTAAACCGAAAACAACGCACACACATGGCAGCAACAAAAGGTGGACAGGATGTCACACAGGTTATTATTCAAGAGGGCGTATATACCTTTGAAACCTGGGGTGACGCACAAAAGGTGGCGGAACCGGTGGTATATATGGTCGATCGCTTTGTAGTAGGTGGCTTTTACCGCGTACACACGACACGTGGTCCCAACGAAAACCTGAATTCTCCCGGTATGCAGTTTGAGCCATTGGCATTTGCGGAGCCTTGCAATAATCCCGATCCCCACAAAGATCCTGACGCCCACCCTAACCGTTTCTATGCTTATGGGGTCATCGCTCGCCTGGCACTGCTTGCGGCAGCGCGGGAAATCGGCGCTTCTAGCGCATCCCTGCGCTCACCGCACTCGGGCATCCTGCCCGGCGCAGGCACAAAAACATGAGCACGACAAACATGGGTGTAGTCATGGATCCCATTGACTCCATCAACCCAAAAAAGGACAGCACATTGGCAATGTTGCTGGAAGCCCAGGCACGCGACTGGATTCTGTATTACATGGAACAGCATAATTTGTTTCTACGTGATGGCAAGGCATATGCGCAAATGCGGTCATTAACCGTCAGTCATGATCCGGATCATTGGTTTGAATTGGGGCAGCCCAGCCTCAAAACCATGGACGAACTTGATGTCATCCTGATGCGCAAAGACCCCCCATTTGACATGGAGTATATTTACACAACTTATCTACTCGAACATGCCGAAGATGATGGTGTATTAGTCATCAATAAACCGCAAAGTCTGCGCGACGTCAATGAAAAAGCCTACACCACCTGGTTTCCGCAATGTTGTACCGCAACACTGATTAGCCGGAATGCTGCTCAATTACGCGAGTTTCTCCATGAACACGGTGACATTATTCTTAAACCATTGGATGCCATGGGCGGCGCTTCCATATTTCGCCTGCACGAAAATGACCCGAATATCAATGTGATTATTGAAACCATTACCGGGCATGAGACGCGCTTTGTGATGGCACAACGCTTTATACCTGAAATAAGTGAAGGTGATAAACGTATTTTACTGATTGATGGTCGCCCCATTCCCTTTGCATTGGCGCGTATTGCCGCACCTGGAGAAACACGTGCCAATTTAGCGGCGGGAGGGCACGGTGAAGGCGTACCGTTGAGCGAGCGTGATCTATGGATATGTGAGCAGGTGGGGCCGACGTTACGTGCCAAAGGCTTGATGTTTGTAGGCCTGGATGTGATTGGTGATTATCTTACGGAAATTAACGTGACCAGCCCCACCTGTATACGTGAACTTGATACCATTTATGATTTAAATATCAGTGGATGGTTAATGGATTGCATTGAGACAAAGCTAGGAGACCTCTGATTTATTCAGAGGCTGTTTCAAGATATAGCGCTATATAAAATCAAGGTGCAGAGTGACTTTTCCCCATAAAAAATCACACGGATTTACTCTGGCACTCATACTGCTACTCACGGCATGCAGCACGCAGCAGGCACAACTGCATCAACAGCAATTTCTGCTGTTTGGCACACTGGTAGATATCAGCATCTGGGGTACAGACAAACAGCAGGCCCAACAGGCTATCGCTCAAATCTCAACAGATCTGGAGAACATGCACAACGAATGGCATGCCTGGCATGACAGCCCGCTGACCCGTCTGAATAAAATGCTGGCCTCGGGGCAGTCCGCAACGGTACCGCCTTCGATGGTTCCATTGGTACAAAAATCCATGGCATTGTCCGATGCCAGCGATGGCCTGTTTAACCCTGCAATGGGAAAACTGGTGAAACTATGGGGATTTCAGCAGGATGACTTGCCGGAGAGCACGCCGCCTGATGATGCTGAAATAAATGCCACTACTGCCCTGCAACCCAAAATGCAGAACCTGACACTGACTCATAATCAGCTGCAAAGCCATAACACCAATGTACAACTTGATTTTGGTGCGATTGCCAAGGGATACGCCGTCGATCTGGCAATTGACAAATTGCGCGCTCTTGGCATTCATAATGCCATTGTAAATGCCGGCGGTAATCTGCGTGTTATTGGCAAACACGGTGACCGCCCGTGGCGCATTGGCATACGCCACCCCCGTGCGCCGGGCATACTGGCTTCTATCGAGGCACATGACGACGAAAGCATATTGACTTCAGGGGATTATGAAAGATTTTTTGAGTACAAAGGCAAGCGCTATCACCATATTCTTGATCCACGCACCGGCTATCCAGCCAACGGATTCACTTCGGTCACCGTGATATACCATGATGCCGCCACCGCAGATGCCGCATCTACCGCCCTGTTTGTTGCAGGCCCACAGCGCTGGCGCGAAATTGCAAAAAAAATGGGCATTCAATACATCATGATAATGGACGATAAAGGACAGGTCACCATGACACCTGCGATGGCAGAGCGCATACATTTTGAGTCTAACCCAACACCCCACATGACTATCAGCACATTGCCATGACACGTGCCGATATAGTAGTGGTGATACTCGCCGTCGCGTTACTGCCATTTCTTTACATAACCTATTGGGGATCATCTCAACAGGGAAACGAGCTGCGCGTCATGGTGAATGGCAAGGAAACAATGGTACTCTCATTGCACGAAAACAAACACATTACAGTACCGGGCCCATTAGGCGCCAGTGTGATTGATATTCATGACGGCAAGGCACGTTTTGTCAGCTCACCCTGCCGGGGAAAGCAGTGTGTGCACACTGGCTGGCTGGGTCAAGGGGGTGAATTCGCGGCGTGCCTGCCAAATCGGGTGAGCATTGCGGTGATCGCCCAGGAACAACGTTATGACAGCATCGTATTTTAAAAATGTCACTCGCCCTGCTCACCACTCGTGAAGATCATCGCATTGCCTGGCTTGCGGCGTTGGCCATTACCCTGCATATCGTGGAAAGCACCCTGCCCAGTCCGATCCCTGGCGTCAAACCGGGCCTGGCAAATATCATTACCATTCTAACGCTGATCCAATTTGGCTGGTCTACCGCAGCATGGGTCAATCTGTTGCGTGTGCTGGTAGGCAGTGTACTGGTAGGCAGCTTTCTCTCTCCCACTTTTATTTTGAGTCTGGCAGGAGCGATATCCAGTATTATGGTGTTGCGTGTGGCGAGCTGGCTACCTCTGTCGGGACGCAAACAAGGCACCGGGACTATTGGTTCGGGTGGCTCAGGCTTTGGCCCGATAGGCTACAGTGTACTGGCTGCCATGGCGCATATGGCCGGGCAATTTTATACCGCCTATCTGCTGTTTATTCCACACGATGCACTATTTCACTTGCTGCCCGTGCTGATGACAGCCGCAGTGATTTTTGGTATAATTAGTGGGTTTATTGCACACCTGATTTTAGGGCGTTCTTTAAATCAGCCTCGTCAATCTCCGGTGCGTTAAGTACATGACTGCTGTTGCTTCATCATCCATCATGAATTCAGCCACCCCGGCGATCACCTCCACTGACCGCCTGGGTTTGACACTGTTTTTTGCGGTTGTCATCCACGCGCTGATCATTCTTGGCATTACCTTCATCGCACCCGATGAAAAACCGGCCAATGATCAACCCACTCTCGAAATTATTCTGGCAACCAACCCTGGCGCCAAAAAGATCACTAACCCGGATTTTCTGGCACAGGCGCATCAGGAAGGCGGCGGTAATCAGGATACTCCTCACAAGCCCACTTCACAGCCAACGGCACCCGCAACGTCCCGCCCACTGGCAGGAGGGGCGCCTGTTACCAAATTCTCAGGCGCCACTCCACCGGCGGCGACGCCTGCTCCCATGCAAATCACTACTCTGCATAACCCACAACAAAAAGTCACATCAGAGATCGCACCCGCTTCAACACCCACAGAAACTCCCGAGAGTGCTGACATGGTAATGCGTAGCCTGGAAATAGCCAGGCTCAGCGCCGAATTAAACAGTTCCATGCAAGCCTACGCACGGCGACCGAAACACCGTTTCATTTCGGCACGCACTGCAGAGTTCCGTGATGCGGCCTACATGGCTGCCTGGCAGGCCAAGATCGAAATGATTGGCAACCTCAACTATCCTGAAGAAGCACGCCGCCGTAATATCGCGGGCAGTTTACTGCTGGATGTCGCCCTCAATCATGACGGCAGTGTTAATGATATCAGCGTACGTCGTTCGTCCGGGCACAAAGTACTGGATGATGCCGCTATCCGTATTGTGAACCAGGCCGCCCCCTTCAGCCAGCTGCCTCTGGAGATGCGCAAGGAAACTGATATTCTGCATATTATCCGTACCTGGCAATTTCTTGAGAATAACCGATTAGTTACCGACCAATAACCACCGCTTATTCGCCTCCCCCCTTGTCACTGGGTACCATTGTGCATGATACTATCCCCATGAGCGAAAACCTCTCACTGACCAATCAGTTCCTTATTGCCATGCCTTCTCTGGCAGACCCGGACTTTTCCCAAAGCGTTACGTATATTTGCGAACATAGTCAGGAAGGTGCCTTGGGCATTGTCATTAACCATCCCCTGGACATTCAGCTTGGCGAAGTATTACAGCATATGAATATCGACACTCAGACACCAACCATTCTGAATCGACCGATATTTCTTGGCGGGCCACTGCAACGTGAGCGCGGCTTTGTCATTCACACCCCTATAGGATCATGGGACAGCGTGTTGAAAGTCTCAAATGTCGGCATTGCCAGTTCGCGTGATATTCTGGAAGCTATTGCACGTGGCAATGGCCCCAAACACACGTTAATCGCGCTGGGTTATGCCGCATGGGGTCCAGGGCAACTCGAAGCAGAACTCGCCGATAACCACTGGCTGAATGCACCCGCGAACACTTCTGTATTATTTGATCTGCCCAGTGAACAACGCTGGCATGCAGCAGCGGCATTAACAGGTGTAGATCTAAACCGGCTTTCCAGTGACATCGGTCACGCGTGAACAGGTGCGTACAACGTTGGCCATGCTCAACACAGGGCCACAAGTGATGATGACTGCGCGCCCCCGTACATTTCTCGGTTTCGACTTTGGAATGAAACGAATCGGCATCGCTGCGGGCCAAGACTTAACGGCGACTACCACGGCACTTGAAGCAGCACGCGTGGTTGATACAATACCGGACTGGGCGCTCATCACGCGCCTGGTGAACAGTTGGCGACCTGATGCACTGATCGTCGGCCTGCCTTCCAATCTGGATGGCACAGAACACGATATGACACGCGCCGCACGGGACTTTGGCATGCACCTGCAGCAGCGTTATAATCTGCCCGTGCATATGATTGACGAACGGCTATCATCATTGGCCGCACAACAGATTGCCACAATCCCAGGTAAAAAATCGCGCAAACAGCGCGCGAACCCACACACTCAATCCAGCAAGCAGAAAATTGATTGTATGGCCGCGCAAATTATCCTGGAAACATGGTTCACCGAGCAGCGCACCCAACAGCAGGTATCACAATGACTCCACTTCCTGATGTCGAACAACTTCTCCTTGAAATGGCAGAAAACCTCAGAACACGGTTAGATGCACATCATGTAAAGGATCCTGCCATGGTCGGCATACACAGTGGTGGCGTATGGGTTGCAGAACGTTTACATGCCTTGCTTGGCCTGCAACAACCTTTAGGCAGTCTGGATATTTCGTTCTACCGTGACGATTTTGTACGTATTGGCATCAATCCGCAGGTGAAGCCCTCACACCTACCCTTCAATGTCGATGATCATCACATCATCTTGGTGGACGATGTACTGTACACAGGTCGCACCATTCGCGCAGCCTTCAATGAAATTTTTGATTATGGCCGCCCCGCCGCCATTACACTTGCCGTACTGATCGATCGTAACGGGCGCGAACTACCCATTCAGGCAGATATTATCGGACAACGCATGGATCTCCTGACCGACACACACATTAAACTCACCGGGCCCCAACCTTTGGCATTACATTTCAAAAATACCTGACAAGCTCAACAAAAACATGACATATTACAACATACAATTCGATAAAAATGGCTGCCTGAAGCACTTTCTCACTATTGAAGGATTAAAACGCCAACTTCTGATAGATATACTCGACACGGCTGAATCCTTCTCTGGCGTTACGACACAAAGCATCAAGAAAGTACCTCTGTTACGTGGCAAGACCGTCGTTAATTTATTCTTTGAGCCCAGCACGCGTACCCGCACCACGTTTGAGCTGGCCGCTAAACGACTCTCTGCGGACGTGCTGAATATCAACGTTACAGCCTCTGCCACCAGCAAGGGTGAAACTCTGCTCGACACGCTGCATAATCTGCAAGCCATGCACTGCGACATGTTCGTGGTACGGCATGATCGCGGAGGTGCTGCTCACTTCATTGCGCAACACGTCGCTCCCCACATCAGCATCCTGAATGCTGGTGATGGTTGCCACGCACATCCTACCCAGGCAATGCTGGATATGTTCACCATTCGCCGCCACAAAAAAGAATTTTCACAACTGACGGTGGCCATTGTCGGTGATATTCTGCATTCACGTGTCGCACGCTCACAAATTCATGCGCTGACCACGCTGGGCGTCAACGAAGTACGGGTTATTGGCCCGGAAACACTTATTCCATGTGAAGCAGAAACTCTGGGCGTACATGTTTATCATGATTTGCGTGAAGGTTTACGTGATGTGGATGTCGTTATAATGTTGCGTCTACAACATGAGCGCATGAAGGGGGCATTGCTGCCCAGCGAACATGAATACTTCCGCCTTTACGGATTAACTGAAGAAAAACTGGCTTATGCCAAACCGGACGCCATCGTGATGCATCCCGGCCCCATTAATCGCGGCGTTGAAATAGATTCATCAATCGCAGATGGGCCACGCTCCGTCATTCTCGAGCAGGTCACACATGGTATCGCCGTGCGCATGGCAATCATGTCAATGGTACTGTCTGCCCAGACATCCAGCAGATCCAACCCCGAAGGAGAAATCAACTGATGCGCTTGCGTATTATCAACGGTCGTGTTATTGACCCCGCCAACTCAATTGATAGTGTGCAGGATATCTGTATTGCCAATGGTGTGATTCACGCCATTGGCCCATCCCTGGGTAGCGCATCACGTGACTTCACTGCCGACCGTGAAATAGACGCCGAAAATCAGATCTGCATTCCAGGATTGGTCGATCTCAGCGCACGATTGCGTGAACCCGGCCATGAACACAAGGCCACCATCGCCAGTGAAACACGTGCAGCCGCCAGCGGCGGCATTACCACCTTATGCTGCCCTCCCGATACCGCGCCCATTATCGATACGCCTGCCGTCGCCTCACTGATTCGTAATCGCGCCATAGCCGCCGGCTATGCACACGTAGTACCGCTCGGTGCATTGACGCAAGGTTTGAAAAGTGAACATATCAGTGAAATGGCGGCACTCAAGGAAGCCGGCTGTGCGGGTGTCAACAACGCGTCACGCCACATCAACAACGCTCACGTGTTACGCTGCGCCATGGAATATGCCGCCACCCAGAATCTTACCGTGTTTTTAAACCCGGAAGATTACTGGTTGCGCAACCAGGGCTGCATGCACGAAGGGATGGTCAGCACACGCCTTGGTCTGCCTGGTATTCCTGAATCTGCCGAAATTGCTGCCGTAGCACGTGATCTGATACTTATCGAACAAACGGGCGTACGCGCCCATTTCTGTCGCTTATCCACGGCACGCGCTGCACGCATGGTAGCACGTGCACGTTACGAAGGCCTGCCCATCAGTGCCGACGTCAGTGCTCATCATCTCTATCTCACAGAGATGGACGTGAGTGATTTCAACAGTCAATGCCATATTACACCACCGCTGAGAACCCAGCGTGACCGTGATGGCCTGCGCGCCAGCCTTGCGCGTGGCACGATTACGGCCATCTGCTCCGATCATCAGCCACACGAACGCGATGCCAAACTTGCGCCCTTCAGTGCCACAGAGCCTGGCATATCTGCACTTGAAACACTACTGCCACTCAGCTTGCGGCTGGTCGATGAAGATATATTAAGCCTGAGTGATACCATTGCCTGCCTGACTCATCAACCTGCCAAGATCCTGGGCATTCATGCAGGCACTTTGAGTATTGGTGCAAATGCCGATATTTGCATCTTTGATCCAAACCACTATTGGACCTTAACGGCTAAAACCCTGCTAAGTCGTGGGAAAAATACACCCTTTATGGATTGGGAATTCAAAGGCAAGGTAACTCACACCCTGCTGGGTGGAAAGATTGTATATGAATGGATGGGATAAACAAAACCTCAGCATCTCCGGCATCCTGTCTTTCATATACCGCGTTCATGTCACCGGCAACGGTATGTGTACACTCCTGACGAACGAATTCTGATAAAATAACCCCATGCAGCAACGTTCTCAACTTCTTCGCATTCTTGCAGATGGTCAGTTTCATTCGGGTGAAGCACTGGGGTCTGTATTAGGCATAGGGCGCAGTGCCGTATGGAAACATCTGCATGCACTGAGCGAATGGGGCATCGACCTGCATGCCGTACCTGGCAAGGGGTATCGCCTGGCGCAGCCCCTGGAATTATTGGAGCGCGACCTTATCCTCAACGCCTTGCCCTCCGCCACGGCGCGTGCGTTGACCGGCATCGAAATCCATCAGGACATTGATTCCACTAACCGCTACCTGATGAACAAGGCACGACTCGGCGCACCGTCCGGACAGGCGTGTCTGGCCGAGCACCAACAGGCAGGACGCGGTCGACGCAACCGGGTTTGGGTATCCCCATTTGGTGCCAATATCTACCTCTCTCTGCTATGGCGGTTCACACTCAATGCGGTATCCTTATCTGGCCTGGGACTCGCCATTGGTGTAGCACTCCATCGTGTCCTGCACGAAGAAGGCTTAGCTGACACCGGCCTGAAATGGCCCAATGATATTTTATGGCAAAACCGTAAATTGGCGGGCATCCTGCTGGAAATGAGTGGTGAGATGTCAGGCCCCTGTGCTGTCGTGATAGGTGTGGGCATCAATGTGCGTATGCACTCTACCGCAATGCAGGCCATAGATCAGCCATGGGCCGATCTGGAAACCGCATTGGGAGGGCGTCCCGTATCAAGAAATCAACTTGCAGCAAAACTCTTGAAACACCTCATACATGCTCTGCAAGAATTTGAATCATCAGGATTCTCCGGGTTTCATCAGGAGTGGGCACAGCACGACCTGACGATCGGCAAGGCCATCATGTTGCACTTGCCCAATCCGACGGGCAACAGCATCATCAATGGCATAGGACGAGGCGTGGATACCTCCGGCGCATTGTTACTGGAAGACCACAACGGGATACATCACTACGCTTATGGCGAAGTAAGCCTGCGCCTGGCACCTTGATTCAGAAATTTACAAAACCTCCGCTCGATTGTTAGCGCGAGAATCAGAGGTAACCTGCGAACCGCAGCTACGTACATCCACCTGTGACTTAAACGGCAGGCATTGAACAGGAATATTGATGACAATTTTAGTAATGGACGCCGGAAATACCCGCATCAAATGGGCAACACTTGCCCAGGGTGTGCTGGATAATGCCGGGCAAGCATCACACCAGGACACACACACCAAAGACCATTTCGATGCTTTTGCTGCACAACACTGGTCTACACAACCACCCCCTGCTCGTGTAGTCGTCGCCAATGTTGCCGGGCCTGACTTTGCCAATAGTTTGTCTGGCTGGATCAGACAAACGTGGAATATTGATACCGAATTCATGACCCCCCAACACGCAGCATGTGGCATACACAACGCCTATCTCGACCCGCAAAAATTAGGGGCGGATCGCTGGGCAGCCATGATTGCCGCACACCGTAACGTCAAAGGCCCCGTGTGCGTGATTGATTGCGGCACAGCCATTACCATAGACATTCTGACAGCGTCCGGCGAACATCAAGGGGGATTGATTGTACCTGGCCTGACCATGATGCGCCGCACATTACTGGCAAACACTCAGGACATCGATGGCAAAATGGATGATGAAAACCAATCTTGTGCCATTTTGGCGCGTGACACACAAGGCGGTGTCAACGGTGGCACCCTTTATACTGCCATCTCGGTCATAGACCGCGTAACGACAGACCTTGCCACCGAATTAGGTAAAAACATGACACGCGTCATCACTGGTGGCGATACGACGACCCTGCTACCATTATTGGCAGGTCGGTATCGCCACGAACCCACACTTGTATTACAAGGTCTGGCCATTTTTGCTACGGAAAATACATAATGAGATGGTTGTTTGCCTTACTACTACTATTAAACACGGGATTTTTCATCTGGCAATACAGCGTACAGAAATCGGGTGAAGCACATTCCACCACCGCGCTTGCATTGCCTCCCGACAACAGCATCAAATCCTTGGTATTATTGCGCGAAATCCGTCCCACTACCCTCCCCGGAAATGCAAGCACCGCAGGAGACAACACTTTACAGCCCCCCCCGGCTACCGTTGCACCCACCCTGCCATGTTATACGATAGGCCCATTCATTACCGCACAAGAGGCCCAACGCGCCAGTACCCTGCTAGAAGAAATGGAACAATTCATCCCTCGCCTGCGTGCCGGTGGAACGCTCGACAACCCCGAACACTGGCTGGATATAGGCAGCAACCCCGCACAACCGCCCCCCCCGGTATCCGAGCCCTTATGGCAAACCCTGATCAGCACATTTGGCAATATTCAGCAACAACCCCATACATGCGACCCAATATCCAATAATTGAAATTGCCTTACGCAGCGCCTTGCCTTAAAATAGCGGACTGCTTTACTGCATCATATAAAATACTGAGAATATTACGGGTATTTTTCGCCATACGCACCCGCCGGCGTAGCACAGTTGGTAGAGCAACTGATTTGTAATCAGTAGGTCGGGGGTTCGATTCCCTCCGCCGGCACCATTTTAAAGTTTTGTGATCAGAGTTTTTAAGCTCGGCCCCCTGCATGCAGGGTGGATCGTGTGCTGAAGATGGTCATATATAATCATTTTTGACAATTTGCAATAGGAACTGGACGTTTTAAACTCAAAGGCGCCTAAAGCGAGCGGTGGCGGGCACCCCCCGGATAGCCGAGGTTTCCCTGTTTTGTCGGAAGGTGTGCGGGGGAGCACACGTGTAGACAAAATGTGTAACAGCCCACGTCATTGATCCAAATCTACTTCGACATCTTCTATATCATGCGCATGTCGGTATGCTCTAAGGAACCTCTGAATAATTTGTCATTTCGAGCATTAGCGAGAAATCTGTTACTTATAAAATCAATAAAATCAGCATGGTAAAAGATTTCCCCCTGCGGTCGAAATGACATGAAGGAATAAATCAGAGCTTCCCTAACACGACTAACCGGAGTCGTCACGGGTAAAAACCATTGCGCAGAGTAACGATGCCCCTACACCATCGACAGAGGCCACTGTCGATGCCTTCTGCTACGCATTCAAGCGATTACTGAAAGATTACCCACACGGCATGCTGGCTCTGATGGAAAGGTTGATCTCGGTCGCTATATCTGATGGGTAGAACCCGCCTTACATAAACGCTACTTTAATCGAATAAGGGAGAAATAAGATGAAATTTAAATTTAATGATAGGAAGCGTAATTTACCCATACCAGAGGGCTTTTATTATATCGACCAAGACAACTACTATATCGCAAACCTTAATAAACCTGACGTTAATAATCCCGAAAAATACCTATACTCGGATAGCGCCACATCATGCATCATAGTGGTGGTAGAGGGGCTTGACGCTGATAGCAACCCCATCGTGGCGCTTACTCACCTTAGCCGTACTGAGAGGTTTGAAACGTTCTTCGAGATTGTGAACAAAACATTTGTCGGCTCAGTAAACATCTTTGCCCAAGGGGCTAATCCCTCTAATGCCGAAGCCTCCCAGACAAACTCTGAGACACTGCTTGCATGGATTGAGAAAAACAGAACGAGTACAGTCAGTGCCAATGCTACATTTTCGATTGAAAATGTAGCATTGGCACTTGGCCTGGGTAATCCACAGGAAGATAATAGAGGAACCTACGGCATTGATCTTATTACTATGACCGTTAGTAATGACTCATTTGACCTTACTCTTTCAGACCGCGACCCAACGGGTGGGCTTCAGATACTGTACTGTGTATTTGGTCTTCAGGTAACACCTCCTGTAAAGCTTCACCACAGAGGTACGCCATTTACAATAGAGGAAATAAAGCTCCTTGTTGCAGAGGCTAATTTGCTAACAAACAACTGGGTATCTTTTCTGTATAAAACTGAGGCAGAGATACTGCAATTATCATCTACACCAACATGCGAGGTTCCGTGGTTCTATGCAGAAATTCGCTCCGCAGCCCTGTATGTAAAAAACCACCTTGCAGGTCAGACGCCAAAAATAGGAACGTAGCCGTCCTTTTGCAACACAAACATCAGGGGCCAGGCCTTACATTTGACACGGTTGCATTTGGCCTAAATGTCAAACGTACGGCCTGCCCCTAAACTCTCAAAGGCGCCGCTGAAACAATAGCGCCACCCAGGACTTCGCAACTCTTGACTCTTTCCAAGTCAGCGTCACATGTAAATGTGCGTCAAAGAACTTCAATCTCGACACCCTTTGTTTGGTATAACGATTCCTTCGACTGTAATAACCCTACAGGACACCGTCGCCTGGAAGATTAAAGCTCGGGCTTCAGGATAGAACAGCAGCCATGATATGCTGGCGTTTTGAATAGCCTGGAAAATCGCACTATATACAGACACACCAGAAGACATGCCTCCCAAAATCGGTAAATTTTTATTATACTGGAGGAATCACCCAAAGGTAAAAATCTCAAACCATGGCCTATAAAGAGCTACTCAGTGTAATTGCCATTGCACTCACATTTATTGCTTTTTTCCCCTATATACGCTCAATCATGCAGGAAAAAATCAGGCCGCATGTTTTTTCATGGGTTATTTGGGGTTCGACTACATTCATTGTTTTTCTGGCGCAACTCGAAGATGATGGTGGCGCAGGTGCCTGGCCAATAGGCGTGTCAGGCATTATTACCATATATGTTGCGGTACTTGCGTTTATAAAAAGATCGGATATTACCATCACCAAGACCGACTGGGTTTTCTTCCTGGCAGCAATGTCCTCCTTGCCATTCTGGTATTTCACCTCTGACCCATTATGGGCAGTGATCATATTGACCATAGTGGATATTTTTGGGTTTGCGCCAACGTTCAGAAAGGCATACCACTTTCCTTTTGATGAACAATTATCGTTTTTTATGCTGTTTATGGCACGCAATAGCCTCGTGATTATGGCATTGGAACACTATTCGCTGACAACGGTTTTGTTTCCTGCCGTCATAGCCTTGGCATGCCTGCTGCTGATATTGATGATTGCGTATCGAAGGCGGTTACTCTCAACCTGAATACAATGACGTGAAACCACTGTTGGCTTATCAGGGCACGCTATCAAGCCAGGCCATTTTTCGTAGACAATCAATCCAGACTATAATCTATATTATACATCACAAATAATAACACTACTGTGCCTGCCGCCAGCCAATACGGGCCAAATAGCCATAACACCAAGGGCACAGAAAGATAATAGCCACGCATGCCGAGTGAATAATGATTCATGCCACGTCCTAATACACGCGCAACAAAATCCGGCGTCATCAAGGGGGCGCGCGCCAGCGGGATATTAATCATGAAGCCAGTGCGATTGTAGGAACGGATAGCGAGCGAAAAGTTAAAAAAGGCGAAGAAAAATACAATAATCAATAATAGTAGTTTTAATTGCAGTAATCCATTACCTTCATGACTGAGCTCAGAAATAACCCGTAAGCCACCACTACTACTTGAAACAAACGCGGCATTAAGTGTACCGAGACAGATCAGGATCGCGGTAGTTGCAAGAAAACTGGCCGCCATGCTCCAGTTACGTAAAGTCTGTACCGCCAGAATATCGAGCCGGTCTTCCATAATGGTTTCGACCCAGGCGCGACGCACCTGGATGTTTAACCCAATGGTAGTGGTCAGGGGCTTATGTTTCACCCGGTATATCAGGTGGGCATGATAACCCGTCAGCAGTATAAACGAAAGCCAGATCAGACCTTGTTCCATCCCGAAAAGGTTTCCCATTAAAAGGCTTCCTTATGCCATGACGACATTCACTGGCGCACACAGAATTACTCACCAGCAATAGTCATTTCCCGTACTAAAATTGATCCTGTATGTATACTGCCACGACGTTCGATATCAGTACCGACATCGATGATGCTCATGAAGATATCACGCAAGTTACCCGCAATGGTAATCTCCTCTACTGGATATTGAATTTCACCATGTTCCACCCAGAAACCGGCGGCACCACGCGAGTAATCACCCGTAACGATATTAATACCCATCCCCATCAACTCGGTGACCAGCAAACCCTTGTCCATATGTTTCAGCAATGCCTTCAAGTCAAGCTTGCCTGAATCAATAATCAGGTTATGCACACCACCCGCATTACCCGTAGTCTGCATGCCGAGTTTGCGAGCTGCGTAGGCATCAAGAACATAGCTTTGCAACACACCCTCACTCACTATATCACGCACGCACGTCGCCACACCCTCACTATCAAACGGAGCGCTGCCCAAGCCTTTCCTGATATGCGGTGCTTCATGAATATGTACAAAATCAGGAAATATCGGCTTGCCCAAATGATCAAGCAGGAACGTCGCCTTACGGTATAATGCACCACCACGAATCGCGCTAATGAAATGCGACAGCAAGCCAGTCGCAACCTCAGCAGAGAAAATCACCGGCGACTGACGGGTAGATAAACGTTGGCCATTCAGACGGCGTAGCGTGCGCTCAGCAGCACGGCGCCCCACCTCTGTCGCCGAATCAAGATCGGCACTGTTACGTGCAACGCTAAACCAGTAATCGCGCTGCATGGACTCACCTTCACCACCGATGACGGCACAGCTTAAACTGTGCCGGGTGCTGGGATAGGCACCGATAAAACCGTGACTATTACCATACACACGGTAACCTTCATGACTGGAGACGCTGGCGCCCTCGGAATTGGTGATACGGGTATCCATGCTGCGTGCAACGCCTTCACACTCACTCGCCAGCTCGATCGCCTGTTCTGCGTTGATACCCCAGGGGTGACACAAATCAAGGTCAGGAATGTCACGTGCCATCAACTGAGCATCCGCAAGGCCCGAATATTCATCCGCAGCGGTATATTTTGCGATACCACACGCGGCGCGCACTGTCTCACGCATTGCTTCTGGTGTAAAATCAGAGGTATTGGCTGACCCTTTACGCTGGCCAAAATACACGGTAACACCTAAACCCTTGTCACGGTTATATTCGAGCGTCTCAACCTCGCCCAAACGAACATTAACGGATAAGCCGGTTTCTATACTGACTCCGACTTCAGCAGCACTGGCACCTTGGGTCCGCGCTTCGGCGAGCATGCTATGCACCAGATCTTGAAGCTGGGTATTATTTGGCGTTAAGTTGTCTATCGCTGTAATCTGTGGCATTGTGAATACTCTCTAATCTCATTAACTTTTTGATAATCCGGCCCATGTCCACTGAAGACACCTTTGAAGATACAGACCCCGAACAGAAAAGCAAATCCCAACTCAAGCGCGATATGACCGCCTTGCAAGAGTTGGGCGAGGCTTTGGTGAAGCTCCCTGCCAGCCAATTGAACACGGTCCCCATGCCGGAAAACCTGCTCAATGCAGTCATGGCTGCACGCACCATTACCGAACGTGGCGCGCACAAGCGCCAGTTACAATACATTGGCAAGGTCATGCGCAAAATCGACGCCACCCCGATTCAGGCAGCACTCGACGCACTGCACAATCATGGTCAACATGCCGCTGTGCATTTCCATCGCCTGGAACGCTGGCGCGACCAACTGCTCAGCGAAGGCGATACGGCGGTGAGCGAATTTCTCGGCGAGTACCCTGCGGCTGACAGCCAGCACTTGCGCCAATTAATTCGCAATGCCGAACGTGAGTCCAAAGCCGGTAAACCACCCAGTAGCGCACGTACCCTATTTCGCTATTTAAGAGAGGTCATCGGTGAATAGAAACCCTGGGCGCCATATCAGATCAAAATCGTTTCAGATCAAAATCGTTATCGAAATCCAATATGAACGCTTAGGCACTGGTTCCCCCCACCGTCAATCCATCTATGCGTAAGGTTGGCTGGCCAACACCTACAGGTACACTCTGTCCATCCTTCCCACATGTACCTACACCTGTATCCAGTTTCAGGTCATTACCTACCATGGCAACACGGGTCAATACATCAGGGCCATTGCCAATCAGTGTTGCACCTTTGACAGGGTAAGTAATTTTACCGTTCTCAATCATATAGGCTTCGCTTGCCGAAAACACGAATTTACCGGACGTGATATCAACCTGCCCCCCACCAAAATTTACGGCATACAACCCGTTTTTAACCGAGGCGATGATTTCCTGTGGGTCATGTTTCCCCGCCAGCATGTAGGTGTTGGTCATGCGTGGCATGGGCAGATGCGCATAGGATTCACGACGCCCATTACCAGTGGGCGCAACACCCATTAATTGAGCATTCATCTTGTCCTGCATGTAGCCTTTGAGTATGCCATTCTCAATCAGCACCGTGCATTGCGTGGGCGTGCCTTCGTCATCAATATTCAAGGAACCTCGACGGCTGTCAAGTGTTCCGTCATCCACAACAGTGCAGTGTTCCGACGCCACTTTTTCACCGACACGTCCTGCAAAAGCAGAGGTACCCTTGCGGTTAAAGTCCCCTTCCAGGCCGTGACCAATTGCTTCATGCAGCAAAATGCCGGGCCAGCCC
Source organism: Gammaproteobacteria bacterium (assembly GCA_023266055.1). GTDB lineage: Bacteria > Pseudomonadota > Gammaproteobacteria > Ga007554. The sequence continues at coordinate 25,762 of JAHFRW010000003.1, read as the reverse complement.
GGCCCTAATACTACTTGCATGGTTCCCGCAGGGGCATTACGCGCATCCAGATTAACCAGTGCCTGACGCACCGCTTCATGTGCATAGCCCAGACCACGATCATTTTGCAGAAAATAATCGTACCCTACCCGTCCGCCACCACCGGAGGAACCTTGCTCACGGCGGCCATTGTGCTCGACAATAACGCTGACATTCAATCGCACCAGTGGACGCATATCGGCCGCCAATGTGCCATCACTGCCCACAACCATCACCACATCGTAGCTACCCGCAAGACTTACCATCACCTGTTTGACGCGTGGATCTTGCTTGCGTGCTTCGGCATCCAATGATTCCAGCAAACTTACCTTATCCTGCTCTGCCAGTGTTTGTAACGGATTAACAGAAAGATATAATTCGCGCCCTTGTATGCCTGGCCTGACATTGACCCGACCTTGACCGCTACTGCGCGCAATGGCCCGAGCCGCGTGTGCAGCCTGAGTCAACGCAGGCAAGGCGATGTCATCAGAATAGGCAAATCCGGTTTTTTCACCACTGATGGCACGCACACCCACACCACGGTCTATGCTGTAGCTACCTTCCTTGACGATACCATCCTCCAGCGACCAGGATTCAAAATGGGTATTCTGAAAGTAAAGATCGGCACTATCGACAGCATGGCTCAGCACTTGCTCAAGCACATTATGCAGGTCTTTTTCTGCTAATCCAGAAGGAGTCAGAATCAACTGACGGGCAATATCAAGTGATGTATTCATGGTGTGATGCATATCTCCTGAGTCAATCGCATGTTCTGTGCGTGGAATGATTTTTTGTCAATTTTTCGGCATCCGGCTGGCGCTAGAGATTTTTGATAGCCGTATACTCCTGCCCATCAATTTTTTTGACCTCTTTGCATGTTATCAGGCCTTGCGGCAACCCATTCTGCATTATTCATACTTCGGGATTCCAATGCGATAATTCAAGTGCACCCCAAACGACGATGCTGTGTTGCCGGAAAATTGCGGCGCATGCTTTCCAGGCTATTATGATCGATTTCCGTACTTATAAAACCTGAGCCACGCGGCAACCGGTCCAATATCACACCCCATGGGCCAACAATCATGCTATCACCGTGGGTCTCACGCCCCCCAAGATGATAGCCACCTTGCGCTGCTGCGACAACATAACACAGATTTTCTATCGCTCGGGCACGTACCAGAATTTCCCAATGTGCCTTACCCGTAATGGCGGTAAAGGCCGACGGTATGACAAGCACTTCCGCGCCCTTCTCGAGTAACTGCCGAAAAAGCTCTGGAAAACGCAGGTCGTAGCATACAGCCAATCCCAATTTTCCGAACGGAGTATCAAGCACAAGCGGTGTATCCCCCGCTTCTATGGTGTCAGATTCGGTATAATTCTCGCCACTTTCTGTCACGCGCACATCAAACATATGGATCTTGTCATAACGCGCAACACGTGTGCCTGTGGGATCAAATACCAAGCAGGCGGCGCGTACTTTCTGACTATGGGTAGCTATCAGCGGAATCGTACCACCTACCAGCCACACGCCGTTTCTTGTGGCCTGATACGCCAAAAACTCCTGTATTGGCCCACTGCCATCCGGTTCACGAATTCTCACTTTGTCAAATTCGCTCATACCCATCAGGGCAAAATTTTCAGGCAACACGACCAACCCTGCACCCGCAGCCGCGGCACGGCTGATCAGCCGTGAAGCTTCCAGTAAGTTGGCACTGATATTGGGCCCTGAAGCCATTTGAATAGCGGCAACCTGGCTCATGGTATCTCCACTCCATCGGTAATATCCGTAGCTTCCTGAATTTGAAATGACTCTACCACGGGTTGCGGCATGGCATTTTGCCAGTCACTCTGACGTTGTGTGGTGGCCACTTGCATCACCTTAACCATATCACCGGCATTACCCGGCATCAGTTGAATACGACTCGATGGCAACCCCAGAGTCACTAACCAATCACGCAACTTCCCCCCATGCCTTGCCACGCTCGCCCTGAGGATAATGCAGCATGATACTTTTGTCGGACTGTTGAATAATTTCTTCCATTACCCCCCGTAACTCAGAAAACGCGAGTACTGCTTCACCACTACGTGGCGCACTCCATTGCCCGACACTTATACTTGATGCCATAGCAGCATTCTCTTGACCCGGCAATCCGTCTGTTGCCAGACAAACCACAGGGATAAAAAACACACCTGCCAACAACAGATGGATCCGTGCGAAACAGGAATGTAAATTAAAAAAATGCATCAGGCTGGCATCCTTCCTTTTATTTTAATGTTAGCGACTATCGTGGTCCCGTCACGGCATCCGCCGGCGGTGTTTCCTTATCTTTGGATGACAAATCAAATTCGGGGTTATCCCATGCACCTTTGACGGTATATTGATAACGTGTAATCCGGTCAAGCTCTGACTGAAATAATTTCTGAAACAGGAATATCGCCGCTCCCAATCCTGGCCCCCCCGTCAATACACCCGCCAAAGGCAAGGCGGATGACGAGCGTGGTGTCACCGTAATACTTTGATCATAATCTCTAGCGGCCAAACCTACTCGACCCTGTACGGCAACCTGTGCCGAGGGGCCAACCATGGTCAAATTAGAGGTATAGGCATTACCATCCGTAATGGCAAAATCTCCGGAAATATCATCAAAACTGAAACCCTTGCTAAACAATCCCTTGAAGTTCAGGGCCATTAAACCAAATAATCGCCCAGCGCCGGGATCAACATCCAGTAATCTGCCTTTTTTGAGATTCATGCGTAAATTACCCTGCAATTGCCCTAGTGTAAACGCCGCAGGGGCCGATGGCCAATGAGCCATCAGATCGACACGCCCATATCCTTCGGCAAAGGTATCAGCAAAACCAAACTCACGAAAGGTTTTGCCAAGATTGTTACTGTTAATCGTCAGATTGAATGATGAATTCTGTCCCTGCTTACCCACAGTCCAATCGCCCAATCCGGTAATTTGTGTCGCACCTGATACTATTTGCAGGCTATCCACATGCAAACCGGCAGGTTGCGGTGAGGTAATGAGACTCAAACTACCCAGATTCATTCCATAATATGAAAACCGCTTACTTGTAATACGCAACGGCGGAATCTGGTACGGATCAGGGGTGTAATCGCCCGCATCACGATTTTTATCGCCCCCCCTGGCCAGCTCAATATAATCAAAATCAGCCGTTACCGGGGCAGATGCAGCATGTGGCAGCCGCAATCTGCCACTCACTTTGGGACTGGTAATGGTTGCATCCCATTCCTGAACATTATTTATGGCTTGTATTTGAACATTTTTCAAGGCATGTCCAAAAGCCTCAAATGCAGCAATACGCACATCAACATCGTTCACGCGCGGTGCCGTGGGTGACGCAGTATTTCGGGGCTCGGCACCCATGAAATTCAACCATTCCGTCACCGAAAACTCGGGTAACTCCCCCGCAACACGCCACCCAGGCGCCGCAGGAAGCGTCAAATTACTGTCTCCTGCACTATTACCAAGACGCAATTCACCACGATCGGGAACATTGTCATGGCCCACACTGAACACACTTTTGACGGAATCACCGTATTTTACATTAAAAGGCGTACTGGCAGTGCGCGGAAATACCGTTTCTACAACGATTCCACGTTGCTGCATGGCAGTTTTACCCAGGGGTGCTGGCAGCGCCACCACCATACCCTTTAGTGGTGATTCAATACGCAATGTAGCATTTACCGTTTCCTTGTCCGTATCAACCACCCGCAAAGTGGCCAACCAGCCCGATTCTCCCGAAAAATAAGCCAGTAAAGGCGATTTCACGTATTGAGCCAAGACCTGGGTATCAACTCGGCCACGTGCCTCAAAACGTAACGCGCCACCCTTTCCAGCTTCCGTGATCACGTCAACTCCCGTGCTCTGCCCTAATACCGTAGCACGAATATCACGCGCTGCAAGCGATGTTTCCGTAAAATTCAAAGTACCGTTGATCGCGGATAATTCCACGCCACCCCCCGATCCCGTATCCATACCGGTATCGGTAAAAATCAGACTGCTATTATTAAAATCCAGGGCGCCCTTGATACGATTCGTCGCAGTTTCAGTCAGCGGTATGTCAAGCGCCAGATTCAATGCACTACGACCCTGCGTACGGGCACTACCAAAATATTTGCCAATGTCCTTATCCAGAGGGCTTTCCCTCACATAGCGCAAGGCATCGGCTGTCGGACCTTCTGCCTTACCCTTAATACGTAACAGCGCTGGATTACCATCCAGATCTTCAATAGAGGCATGAACCTGTCGGATGTCCGAGGCAAGGCTTTGGGCTGTCACCGCATGGATATCCATACGACGCTCACTAAATACCACTTCGGTTGCTATTTTCTCCAGACGCGGCCAACCGGGAGCATAATCCAGAACACCTTCGCTAACATTAAACCGCACTTCAAATCGCCCCGTTCCGCCATCAAACGGAAAATCTGCTACACGCCCATGAAACAATGCCTGACCTGTCGTAACTTGACCACTTATCAGGGAGCGATCCAGCCAGGTGATCGTATCCTGTGGCATAATACTCACCGGAAAATAGCGTGCTGCATGTTCAACATTACCGTTGGAAAAATCTGCGACCAGGTCAACAAATGGAGAGCCTCCATCATCAGGAAGATCAATAACCGCATTAACCGAGCCACCAATATCCGCATTTTCGACTTTTAATTCATGTGCCTGAATACGCCACATTCCTTCCTGACGCTGCCATACCACAACACCGGTTAACGTATTCATGGATAATGGTGATCTAAACAAATCACCAAAGGCAAGCTGTGTCACGGCCGTATCCAGAATCAATGAACCAGACTGATCATTAATCTGCAATACACCATCCAACCCGGTAATACCTGGTAGATTTTTCCAGCGTGACGCGTCAAGATCATCAAAGCGAGTACGCGCAATAAACGCATTCTTGCCAGTCACCTTGTCGTGGTTATAACGAATATAGGTCTTATCAAGCTGCGCACTTGGGCGCATTACCGTGAGCGCCTCCCGCGTTGTATCATCAATAACATTACTGAGTAACACCAACGCCAAACCATCCTGCAATTGCATATGGTGAGCGCCTAACTCCATTACAGACGAGCCATCATCTTCAGACAAAGCCACCTGGAACCCCATTTTTTTATCGGACGCTTTTTCATTTGCATGACCCGCATACGTTACTGTTACGCGATCTGCATCCAGGCGCCACCCCCGCGCCTGACGACGCCAGTCAAAATGTCCCGTGAAGACCTGCATGGCCAGCAATGGCTGCACAGCACTCTTAAGTTGTAATTGACTCAGCTTCGCTTCACCTCGTACTCGCTGTAAACGAGCATTCTCCCAGATACCCCAGATTTTTAAATCAGCATGTCCTGCATCAACCTCGACACCTGCCAGCGCTCGCCCCGCCAACCATTGGGCTACATCAACCGCAACACCCTCCACATACCCATTACCTGACCAGCCGCTCGAACCAAAAATATCACCCTGAAGATCAAGCATTATTTTTATTTTCGTGGCAGGATCAGGCGCCACGGAAACCGTTCCCGACAGATAATGAGCATCGCCCTTGTTGTGCAATCCGAGATTCGCATGTGTGAACTGCCGCACCTGTCCATTACGCTCATCATGCCAGCGCAACTGGCTATCTCTAATAATCAAATAATCCTGTTTCATCAACCATTGCTGCATCAATTCCTGCATATGTGGATCGGCAGGCATATCCTCCAGACCAACAATTGCGAAACTACCATCAACACGACGCAGTACAGAAATATTCACGCCTACCAGGGTTAAATCACCAAACTCTGGTGACTCACCCTTCAAGAGGGTCAACAAATCAAGCGCAAGATGCACCTCTTTGACACACATTACATCATTTGATCCGGCTTTTTTGCTGAGACAAGCATCCTTGATAACAAGCTGTGGATGCAATCTGTCCCACCGGACATGAATAGCACCAAGTGTTACTGGAAACCCTATATAGTCGCTGGTCCAACGCTCAATATCAGCACGATAATGATCTGCCTCAGGCAACCAAAGTCGCACGAGAGTAAAGACAATGCCAGCAAAAATTATCAGGCCCGCAAATACTGGCCACGCGGCGGATTTACAGCCTTTCTTGAAGAATCGGAAACTGCTCAGGAGAGAATTCACAAAAAACGTCTATTTATATATACATATACTGAACACGCTATTGACACTACACAGGCACCACGTCAAATTGTTCCTGCGTATACAATGCCTCCACCTGGAATTTTATCGGCTTCCCGACAAAGGCCTCCAACTCTGCAATACTGGTAGATTCTTCCTCCAGTAACGCGTCCACTACTGACTGAGATGCCAGCACCAATAATTGATTGGAATCAAATTGGCGCGTCGAACGGAGAATTTCCCGAAAAATCTCATAACAAACCGTTTCCGGTGTCTTAAGCAGACCACGCCCGGCACAGGTCGGGCACGGTGCACACAATACATGCGCAAGGCTTTCACGGGTACGTTTACGCGTCATTTCCACCAACCCAAGCGCCGAGACCCCACTGATGGAGGTTTTGGCATGATCCCGCTCCATATTTTTCTCCAGAACACGTAATACCTGGCGCTTGTGATCCTCTTCCACCATATCAATAAAATCAAGGATAATAATGCCTCCAAGATTACGCAGGCGCAATTGCCGTGCAATCGCCTGTGCCGCCTCCAGGTTGGTTTTGAAAATGGTTTCCTCAAGATTACGATGGCCGACAAAAGCACCAGTATTCACATCAATCGTTGTCATGGCTTCAGTCTGGTCAATAATCAGATAACCCCCTGATTTCAACTGCACCTTGCGCTCCAGTGATTTTTGAATTTCGTCTTCAACGGAATACAAATCAAAAATGGGGCGCTCACCCGGATAATATTCAATACGCGACACCAGATCAGGTATAAATTTTTCAACAAACTGCACAGCACGTTGATAGGTTTCGCGTGAATCAATACGCACCTTGTCTACCGCACTTGCCACAAGATCACGCAAAATACGCAAGGCCAAGGGTAAATCTTCATGCACGATGGTATGGGCTGCCATGGAAGGAATACGCTGACGAATCGATCCCCACACACGTCGTAAAAATTCCATATCTGCTCGCAAGGCTTCTTCCGTGACCCCCTCGGCAGCAGTACGCACAATAAAACCTTCACTGGTATTTCTGCTATCACCGGGTGGTGGTGTCATAAACGAGGTGACAATATTTTTCAAACGTTGCCGCTCTTCTTCACTTTCAATTTTCTGCGATACCCCTACTGTATGTACATCCGGCATTAATACAAGATAGCGCGAAGGAATGGTAATATGTGTCGTGAGACGTGCACCTTTCGTACCTAATGGATCTTTCACCACCTGCACCAATATATCCTGCCCTTCACGCAACAAATGATTAATCGAATGCTCTTTTTTTCCTTCCAACACAATTTCTGGCGCCTTTGGTAACTGCCCGGATTGCTCGATCACCGCTCCAGATACTGTGTCACAGTCCGCAACATCATGAACCCATGCAACCGCACTATTATTAGCGGTCATGGGATCATGCACAGCAGCCTGTACCTTATCCCGCCGATCTTCCCCGGGTACCGTGACAGAAATATCAGACGCGTGCAGAAAAGCGGTACGTTCCAGGCCAATATCAATAAATGCCGCCTGCATACCTGGCAGTATACGACTCACCCATCCCTTGTAGACGTTACCCACCAAACCACGACGCCCGGTACGCTCAATGTAGACTTCCTGCAACACACCATTCTCTACGACGGCTACCCGTGTTTCGCGAGGTGTTACATTAATAAGAATTTCCTGATTCACCTTGGCCGTCCCGTGTATCCAATTATTGAATATTAAAAATAACGCGCTAACGCAGCACGGCAATACCAAATTCATTCAATATGTCTGCCGTTTCATATAACGGCAAACCCATTACACCTGAAAAACTGCCTTCCAGGCGTGTAATAAACGCCGCTGCCCGTCCCTGAATCGCGTAACCTCCCGCCTTGCCCAACGGTTCACCCGTTTCCCAATACGCGGCGCGCTCTGCCAGGGTAGTGGTACAAAACACTACCGTACTTACACTCAGGCGTGTCGCTTCACGTGCGCCCTCTACCAGTGCTATTGCGGTCATCACCTGATGACTGCACCCAGATAATCGTTCCAGCATTTCCAGACCATCCTCACGATCACGGGGTTTGCCCAGAACCTCACCCGCAATGACGACCGACGTATCCGCACCCAGCACCGGACACCGTGGCGCAGACCCGGACGTTGCCGAAATCTGGCTATCGGGAACCGTTATCGAAGAAAGTGACTGGGCGCTAGCGCTACACGCCTGCCAACCAGCACGTGCCTTTGCAAGCGCCAGACGCAGCACGTACTGTTCAGACGTCTCGTGAAGACGTAAAGTTTCATCGACTTCAACCGGCTGGACACAATAACGTATCCCCAATTGATCGAGCAATGCTCGACGCCGTGGTGAGGTTGAAGCCAAATGAATCTGAAATGTATGCATCAGACAGAAAGTGTCAATGTTTAGACGTCAAGATGCAAGCACGATCACCCGTCCAAAACATCAACACCCCCTAAAATCAGTCAAATAACCCATTGCTCGAAAAAACTCCTGTTTTCGGCCGTTCCCCGCATGCCGTATAATAAATGACTGGAAAATAGCTGCTATTTATAGCAACATTATAAGGAATAGATAATCGGGCGATCACCATACGCCCCCACGCCGTTGGTGAAACCTGATCACAGCCAGCTACAGGTGACGTTTTATGCAAAATAATGCATTGAACCATATAAATAAAAGATTAAAAATGGATTTTTTACTTTCGTACCCCGGATTACAGGCAACGCAGGGAGCGTTTAATTAATGAACACACCATTCTCACACCCATTACGCGTCGTCGCGCTGTCCAGCACGTTATTGTACGCATATACACCCGCCATGGCAGATACTTTCCCGCTGAACCCCGGGAGCGATCTTGTGGGTGAGCTGCGCATTACCGTCGCCAAACATGCAGACACGCTGTCGGATCTCGCGCGGCGGCATGATCTGGGTTATAACGAAATTGTTGCCGCCAACCCCACCGTCGATCCCTGGCTACCCGGCGAAGGTACCGTCATCGTCTTACCCACCCAGTTTATATTGCCCGATGCCCCCCGCCAGGGCATCATTCTGAATGTGGCGACCATGCGCCTGTTTTATTTCCCGCCTGCCAAACCGGGTGAACAAGCGGTAGTGGTCACCCATCCCATCGGCATTGGCAAGGAAGGCTGGTCAACACCTCTCGGTACCACCCAGGTGATTGGCAAGCAAAAAGACCCCACCTGGACTGTACCCGCCTCCATTCGGGAAGAACATGCCAAAAAGGGTGACCCTTTACCTGCCGTGGTCCCTCCCGGCCCGGATAATCCGCTGGGCCAGTTTGCCATGCGTTTGGGATTACCAAGCTACCTGATCCATGGCACCAACAAACCCTTCGGCATTGGCATGCGTGTCAGCCATGGCTGTATTCACCTGTATCCTGAAGACATTGCCCAACTGTTTGAAACAATCCCCATCGGGGTTGCCGTTAACATTATCAATAAACCCTATACCGCTGGATGGCACAACAATACGCTTTACATAGAAGCGCATACACCCCTGGAAGAAGAAATAAAAATACTGGATGGCAGCCTGACACCCGCCGTCAAGGAAGTGATTCGTGCAACCAAAGCCGAAGATCGCACCAATATTAACTGGAGCAGGTTAATCCGCGTCGCTCAACACCACCCGGGATTCCCGGTACCCATCTCAACAAACGCTCCACCGTTGAGCGACCTGTTTGCGGCATTGCCAATGATGGATGATAGCAGCACCGTACCCACCAGCACTGGCATCACAGAAGCATCCGACGATAATAGCGGACAGGCAAAAACAACTCCCACCACAGCGACGCCGACACCCTTGCCCACCCCTCAAATAGCCTCAACAACACCAGCAGCACCTGAATCAACCCGCTGGTACATTCAGGTAGGTAATTTCAAAAATAAGGATAACGCACAACGACTCACCACCCAGTTGCGTGACATGACCCCTGCCATAGCCGCAGAGGCACAGTATATTTCTACCAGCACTGGACACCGCGTGCTGGTCGGCCCATTCAGCAACAAGGATGAAGCGCAGGGATCACAAAGCCGCATCCAGACACAGCTCGGCATCAAAACACTGATGAAACCGATCGCATCTCGCCGCACCAGTACTAATTAAGAGCCTATTCAATATCTCGATCAAGGGAAGAGCGAAGCGAAGGGTTTCCAACGCCGCGATGCGCCCTTCAGCGAGATATTGAATAGGCTCGAAGGAAAATAATGCACTCTCACACAACAAAAAACCCCGTTATACGGGGTTTTTTGTTGTGTGAGAGTGCATTTAACTACTGAAGAAATCGCCAGAATTCGGCGACGCCTTATTTTTCCATCGCTTTCCTGAACATACGATCCAGCTTCTCACTCAACTGATCAACCTTGCGATTAGCATCATCCGCCGTGGATTGCGCTGCATTCGCCTTTCCCAGGGCCTGATCGGCTGCGGAATGTGCGGCAGTCGCCTTGCTCAAGGCTTGATCGGCTGTGGACTGCGCTGTGCTGGCCTTCGTCAAGCCCTGGTCGGATTTTGTCAAGGCTTGATCTGCCTTGGTTTGTGCCGTAGTGGCAGCACCTTGTGCATCATCAGCGGCAGCGGTTGCCTTCTCCAGATCACCACTCGTTGCACAGGCCGTCAGGGCCAGCGTCAACACAATGGGGATTAATTTCAGGGCGGTGATTGACTTGTTACTCATCTCATTCATCAGCATGTCTCCTTACATCCTTTTAACTATCAAAAATACATCCAGACTACAGCACGAAATTCCATGCGTAGCTAGGGTAAACTACATTCAATAGTTTTTCCAGCAGTAGAACGCAAAAAACGCGTCACCAAATGACGACAAAAACAGGGAATTTAATGAAATGAAGCACTGCCATTATTCAAAATCAACCCGAATATATTCTCAGAAAATTACAATCCGAGTACCGAGATGAATCCATTGCGCGAGTTTTTTTATTTCCTGGTTCGTCAACGCAACACACCCTTCCGTCCAGTTATCCGCATAATGAAAACGTGAATCCTTATCCCCCAAACCATGAATGCCAATGCGCCCACCCAAAGGTGTATCCTGGGGAGGAATGCGGTTATCGAGTGCAGCATCAAGCAGATTGCGATAAGTATCGCGATCAATAACACCTCCAAGATAGGCACGATCCGCATGCTCCACTGTGGGAAAATCCAGCCCAAAGAAAAGGGTGAAGCGACTATCGGGATTAATCCACGCAACGTAAAAAGTACCCCGCGGTGTCTTGCGGTCACCGTGCACACGGTCCTGGGCCGCGCCACCTCGCCCCAATGCCACGTAAGAAAAATATTCAATAATTTTTCCATCGGCCTCAAGCACCGCCAAGGTTTGTTGCTGCGTATCCACTACCACCCAGGGAGCAGCCTCTTCCGCCAGAGCGACAGACACAACCACCATACAGAAAAAACCCAGTAACATGGCCTTGAAACAACGGCCTGACGAATGAGGATGTGTGTATTTTTTTGATGCGCTGCACATAGCTGAATTATCCACGGTGATAAGGATGCCCTTTCAAAATACTCCAGGCCCGATATAATTGCTCCGCAAGTACAATACGCACCAATGGATGGGGTAATGTCAGCGGCGATAATGACCATCGGCCCTCCGCCTGTGCCAGACATTCTGACGCCAACCCATCCGGCCCCCCCACCAGCAATGCCACATCACGGCCACCCTGCATCCAGCCTTCCATATGCTGCGCCAGTTCCGGGGTACTCCATTGCCGCCCCTGTACATCCAGCGCAATATTACGACAACCTTTGGGGATAGCCGCCAGCATACGCTCGCCCTCATCCTGCACGGCGCGTTCAATATTGGTATTTTTACTGCGTTTGCCCAGACCAGTTTCAATCAAATGCAAGCTGCATTCAGACGGGAGACGTTTGGCGTATTCCTGATAGCCCTGCGTCACCCAGAACGGCATACGATCACCCACCGCAATCAAATAAATTTTCATACCCGACTCTTGCTTGCATACTGGTTATAACACACTATCGGCAAATGTCTCTTCCTGCAACAGGAAAACAAGATACAGCAAAAACCGTGTGATATAATACAATGTACCTCTAAAAAAGCTACGAAGGCCATATCGGCATCACAGCCATGGCATAAGGAAACTCAAAATACAAGGTCGGAAAACGAAAAATCTCGCTCGATCATATGGTTTCACATTTCCATTATGCCATTCGCTGATTCTTTAGCAGGTTGTTGAAAACGGTCTGCGTGCAATGGATGGATGCACTGCCATTTTTCAAGCACGGTTTATGCGCTAAATAAAGGCCATGAATGATCTTTATTTAGCATCCTGTTAAAGCTACGCTATATAATATTTTCACCACATGGTTATATTGGGCAGCCATTCACACAATCTGCGCCATTTTCAATGGAGACTTGAAGCTCATGAATAATTGCTGGAAAAAAGGACTCATTCTTCTCACCCTCAGCGCATTTGCGTTGGTGCAGGCAGGTTGTGCGGCCACTTCTGACGCCTCACGCACCCAAAAAGGTGCCGCCATAGGTGGTTTGAGTGGTGCCATCGTCGGCGGCCTGATTGGCAGTAAAAAAGGAAATGCCGGCAAAGGTGCCTTGATTGGCGGCTTGCTGGGCGCCGCAACCGGGGGTGTCGTGGGAAACTATATGGATAAACAGGCACAGGAACTGGCACAGGTAGCCCAGGTTGAACGTGTTGAAGACGGCATCGTCGCCACCATGAAAGACAAAATCCTGTTTGATACCAACGAAGCCACACTCAAGCCGGAATCAAAAGCCAATCTGGAAAAGATTTCCGAAATCCTGAAGAAATATGATAAAACAGAAGTCACCGTTGCCGGTTACACCGATAACGTCGGTACCATGAGCTATAACCAGCAACTCTCCGAGCGGCGCGCCAATGCAGTACGTCTGTTTTTATCAAATCAGGGTGTCGCACCCAGCCGTATGACGGTGATGGGCTTTGGGCCAGACAATCCTATTGCCACCAATGGCACCGCCGAGGGCCGCACGCAAAATCGGCGGGTAGAGCTGCATATTTCACCAAACGAACAACTGCTCAAGGAATCACAGAAAAATCAGGGGTAGTTACTGAAACGGCACTGCATACATTCAGCACATCACCCGCGTTAATGGTGATGTGCTGAATATCAGTCAGGTGCTAGCTTCTCGCCACTTTCCTGGCGATGCTTTCATGCCTTCACCCACATCCCATAATTTTTCGAGCTGATAAAAATCGCGGGTGCGTGGCAACATCACATGCACGACCACATCATCCAGGTCCACCAGCACCCATTCACCTTCACGCTCACCTTCCACACCTATCGGGCGTTCCCCGGCTTGCTTGGCTCTGGTAACAACATTATCTGCCACTGATTTAACATGACGATCTGCGGTTCCCGTGGCAATTACCATATAATCGGCAATGCTGGTGATACCGCGCACATCAAATACTTTAATATCAACCGCCTTCATATCTTCCAATGCGGTCACTGCAAGGTCTTTTAATTGTTCAGAATGCATTACTATATAGTCTCAAATAATGGGCAATGCCCTGTGTAATCATGCCAGACCACTGAAAATCCAGTGTCTGTTAACGATAAATCCCTTCCTTTTCGATCATCCCCCACGCGCCATCCGGCACCCAGTAACGAGCGCTTTTACCTTCCCTGATGCAGGCGCGAACACGTGACGCCGAAATATCCAGTTGCGATACCGGCCGCAAAAAAACATGTCCCGCCGACGTGCCACGCAATAACGTGGGGTCATACACGCCATGCTGCTCTACCAACATTGCCACTTCACCCTGTGTGGGTGGCAGCCAGCCAGGCCGTGTCATCACTACAATATGTGCCAGCGTCATGATGTCACGCCAGCGATGCCAGGTATTCAATGCCTGAAAGGAATCCATGCCCATCATTAAACACAAGGGTATATCCCCCAACTCTGCACGCAACGATAACAATGTATCTACCGTGTACGACGGTGCCGCACGACGCAACTCACGGTCATCAACCCGTAGCCCTGCTTCGTCCTGAATCGCGGCCTGAAGCATGGCGAGGCGTTGTGCGCCACTGGCCAATGGCGCACAACGATGCGGCGAAACATTACAGGGAATCAGACGCACCTCGTCCAGCGCCAGATCCTGACGGATATCCAGTGCGACGCGCACATGACCCGTATGCACAGGATCAAACGTACCTCCAAAGATACCTATCATGCGTGCGGGGATACTCCGCCCATCATCTACGCCCTAACCTCTGACATGTCCATCACCCAGCACCACAAATTTCTGGCTGGTAAGCCCTTCCAGACCCACCGGGCCACGTACGTGCAGCTTGTCGTTACTGATACCGATTTCGGCACCCAAACCATATTCAAACCCATCCGCCAGTCGGGTAGAGGTATTTACCATCACCGAGCCAGAATCTACTTCACGCAGAAAACGCCGTGCACGGGTGAAGTCTTCGGTAACAATCGAATCGGTATGGGCAGAACTATAGGTCTGAATGTGGTCTATCGCCTCATCCAGATCGGCCACCACACGTATCGATAAAATGGGCGCAAGATATTCCGTCTTCCAGTCCTCTTCTGTCGCCACCTTGCATTCCGGTAAAATATCGCGGGTACGTGCACAGCCACGCAACTCCACATCCACCGCACGATACATGCGGGCCAGCTCAGGCAACACACGTGCGGCAATAGGCTCTGCCACCAGCAACGTTTCCATGGTGTTACACGTGCCATAACGCTGTGTTTTGGCGTTATACGCAACCTTGAGGGCTTTGCTCACATCCGCCTTGTCATCAATGTAGACATGGCAAATGCCATCCAGATGCTTGATTACCGGCACCAGAGCTTCCTTGCTGACACGCTCTATCAAACCCTTGCCACCCCGGGGCACGATGACATCCACATAACCACGCAGACGGATCAATTCACCCACCGCCGCACGATCCGTCGTTTCAACCACCTGTACTGCATCCGCTGGTAATCCGGCACGACTTAGTCCAAGCTGAATACAGGCGGCAATCGCCTTGTTGGAATGAATGGCCTCCGAACCGCCACGCAAAATCGCAGCATTACCCGACTTCAGGCACAACGCGGCAGAATCCGCCGTGACATTGGGGCGTGACTCATAAATAATGCCAATCACTCCCAACGGCATCCGCATATGACCCACCTGAATGCCGGAGGGCTGATATTTCAACCCCGTGATTTCGCCCACCGGATCCGCCAGCGCGGCGATTTGCCGCAAGCCTTCGGCCATCAGCGCAATGCGCGATTCGTTGAGCGTCAGACGATCCAGCATGGCGGCGTCCAGACCACCGTCCTTACCTGCCTGTAGATCCCTGGCATTGGCACTGATTAACGCTGGTGCCTGCTCTTGCAGCGCATCCGCCATGGCGTGCAGCGCGGCATTTTTGCTCCCGGTGTCGGCACGACCTAACTGGCGCGCCGCCACCCTGGCACGTGTTCCTACCTCCAGCATGTAATCTTTAATAGTCGCCATAAATGCACTTGCGCTCCTTTATTGATTCCATCACCACTTTATACAGTGAACAGCCCTACCCTGATAATTTTCATGATAAAAACGCATAGAGTAGCACATTTCCACCCTGAAAACGTCATTCAAAATCACGACGGATAAACACAGCTCATTGAAATTTAATATTTTTATAACATCCAATAGCTCTTTTAAACGGGGTGGTTTTTAAAAATACCAGAATACCAGACCCCATAAAAACAACCGTCAGGGTAATGCAAGAACACCGTCAGGCGATATCCCCCACGTCACCACCTAATCTGGCAGTAGTAAAAAATGTCTGCTAAAATCGGGCACTTCTTCTACACAACTATACAACAGAATCCACCCGCTGTTTGGGTAGCGCGTACCACATTAGAATTACAACGTCAGACTATCAGGAGCTTACAATGTCGGTCAGAGCCATCGCCACCCTGTTATTGTTCGCTTTTGCAGCCATTGCACAGGCTCAGGATGTCAAAGGCGGAAAAGATCATCCGCTGATTTCCCGTTATACCGATTCACAGCTCATCGCCTGGCATGCCGTACCCTATGCCGAAATCAAGCCTTTTACGATGCTGACCGATGACATCGCACAGAAAAAAAAGCTGCGTCGGGATTTTGCCGTGGAGGGTGAACTCACCGAACTGTATTACCAATCACCCAAGGGCCGTACAGCACTGGAAGTACAACGCAACTACGAAACCGCGCTCAAACAGGCAGGCGCCGTACTCATGCACAGTTGCTCCGTCGACGACTGGGGGTGCTATAGTCCTGGTGGCCCCGCCACAGAAACCTTGCTGAATGGCGTCGTACCGTATAACCAGCAGATCGGTGGCCATTCAACTTATGAAGCATTCTCTTCACTCTCTCGAAACCTTCGCCTGTCAGTCTTTCGGCTGTCACGTGGGGGTGCGGACACCTATATCACCGTCTATTCAATGGACATTCCGACAGATATTAAAACCTTTGGCGGACGCGCTTCGACGGCCCTGCAAATTGTCGAACCCAAAGTGATGGACACTGGCAAGGTTGCCGTATTTGATGCTGCAAAGATCGCATCGGGGTTAAACACAGAAGGAAAAATATCGCTATACGGCATTTTCTTTGATACGGGCAAATCCGATGTCAAACCTGAATCCAAGGCACAACTGGACGAGATGGGAAAGTTTCTAAAACAGAACGCCGCGCTTAAAGTATTTATTGTGGGCCACACTGATAATCAGGGTGCCTACGATGCTAACGTCACGCTATCACAACGCCGTGCGGAGGCGGTGGTTGCAACGCTGGTTAAAGACTACAGGATTGACGCCAAACGTCTTGCCGCTAAAGGGGCTGCGAATATTTCACCCGTGGCAAGCAACAGCAGCGATACCGGCCGAGCAAAAAACCGGCGCGTGGAACTGGTCGAGCAATAAACCGGATTTCAGACTTTTACCAGAAACGGTATCCCTGCCATCAATAATGCCAGTTGCAGCATTTCATCCCAGACATTGCCTGGCGTTACGCCCTTAATGATACGATCTATCTGACCGGCGTGGCGTAACATGGCCTGCCATTGCGGCAGGCCATTGCGCTTCAAACCACCCTTGATCAGCGACTTGCGCGCGTCCCACACCCGGTGAGCAGCCATCACCCGGTCAACGGCAGCACCTGCATGTATCTCATAGGCCATTTCCGTGAGACTGCGAATTTCGCGTGCCAGTGCCCACAGCACCAGCACCGGCTCAACGCCTTCACTCTGCAAACCCTTCAGCACCCGCACCGCCCGCGTACCATCACCTGCTAATGCACTGTCCACCAAGCCATAAACATCAAATCGCGCACTGACCACGACCGCTTCGGCAATCGCACGAGCATTAATCTGCCCCGCACCGTGCAGCAAAAACAACTTTTCAATCTCCTGATCAGCCGCAAGTAAATTGCCTTCCACGCGCTCCGCCAACAGGGCCACCCCCTCCGTGTCTGGCTGCATGCCCCTGACACGCATGCGCTGGGTGATCCAGGCAGGTAACTGCCGTGCTTCAACAGGCCACACCTGCACTATCACCCCCACCTTATCCAGCGCACCCACCCACTTGCTCGACATTACTGCCTTATCAAGCTTGCCGGTGATCATCAACAACACAGCGTCATCTGCGGGGCGTTGTGCATATTCCACCAATGCCTTGCTACCGGCATCACCTGCCTTGCCAGTGGGCAGGCGCAGCTCAATAATGCGTTGCTCACTGAACAGCGACAAACTGTTAGCAGCCGCATGCAACGCACTCCAGTCAAATCCGGTATCAACGTGCATCACCTCACGCCCGGCGTATCCCAGTTCGCGGGCATGGCTGCGAATCAAATCACAGGCCTCCCCGACCTGCAGCGGCTCATCACCACTCACCAGATAAACTGGCACCATACCGCTGGCATGGGCTTTGGTTAAATGGCTTTTAAGTTGATCAGGTTTAAGCTTCATTTACCCACCGCACTCAAACGCCGCACCACGCTCTGCACCACATCACGGCGCAAATCACGGTACAGCAATTCTTCCTCGGTACCCTTGGCAAGCACCTGGGTTTCGCTGAAGGACACCGCGCGCAGTCGCTCCACCGTTTGTGTCGGCAGGATTTCCTGGCCAGCGTGATCAGCGACAGCAAAAGTCACTGCATAGCGCAACTCATATTCCTGCACCGTGCCAGCGCTGCCCACCGATAATACCCGACGCCCCTTTTCCTCACCTGTAACGGTGAGCACTGCTCGACCATCCTCTCGCCTCTCCACCAGCACCACACCCGCATCACGCAGACTGCGGCGCAGATCAGACAGCAATGCGGCACTGGCGGCATCACCTGCCACATAAGTGGCGGGCATCGCCAACACCACACCACTGCCCCCACGCAGCCGGAAACCACACCCCGACAGGGTCAACAGGGCACACCCCAACATCAGCCAACCAATCAAAAAACGCTTATTCATCAATCTTAAATGTGCCTTTCCATGTTATACTTTGAAGCCATCATCCTGCCCACCCCGACCCACAACACTATTTGACTAAACGGGTCAGGTTAACTAAAATAATATCTGAGTGTTTTACTATGGTATTATGCCTTGTATCATTTTAAAGCAGATGTCCTCGGACAAGCAAAAACCCTGGTCTTATTGTAATATAGATTGATTTGGCTGTCGTTTGTAAATAGTCATCATGGCTTTACCTTAAACACCTCTTGGCATTGACAACCTGGGACATCATAAAATTAACCACATGATTTATCTTAAGTTTCACAGGATAATCCCCATCCCTGAAACAGGAGAACCGCGATGAGCTCAGCGCTGGAAACGTTGATCAACCGGCCCTATGAGTACGGCTTTGTCACGGATATTGAATCCGACGCCCTCCCCAAGGGCCTGAACGAAGACGTTATACGGTTGATTTCCAGTAAAAAAAACGAGCCGGACTGGCTGCTGGAATTCCGCCTTAACGCCTACCGCCATTGGCTGACACTTACCCCCCCCGAATGGGCGAATGTCGCGCACCCGAAGGTTGACTTTCAGGACATGGTCTACTACTCCGCACCCAAGCCCAGGAAAAAACTGGCGAGCATGGACGAGGTAGATCCGGAACTGTTACGCACCTTTGAAAAACTCGGCGTACCCATGTCAGAACGCAAGGCGCTGGCAAATGTAGCGGTGGACGTCATCTTTGACAGCGTCTCGGTAACCACCACCTATAAAGACAAACTGGCTGAAGTCGGCGTGATTTTTTGCTCGTTCTCCGAGGCCGTCAAGCAACACCCCGAACTTGTCAAAAAATACCTCGGCAGTGTCGTGCCCACCGGTGACAATTTTTACGCGGCGCTCAATTCTGCCGTCTTCACTGACGGTTCATTCTGTTACATCCCCAAAGGCTGCCGCTGCCCGATGGATTTGAGCACCTACTTCCGCATCAACAACGGTGAATCCGGGCAATTCGAACGCACCCTCATTGTCGCCGAAGAAGGCAGCTATGTGAGCTATCTGGAAGGCTGCACTGCGCCACGCTTCGACACCAATCAGTTACATGCGGCCGTGGTAGAGCTGGTCGCGCTCGACCATGCCGAAATCAAATATTCCACCGTACAAAACTGGTACGCCGGCGATGAAAACGGCGTAGGCGGCATTTACAACTTCGTGACCAAACGGGGTCTATGTCAGGGCGTGAACTCCAAAATCTCCTGGACCCAAGTCGAAACCGGCTCGGCAATCACCTGGAAATACCCAAGTTGTGTGCTGATCGGCGACAATTCGATTGGTGAATTTTATTCCGTGGCACTCACCAACCACCATCAACAGGCCGACACCGGCACCAAGATGATCCACATCGGCAAAAATACCCGCAGTCGCATTGTCAGCAAAGGTATTTCCGCAGGGCAATCCAACAACAGCTATCGTGGCCTGGTCAAAGTCAGCGCCAAAGCCGACGACGCGCGCAATTACTCGCAATGTGATTCGATGTTAATTGGCGCAACATGTGGCGCCAACACCTTCCCTTACATCGAAGTGCACAACAGCACTGCCAAGGTAGAACACGAGGCATCCACATCACGCATCGGTGAAGATCAGATGTTTTATTTCGCCAGTCGCGGCATCGGCGCAGAAGAAGCCGTATCCATGATCATCAACGGTTTCTGCAAGGAAGTGTTCAATCACTTGCCAATGGAATTCGCTGTTGAGGCAACACAATTGCTAGGGCTTAAATTAGAAGGAAGTGTCGGGTGATCAGCAGTAGCAGCAAAGTAATTCTGGAAGTACGTAACCTCTCAGCCTCTGTCGCAGGTGTAGATATCCTCAAGGGCATCAACCTGACCGTACGTGCAGGCGAAGTACACGCCATCATGGGGCCTAATGGTTCCGGCAAGAGCACACTTTCAAAAGTGCTGGCCGGGCATCCCAGTTATACCGTCACCGGCGGTGACGTTATGTTTCAGGGCAAAAATCTGCTGGAACTGCCTCCGGAAGAACGTGCGCATGCGGGAGTATTTCTGGCCTTCCAGTACCCCATTGAAATTCCTGGCGTCAGTAACAGCGCCTTTTTGCGCCTGGCGTACAACACATTGCAGGCACGACGTGGTGGCGAAGACCTTGACCCACTGGAATTCAATGACTACATCCGTGAAAAATCCAAAATCGTGGAAATGGACCCAAGCTTTCTCGATCGCAACGTCAACGAAGGCTTCTCCGGCGGCGAAAAGAAACGCAACGAAATTTTGCAAATGGCTGTGCTTGATCCCACACTGGCCATACTTGATGAAACCGACTCCGGCCTGGACATTGACGCGTTACGCATTGTGGCAAATGGCGTGAACAAACTCATGACCACCAACAATGCCGTGATCATGGTCACGCATTACCAACGCCTGCTTAATTACATTGCCCCTGACTTTGTGCATGTGATGCGCGGCGGACAGATTATCAAAACCGGCGACAAGGCACTGGCACTGGAGCTTGAAACGCGCGGCTACGACTGGGTGCATGCATGAGCGCAGTCATGCAATCCGTTACATCACATGACAGTTACCTCACCGGTTTGCTGCCAGCCACCGTTACTGCGCAAACGGCCACCCCTGAATGGCTCACCGCACTGCGCGCCGATGCGGCGCAACGTGTACGCGCATTACCCTTTCCCACCACGCGTGATGAAGAGTGGCGTTTCAGTGATTTTTCATTGATGTGCAAAACCACGTTTGCCCCGGCCATTGCCGCCGCCACATTAACGACGGCTGATATCGCACCGTTTCTGCTGCCCGAAGCCACTCATGGCCGACTGGTGTTTGTTAACGGCGTCCATGCGCAACATTTATCATCGTCCTCTTTACCGCAAGGGGTAATAGTCACCACGTTTACCGCAGGACTGGCCAGCGAAACCCTGCGTACGCATCTGGCCCAATATGCCACCTTCCAGAATGAAGCATTTGTGGCGCTTAATACCAGCCATGCACACGATGGTGCATTGGTCGTACTCGGCAAAAATACTGCCTGCGCAACGCCCTTGCACGTGTTGTTTGTCAGTACTGCAAGCACAACCCCTGTAGCCACCTTTCCACGCTGCCTGATAGTGGCTGAGCCCGGCAGCGAGTGCACCCTCATTGAGGATTATGTGCACCTGTCCACCACCCGCACAGCATCCACATATTTCACCAATGCTGTCACAGAAATCGTAATCGCCGAAAATGCCATAGTACGGCACACGCGTTTACAGCGCGAATCATCTTCGGCTTTCCATGTAGGCCATGCGGCAATACATCTGAGCCACAACAGCGTTTATGACTCGAACAGCATTACCTTTGGTGCACGCCTGTCGCGTTATAACCTGAACATCATTCAGAACGCCGAAGGTGCAAACTGCACATTGAACGGATTGGTATTGATCTCTGGCCGACAAATGGCCGACACGCACACCGTGATGGATCACACTCAACCCAACGGCAACAGCGCACAACTGCACAAGTGCATTGTCGATGGTGGCGCGCATGCGATTTTCAATGGCAAAATCTTTGTCCGTAAGGATGCACAACACACTCACTCCACACAAAGCAGCCGCAACCTGCTACTGTCAAACAAGGGACGTGTCGACACCAAGCCACAACTTGAAATTTTTGCCGATGATGTGAAATGCGCACATGGCGCAACTGTTAGCCAGCTTGAAACTGAAGAAATGTTTTACCTGAACAGCCGTGGCCTGAATGCCAATACAGCCCGTAATCTGCTGATCTACGCTTTTGCCGAAGCAATCATTGACAAGGTTCCGGTAAACTCACTCAAACAACGCTTGAGCCAGAAAGTTTCCAGTCAGGTAGGGGAAGTGGTATGAACGCCCACATCAAAAATCAGGCCGCATTTCCAGAGACACTTGCCACGACTGACACGTCATCGACATTCAACCTCGCACGTCTGCGCGCGGATTTTCCGATCCTGCAGCGCAGCATTAATGGCAAACCCCTGGTATACCTGGACAATGCCGCCAGCAGTCAGATGCCGCAACAAGTCATCAACCGTCTGGTACACTACCAGGCCCATGAACATGCCAACATACACCGAGGTGTACACACCCTGAGTCAAGCGGCAACGACCGAATATGAAAATGCTCGCATCAAGGCAATGCATTTTATTGGCGCTCAGGAAGCCCGTGAAATTATCTTTGTGCGCGGTGCCACCGAAGGCATCAATCTGATCATGCACGGCTATGGCCGCCGTTTTATTGGCGAAGGTGATGAAGTCATCATCTCTGCCATGGAACATCATTCCAATATTGTACCGTGGCAAATGCTGTGTGAAGAAAAGAAAGCCAAGCTGCGCGTGATTCCCATGAATGATGTTGGTGAGTTACTGCTGGATGAATATGCCAAACTATTCAACGCCCGCACGAAATTTGTTGCCTTGACCCACGTCTCCAATGCACTCGGCACTATCAACCCGGTACACGAGATGATCGCCACCGCGCATCAACAGGGTGTGCCAGTATTGCTGGATGGCGCACAAGCCGCACCACACATTGCGGTAAACGTGCAGGCGCTGGATTGTGATTTTTATGTATTTTCCAGCCATAAAATGTGTGGCCCCACCGGAGTGGGCATCCTGTATGGCAAAGCCGCGTTACTGGAAAAAATGCAGCCTTACCAAGGTGGTGGTGACATGATATTAAATGTCACCTTTGAATGCACTACCTATAACGACATACCGCACAAGTTCGAGGCAGGCACACCTGCCATTGCGGCAGGGATCGGCCTGGGCGCGGCTATTGACTATATCACTGCCGTTGGATTGGATAACATTGCAGCCCATGAACACGCCTTGCTGGAACATGCAACACACGCGGCACGCAACATTCAGGGCTTGAATATTATTGGCACAGCGCAACATAAAGCCGCTGTGTTGTCGTTTACTCTGGATGACATACATCCACACGACATTGGCACCCTGCTTGATCAAGACGGCATTGCCGTACGTGCGGGGCATCATTGCGCGCAACCGGTCATGCAGCGTTTTGGCATCCCTGCTACGGCACGGGCATCGTTTGCCTTTTATAACACCTTTGAAGAAGTGGATGCGCTGATTGCAGGAATTCATGCGGTGAAAAAGGTATTCTCCTGATGAAAATGTCTCATGCACATCCTGTTATGGATAATCACCCGCGACGCTTCATATGAACGATCCACGTGCGCTCTATCAGGAAGTGATTCTTGATCACAATAAAAAGCCGCGTAATTTTGGCGTGCTTGAAAATGCTAACCGTCACGCCGAAGGCCATAACCCGGTATGCGGTGATCACATTACCCTTCATGTGAAAATTGATGATGAATACATCACCGGTATCAGTTTTGAAGGACAGAGTTGTGCCATCTGCAAAGCATCCGCTTCAATGATGACCGGCCAGATTAAAGGTAAAACCGTCGCCGAGGCTGAAACCTTGATACAGGAATTCCGTGACATGGCAACGGGCAAGCTGAATGTGAATGCACAACCACACCATCTGGGACGCCTGACGGTATTCGCAGGTGTCAGTGAATTACCCTCACGGATAAAATGCGCCATTTTGCCGTGGCATACATTACACGCCGCGTTCAAGAAAATGAACAGCACATCCACTGAAAAAGATTTTTAGGCGATGCACTTAAAAGTAACGTCAGGTCACTATGCCAAAAATTGCTGAAATTGAAAAAACACCCAACCCCAATGCCATGCGCTTTGTACTCAAAGAAGCGCTCACCTGGGGCATCGCGCGTTCGTTTGACAATGCCGAGCAGGCCGCCAATGATCCGCTCGCCGCCGCGCTCTTCGCCGTGCCACATATCACCAATGTATTTTATGTCGATCGCTGGCTGACGGTAACGCAGGATGGCCAGGGCTACTGGGACAAATTACTCATGGATCTCGCCCCACCGATCCGCGCCGCCGAGCCTGCGCCCCAGGTCGCAAAAGATGCCGAAGAAGCCCGTGCTTTCCAGACGCGCGTTGCGCCGGAAGATGTGCAACGTCTCGAAGATATCAACAATCTGCTCGACCAACAAATCCGCCCTGCCCTGTTTGCGGATGGTGGCGGCCTGGAGGTCGTGGAACTCATGGGTGACAAGCTCACCATACGTTACCAGGGCGCCTGTGGCACCTGCCCCAGCTCATTGGCGGGAACACTGAATGCGATTGAAAGTGTATTACATAGAATTGAACCGGATCTTGAAGTCATTGCGATATAGGTTTTGCCAAAACCCCTAGGAGTTCTCCCGACCACTACTCCTGGCGGTCGCCTGTGCTCAAAATGACAGGCACGGAATAAATCAGAGCTTCATCAACATTGCCGGGAACATGACATGGCTGACTGGATTACCGTTGCCAGCGTGGGTGAAATCACCCCTGGCGCCCCTAAAATCGTTGATATCGACGGCACGTTAATTGCCATATTTCATCTTGACGGTGACTACTACGCGATTGAAGACGTATGTACCCACGATGGTGGGCTGCTCACGGGCGGCAAAATCGAATGCGGCGAAATTATTTGTCCACGCCACGGTGCACGCTTCTGCATTAAAACCGGCACGGCATTAACCCCCCCGGCCTATGAAGCCACCACCATCTTTCCCGTGCGCGTGCAAGGTAATGAAATACAGGTGCAGGATAATCGCTGGGATTAATGACCACCTTCATTCGAATAATGAAGGTAATGACACAGGGGCTCAATAAACAAAGTGCATTGCATCGAATGCTTTATATTTTCATGCGGCGCAATAACGATTGCGCCCTATGCAAACTGGATTAGCACTTACACCATCAACAGGGCTGGCATCTCAAAATAATGCCGCTCCCCCAACTCCCTCACCAACCAATAAATATAAAGCAGATATATTGGCCGACACATATGCCTGAGCTAAGCACGGCAGCCACACATAAACTACTTGCTCAAAATACCTCGTATATTGACACTGTCTGCGAAATGCACTGCAATAGTAGTGTTGGGCAGGCTGGGCCGCAAGACACTGGCAAGACTTTAGGAGCATAGAGCCTGTGGGTCAGATAGGTGCTGCGGCCC
>JAHFRW010000036.1 GCA_023266055.1 Gammaproteobacteria bacterium | reverse complement strand
GCGATTGTGGGCAACGCAGGCATATTGCTCACCCAGGTAGAATACCTGAAACACACCGCGCATAAAAATTTCGCCATTGTCGATGCCGGCATGAATGACCTGATCCGCCCTGCACTCTACAACGCATGGCAGGAAATCGTGGCCGTCATCCCGCGCATGCCCGGCGTGACGCCACAACACAGCAACAGCGAGACCCGCTGTTACGACATTGTAGGTCCGGTATGTGAAACCGGTGACTTTCTCGGCAAAGACCGCGAACTCAACCTGCAACCCGCCGACCTGCTGGCAGTACGTTCCGCCGGCGCATACAGCTTCGCCATGAGCTCCAATTACAACGCCCGCCCCCGCGCAGCGGAGGTCATGGTAGACGGTGCGCACATGCACGTGGTACGCACACGCGAAACACTGGACGATTTAATGGCAGGAGAAACACTGTTGCCTTAAGCTGTGACATGTAGATACCTGAGCACTGTACACCATACTCAAACAACCTCTCGCAAAAAAACCAGGACGCCCCTGCCATCATCACAGGCCCCTGAGTTTCGGGTATCGCCATGCCGCAGGCAGGCAACCAGCAGCCAGCACCGTTTGCTGCTCCGGCGTCAGTGTCAATTGACCCGCCGATCGGTGGTGTCGCGGTCTGGAATTTATCAACTCACCGGCGCTCCAGCCGGCTCCGGCAAAGCCCGAACATGACGACACTATCCGGCAAGCGCTGTAATTCTGTTGGATCAAACTCCCGGCAAGCGTACCACCAAACGTGCGCCTCCCAGCTCTGTACTGGTACCAATCTCCAGTATCCCGTCGTACACCCGCAGAATATCCTGCACAACCGCCATACCAATACCATGCCCGCTGATGCTCTCATCGGCACGCGCGCCGCGCTGTAATACGCGATCAACATCCTCGATGGGAATACCCGGGCCATCATCTTCGACACTCAACAGCAAACCTGCACGACGATGCAACACATCTGCAACAGGACGCGCGCTAATAATCACCGTGTGCCTGCACCATTTGCAGGCGTTGTCGGCAAGATTT
Organism: Gammaproteobacteria bacterium; assembly: GCA_023266055.1. GTDB lineage: Bacteria > Pseudomonadota > Gammaproteobacteria > Ga007554. Next base: position 28,338 of record JAHFRW010000036.1, on the reverse strand, counting down.
CCCAGGAATTCCATGAGATCGCTTTCATCACCATAAAACACCGCGTCGTCTTCTATTTGAATACGACAATCGACACCTTTGTCGGCATAGACCTTATTCAGTGATGCAACAATGCGCTGCGCCACGTCAGCCACGGACACAGGCACAGACAAGGCGGTGCGTCCCGATGCCGCAGCACGTTGCAATTGATATTCAACGATCTGATTCATGCGATCAACCTGCTCCTGCACGGTACGTCGCAGCTCTTCAACGGAACCTTCTTTTTCCACTGAATTGCGCACAACCGCCAGAGGTGTTTTCAGACTATGCGCCAGATCGCCCAGGGTATGGCGATAACGTTCCAGTTGTGCCTGACCTCCACGGATCAGGATGTTAAGGTTATCCGTCAGGCCGCTCAATTCCTGCGGATAATGGCCCTTCAATTGCGTGGCTCGGCCCGCTTCGATTGCCGCCAAATCAATGGCGACACGGCGCAACGGCGCAAGACTCCAGCGCAGGATACTGCCCTGCACTGCCAACAGCAGAAACGCCACGCCCCCCAACCAGCCCCATAAACTGCGTCTAAAGCTGTTCACCTGTACATCCAGACTACTCAGGTTTCTTGCAACACTGAAGGTAAAGTCACGCGGTTTGCCTTTTACCTTCCAGGATAAACCAAGATTCAGGGCATACATTGGCGTACCGTCGGATGCGGTAAGACGCTCAAAATGGGTCACTCCCATCCGCAGTCCTGTGGAAAACGGGATGGTAATATCAGTCATGGAGGGAGAACGTAGAATCTGCTTGCCGTCATGCGATGCAATCTGGCCATAAATGCCGGATCCTGGCGTTGAAAAACCGGTTTCGGGCATTTCGCTGGACACGACCATGGTGCCGGCCTTGTTGATCTCGGACGCGGCGAGTAGCGCATAGATGTGTCCTTGCAGTCGATCACGCATGGCCGCTTCAGCACTGTCACGAAATGCCTTGTCGAGTGTAAATCCGGTTAATCCGAAAAAACTCGCCAGCACCAGACTGCCCGCAAGTAATAATCGCGTGTTCAGCGATAACATTATGGGCTACGCTCAAGTGTAAAACGATAACCTCTGCCACGCAGGGTTTCAATGGGCTGCAAGTCATTATTGGGATCAAGCTTACGCCGCAAACGACCTACCAGCACCTCAAGCACATTGCTGTCACGATCAAAATCCTGATCATACAGATGCTCAGTCAGTTCAGCCTTGGAAATCACCTCACCGTTATGCAGTATGAGGTATTCCAGCAAATTGTATTCATACGCAGTAAGATCAACAGGCACATGGTTGACATTCACCTGCTGGGCCACCGTGTCCAGCGTGATGGCACCACACCGCAAGACAGGCTGCGACCACCCTGCTGCACGGCGCAATAATACTTTAAGGCGCGCCAGCAATTCTTCCATATGAAACGGCTTGACGAGATAGTCATCACCGCCTGCTTCCAGTCCCTCAACCTTTTCCTGCCAACGTCCGCGCGCGGTAAGAATAAGGATGGGAAAGGTCTTGCCCGCAGCGCGCAGCCGCTGGATTAATTCGATACCCGACAGTTTTGGCAGACCCAGGTCTACCACCGCCACATCAAAGGGAAATTCAGAGCCCAGATACAGCCCTTCTTCGCCATCAGCGGCCACATCCACAGCATAGTTTTCTTCACTGAAACGGCTCACTAATTGCTCACGCAACGACGCTTCATCCTCAACAATCAATATACGCATATTGTAACTTCTGGTTAATTTTCGGTGACGTTTACCTCTAATGATACGACATGTATCTCAATATCAACACCGTCATAAAATTAACTCGTATCTTTCAATAGTTTGAAAATCAATTACCGCGGCTGAGCACATGACGGACACCCAATTCAATCATCCGGGGTGACCGCTACATTCACTCGAATGCGTGACCCAGGATGTCGATCCGTACGCGTGACAAAGGTCTGGCCACGATAGCGGTAAGTCACCCGATAACCCACTGTGCGCTCATCATTTTCATAACGCGTGACATTCTGGCAACGCTGACTCACCACGGTAGCAGCGGACTGTGTGGCATGACCACTCATATCATGACCGATCGACGCACCCACCAGCGTGCCGAGAAGCGTTGCGGTTTTTCCATTACCATGCCGGTCAACCTGATGGCCCACTACGCCTCCAATAAGCCCCCCCAGAATCATCGCCCCCGCCGCATCAGGACGTGTGCGCCCGGCCTGTGAAGGAGACGATACACGCTCGTCCCAGCATTGCTGTTGTGTGTATGGTGTGCGTGAAACAACGATAATGGGATCAACACCCACCACCTTTGCGTAGGTCGCATGGCGCTCGTGGTAGCCATGATGTTCATAGTGCTGGTAACGACGATAATCACCATGATCATCGTCATCATCACTGGCAATAACATTGGACGACATCATCAAGGATGATAGTGCAACCCCCAAAACCAACAACGCGGATCTTTTCATCGTGAATCCCTCCTGAGTGCCAAATCCTGAAAATGACGTAAAATCATTTTCATTGATGTACGATCGTAGCGTACGATAATCAGGCTGAACGCACGCTGAATCCCGGCAGGAAACGGTAAATCCTGATCGTAATATCAACCGGCACCACAGAAAGAAGCAAGGAAATACATCGAATATCTCGCATAAAAAAACCCCTTCCGCATCTGGTAAACCAGACAGGGAAGGGGTTGTGGTAATTACCCGATTACAATGCCGTCAGGCGCTGTAATCCTGGTAATGCCGTTATGAGTCGCTTACTTGGCCAGACCCAAAACGAAATCTACCAGCTTTTCGATGTTGGCATCGGAAACACGTGGGGAGTAGGGAGGCATTGGTGCGCCGCCGGTTACTTCGGTCCAGTTGCCCTTACCGCCGGCCTTTACCTTGGCAACCAGAGCAGCCTTGGCACCAGCATCACCCTTGTACTTCTTGGATACATCCATCCAGGCGGGACCAACCACTTTCTTGTCTACGCTATGGCAAGCCAGGCAACCACTGGCCTTGGCCAGTTCGAGGTCTGCAAAAGAAGGCATGGCAATCACTGACAAGGCAGCGCCCAGAACAAGTGCTTTAACTTTCATTATTTTCTCCTTAAAAACTTAACTTACCAATATTAAATAGAGCGTGGTGCCCCACCCTCTCATTGCTCCGCCAGATTCTCTTCCAGCTTGCTTACAGATTACACCCCTCAAGCTGAACCAAAGCTGAACGAAAAAAACCATGGATTGGTTAAATTTCATCCATTAATTCAATCCAATGCCGCACTGGCACACCTGACCGACTTTGCAGATGAGTCAGACAACCAATATTGGCGGTGGCAATAACGTCTGGCGCACCTGATTGCAATGCCTCCAGTTTGTTATGCAACAATTGCCGGGAGAGATCTTTCTGCAGCATCGCATAAGTACCCGCCGAACCACAACAAAGATGCGCGTCCGGTACGGGCGCAAGCTCAAAACCACACGCTTGCAGGGTTTTTTCCACCAACCCCGGCAATCGTTGGGCGTGCTGCAAGCTACACGGCGCATGAAATGCGATTTTTTTATTCGTTTTTAGTTGGTTAAGTGATAATTTTGCCACGGGATCCGGGTGCAGTACGGCGAGATCTTCGGCAGCCAGAACTTCACCCAGATCACGGCTTAACGCCGAAACACGCGCGGCCTTTGCTGCATATTCGGTATCGTGGCGCAAAATATGCCCATAGTCTTTCACCAGTGTCCCGCAGCCGCTGGCGGTCATGACGATAGCTTCAACACCCGCCTGAATATGCGGCCACCAGACATCAATATTACGTCGCATGAAGTCCAGACCTTCGTCATGCGCATTAAGATGGTAACTAACCGCGCCACAACAACCCGCTTTGTCTGCGCGTAGCAGTGAAATACCCAGACGATCCAGTACACGTGCGGCTGCCGCATTAATATTGGGAGCAATGGCAGGTTGGACACAACCATCCAGCACCAGCATACGCCGCTGATGACGGGGTGCAGGCCAGACTGATACTGAAGGAGACAGCTCAAATGCAGTCCTGTGAGGCGATCCTGCGATGTCCATGGATGGACGAGTGCGGTGAGCGCAGACGACGGCATGGATGTCGGAGGTAGCGCAACGCAGGGAGCCGTTGCCAGATGCGCTGGAGTGGCCCTCTTGCGGCACTGGCGCATCCCTGCGCGGCGGAATGGAGTGGCGCCATGCTTTGGGGAGCAGGGGGCGCACACTTTGCCCCAGCCGCAGTAACGGTGTAAAACGATGTGGATATGGAATAATCATGCGTAACAATTTACGCACCACTCGTTCCTGCCATGGTCGTTGCACACGCTGTTCCGCAACCACCCGTCCAATATCAACGAGACGACCATATTGAACACCTGACGGACACGTGGTTTCACAGGCGCGGCATGTCAGGCAACGATCCAGATGGATCTGGGTCTTGCGGGTCACCGCATTGCCTTCCAGCATTTCCTTGATGAGATAAATGCGGCCACGCGGCCCGTCCAGCTCGTCACCCAGTAATTGATACGTGGGGCACGTGGCCGTACAGAAACCACAATGTACACAGGCCCGCAAAATGCTGTCAGCCTCCTGCCCATGAGGCGTATTTTTTATGGCGTCGGTAAGCTGGGTTTGCATGCGAAGCTAATATTCATAGTGCGCGATCACTTCTTTTTCAGCGCGGGCTGCCTCATTCCACGCCTGCATCGCGGGCAGTGCCTGTATTGTTTTTACATAGTCGGAAGGCACCGAATCCAGGGATACATCATAGGTTACAAATCGCGAAGTGACTGGCGCATACATGGCGTCGGCGATGGAAAACCGGCCAAACAAAAACGGGCCTTCCTGACCGAAGCGTACGCGGCAGTCCTTCCACATTTGCTGAATACGATCAATGTCTTCCTGCACAGCTGGCATCCAGCCTTTGCCGGGTAGAAATTTTCGGCAATTCATGTTCATGTTCTGACGCAGGTCGGAAAAGCTGGAGTGCATTTCCGCGCTCACCGAGCGGGCCACGGCACGTGCCGCTTTATCGGCAGGCCATAGTTGGTGACCACGAAAACATTCTGCCAGGTATTCGCAAATCGCCAGCGAATCCCAGAGACTCAAACTACCATCGCGCAATGCAGGTACTTTGCCAGAAGGTGAGTAGGCAAGAATATCATCCCAATCACTACTGTATAACGGAATGCGTATCTCCTGAAACGGGATGCCGGCATGTGTCAATAACAACCACGGACGTAACGACCAGGACGAGTAGTTTTTGTTTCCGATAATAAGTGTCAACTCGCTCATCTGGATCTCCTCATTAAGTTGAAATTTCGACACTACGCATCCGCATACATCCGCCCCCGGTTAAGGATACCGTGCGGATCAAACTCTGCCTTGAGTCGCCTGTGTAACGTCACCAGTGCAGGGGATAACGGATGAAACACCTGCCCTTGCCGATTCCCGCCACGAAATAACATCGCATGGCCTTTTGCAGCCATCGTCTGCTCACGGACTACGTCATCTGTGGTGGACGTTTTTAACCAGCGCTGTGCGCCACCCCAGTCGAGAAGCCAGGCACCCGGTATATTAACAGGTGGGGCGGCCTGTGGTACGCAGACACGCCATAACGGCGTATCATCATGAAAAAATACATGCTTATGATTGCGTACACTGGCCCATAACCCATCGCTATCCGCATGGGACTCGCCACCCAGTTTCCTGCATGCCTCTGACACACTGGCGCTACCGCCTGACAGCCGTACATAGAGCTGCCCATCATAAAACATTGCGGCGGACAATGGGAAGGGCTGGCCTGCCCAGGCATTCATGCGGGATATCGCATCCCCGACATTGCAGGAAAACACACGGGTGGCGTCCGATGTCGCCCTCGGCAATACCTTGAGTGACATTTCCAGCAAAATCCCCAATGTCCCCAACGCACCTACCATCAGGCGCGACACGTCAAACCCCGCGACATTTTTCATGACCTGCCCACCAAATTGCAGAATCTCGCCCTTGCCGGTCAGCACTTTCATGCCCAACACCATATCACGCACGCTGCCTGCGTAGGGCCGACGTGGCCCGGAGAGGCCACAGGCTATCATACCACCCAGCGTATCTTCACCGTGAACACCAAAATACGGTGGCTCAAAAGGCAGCATTTGCCCATGTGCCGCAAGTAGCGCTTCAATGTCGGCAAGCGATGATCCGGCCCGCGCTGTAATGACCAGTTCTGTAGGCTCATAACTGACTACACCGTAATGTCTGGCAATTGACAGGTCTTCATCCGCCACGAAGGTGTCGGTAAGTGCGGGTCGCTTCCAGCATCCTGCTTCTGGCGACACTTGTGCAGCCATGCACGTCGTGGGGGACGCGACGCCGGGAGCGTCCGATGGGGCGCGACCATAAAAAGCCTTGGTGTTCCGCCCGACAATTCGCAGGGGTGTGCGCTGCGTCACTGCATCGAGTACTTTGGCCTGTAGCACCGCCCCCATATCAACGCCCGTGCTCATCAGAAACGCTCCAGATCAGGAAAAGGCAATGTTCCCTTGTGTACATGCATGGCACCAAATTCCGCACAACGATGCAGTGTGGGCACCGCCTTGCCAGGGTTAAGCAAACCCTGCGGATCAAACGCATGCTTGACGGCATGAAATTGCGCCAACTCCTGGGGCGCGAATTGCACACACATTTGCCCAATCTTTTCCACACCTACGCCATGCTCGCCCGTGATGGTGCCACCCACCGCAATACACAACTCAAGAATTTTTCCGCCAAACTCCTCGGTACGTTCCAGCTCGCCGGGGTTATTCGCATCATAAAGAATCAGTGGGTGCAAATTACCGTCACCGGCATGAAATACATTGGCCACCGGCAGTTGATATTCAACGGAAAGTTCAGCGATACGTTTTAATACTTCAGGCAGGCGTTTGCGTGGAATCGTACCATCCATGCAATAATAATCAGGCGAGAGCCGCCCGACCGCAGGAAATGCGGCCTTGCGGCCTGCCCAGAATTTCAGGCGCTCAACGTCATCGCTAGCCGTACGCACTTGCGTTGCACCCGCCGCCTGCAACAATTCACGCACCCGTAAAATCTGTTCCGAGACTTCTTCATTGGTGCCATCCAGTTCACACAACAAAATAGCGGCGGCATCCACCGGATAGCCGGCATGTACAAATGCTTCAGCAGCACGAATGGCGGGATTGTCCATCATTTCCAATCCACCAGGAATGATGCCTGCACTAATAATATCACCCACGGCGGCACCGGCCTTGACGACATCATCAAACGACGCCAATATCACTTGTGCACGCTCCGGTTTGGGCAGCAACTTTACGGTGACTTCGACAATCACTCCCAGCAAGCCTTCCGAACCGGTCATGAGCGCCAGCAAATCATAGCCCGGTGAATCAAGTGTTGCACCGCCGATCTCCAGTAGCTCACCGTCCATGGTCAACACTTTCAAACCCAGCACATTGTGCACCGTGAGGCCATACTTCAAACAGTGTACACCCCCGGAATTTTCGGCAACGTTACCACCAATGGTGCATGCAATTTGTGATGAAGGATCCGGAGCGTAATACAGGCCATAAGGTGCCGCCGCTTGTGAGATAGCAAGATTGCGCACGCCGGGTTGTACGCGCGCAACGCGATTGGCGGTATCAATTTCAAGAATGCGCATGAATTTTGCCAGGCTCAGTAGCACACCATTTTTCAATGGTAATGCCCCACCCGACAAGCCCGTGCCCGCACCCCGCGCCACGACGGGTACCTGCATGTTATAGCACAGGTGCAAAACTGCCTGTACCTGCTCAATGGTCTGTGGCAGACACACGACCAATGGCAGTTCACGGTAGGCAGACAGGCCATCACATTCGTAGGGACGTGTGTCTTCGGCGTCACAGAGCACCGCATCGGCAGGCAAAATTCGCCGTAAATCAGCAACCAATTCCTGTTTATAAAACACTGCCGTAGTCATGCGTGCATGTGATCCTACTTTGAAAAGCGGCGATATACCAATGCCAAGGCATCATCATCACCCACGTTGCCGGGGAAAATCACTACCGGCATTTCAGGAAAACGCGGGTGATCTGCCGGGCAGCGTACAACCGAAACACCGGGGACAACCTGGCCAAGTACACGTGCGGCACTCAAGGCGAGGCCAGCACTCAACATGTCGTTGGAAGTAATACCGCCCTTACCGATCAGAAAACCCAGGTCTTGGGGCAAATTACGGATCACGTCCATAAGCAACGCCGACACACTCTCACCGAATGCCAGGCGCGCGGCTTGATCGGAAAACTGTACTTCGCCACGGCAGGTGTAAACAACCGCTGTTTTGCCCGCCGCAAAGGCTGCGTCAATCTGACGTAACACAGTCTTCAATATCTGTTCCTGCGCCTCACGATCAGGTGAAATTTTCCGCACATCTACTTCAACACCTATCACACCCGGTTCTTGCAGTAAACGCGCCAGTTGGCGGCTGCTTTTTTCGACATGGGAACCCACAATCACTGCACCAGCAACGTGCATGGATGGCGGTTCTTGCGCATCCCTGCGCTCACCGCGCGTAAAGCGGCCCATCATTTCTGCAGACACCGGCTGCGGTGGCAGATCCGCCAGCGCCTTTACCAGACTTGCCGCGCTGCGAAACAAAAAACGCTTGCCTTGCACGGTGGCCGTACGTATGTCTGCCGTGAAATGGGCAAGATCATTATAATTTTCGGCATCAATCACACAACACTGATTATCTTTCAATGCCAGCAGCCGGCCTGATACACCTTCGTGAATCTCCGCCAGCAGAAAACGCGCTACATTGTGCGCGGCAACACCTCCACGGGTCTTTTCGGCAACATAATCCGGCAAAAAGCTGTGACTGAATCCAAACACCGAGTCACGTGCAAATTCGGTTTCATGCACGGGCACATGGGTGCCGTCCACTTGCAGATAATGAATGCTGTCACGGGTGATGCGTCCTGCTTCAAAAAAGGCAGGCACCAGAAAGTGTGCATCAAATGGCCCCAATTCTGCGGCAATGACATCTGTTTCTACAGGATAATGACCCCGCAAGGTGGAATCGGAACGACTGATTAAAATCGGATTGACGGACATTCCGCTTAATGCCAGTTTCAGGTTACGGCACACCTCGCGTGTGACGTCGGCCGCGCGCCTTGCATCCATCCCCCGGGTGTTGGTCAGTATAAAAAACAGTGGCGCCGCATCATTTAGCGCCGCTTTCAATGTTTCAACATCCCAACGCATCAGTAACAGGCAACCATGTACCGTCTGGGAGCCTGTAGGATCGTCATCGAGAACGATGATTCTGGTTGTAACCCCCATGCTTACCTGGCCTGCTTTGCGATGATGTTCTCTTTTATTGTGTTGTACACCGCCTGTGGAATAATCTTATTCTTCACCAGATCATCTTTGGCCTTATAAGGTCGATTTTTGACGATGGCGGCAGCACGCACTTCACCAATGCCCGGCAGCGCACTCAATTGCTGTTCAGTGGCGGTATTGATATCCAGCTTCTCTGCTGCCGCAAGTTGAATTGCTGCGGCAGGGTGGGCATCAACCGCAGCAAGCACATGAAGACTGATCATGGCCAACGCAGAGAATGCAACGGCGGAGAATAGTTTTCTCATTGTTCTTTCCTTTCGTATAAAGTGGTGTGTAATGCACATACTTCAGCCTGTTGCACCGAATGCAGCCACAGCCACTCCGCACAACTACTAAGAGCCTATTCCATATCTCGCTGAAGGGCGCATCGCGGCGTTACCCTAATATATAGGGGTACCCAAAATGCTCATGTACTTCGTGTACACTCGGCAACTGCTCCTGCTTTGCCCTACCTCATGCATTCATGCACTCGTCCGCTTTTTCGGTCACTTTTGCACTGCGCTGGGAACCCTTCGCTTCGCTCTTCCCTTGATCGAGATATTGAACAGGCTCTAATACTGTATACACCTTTTAAACGCCTGCCAACTCCTGCGCACGACGCGCCAGATTTTCACCTGTCAGCCCATTAAATGCCATGATTTCGGCGGGTGATGCCGTAGTTTCACCGCGCTTCCAGGCAAAAACATCGCGCCTGACGGCACGTGTGCGCAACATGACCGGCTCCAATGTTGCACTCGGGCCACCGCTCACACCCAAGAGCACATCGCCGTCAAACAGGGCGTTGAAGCGTTGATCATCAAGAAACTGATGATCGGGTTCGGCACAGGTGTCCCACGCCACATCCGTAGCACGATACAGACGCCGCGGACTAACTACCGCAACAACCCTTACGCCCAACCCGGCCGCTTTCAATTTCTCGGCCGCTTCAAACACTGGCAACAGAATCATGTCACCCACAACGGCGAGCACAATTGTTTTTTCGCCTTTATGCTCCAACAGGGTAATCGCCCCTTCTGCCAATGCATGGCGACTCTGCTCCAGTGTGGTTCGCACTGGCAACGGACTCTTCGAAGCGGTAATAACAATACCTTTATTAAACGTTTCCAGGGCCCAGGCATATGCCGCCTGAATCATGTTGGCGTCTACCGGAAACAGCGGGAATATGTTGCCGTTACGCATCATGGCGGCGAAATACGCTTCAATTTCAGGTCGCTGGTGTGTCCAGCCGTTACGCCCCTGCTCCAGCGCACCGGCTGTAAACAACGTGATGGTACTGGGAGTTTTGCGGCGCAGTTCGGCCATCGCCTGGGTTACGGTTTGCCAGATGGGCAAACCATTAATGGCAAAACTTTCATAGGAACACCACAGGCTGCGTCCACCAAACAAGGACAGCGCTACGGCAAGACCGGCACACGCATCTTCATTGAGTGGTTCGTACACCTGGCCTTGCGGCGTCTGATGATACAACGCGTCTTCAGTAGGATGACGAATTTTCAACGCTTCATTGATATTGCCAATGGCGGACGCTTCATTGCCGTCGGCATTGGTGACCAGAAAACGCGGGTCCTGTTTACCTACGGCACCCACCAGCACGCCCATGGCGGTAGTCGGTATTTTACTTTCACCCACGGCAAAATCCTGTAACGGCAGATTGGTCAGCGCAGGCAACGTCAACACTGACTCGGTCACAGCGGTACGCGAGGCCGGGCCACCGCCGGCGCGACTGAAATTATCGCGCACAATTTGCCACGCCGCCGGTGTTAAGGCACGACGCTGCAACCCTGCAATCACGTCTGCATTTTCCAGCGTATGCTGCGCATAAAGATTGTGTGACTTGGCACCCAGCGCATGTACGCCCGCGCCTTTTAATTGCTTGATGATAAAGACGGTGGGCTTGCCATTCAGCGCCGACTGTGCGGCGGTGTTCATGGTATCCAGCACTGCGCCGGTAAACGCCAGACGCTGCTCGAATGAAAAACGCGTACTGTCAACAAATGCGCCACTCTGATTTGTATCATCGAACTGTCTGGCATCTACCAGATACACCGCCTCAAAACCGTGGCCTTTCCAATAGGCGATCATCTCATCATCGGTAAGCAGCGACACCATGGAGTGATGTTCCTGGCTATAACCATTCCAGATCAGGGTTGGTAAAAAGTTGGTGATTTTGGGATACGCCACATGAAAATGCATCATGGCATTCAGCACATACGGTTCACCCATCCCGCCATCCCCCACAGTGAAGGGAAACAAGGTGCCAGGATGCAACATGGCACCGGCCATGGCAAAGTGTTGCCCCTGCCCCAATGGCCCCGCCGGCGCCAGAATGCCCGGAATCGCACCGGATAAATGGCCGAGCAAACCGTGCTTTTCACGATAACGCGCACGCAGTTCCTGAACGGTGCGAATGCCCATATCTTCCAGCGACGAATCCAGAAACATGGCACTGTAAAAACCCGGCGCGTGATGCCCTACCTCGGTGACAATATTGGTGTGCCCCAACATTACCAGTGCCGCATACGCCTCGGCACTGCTGGCAAACCCGCCGGGGTGCCCGGATGCCTTGGCACCCGTCATTTGCAGCGTCAAATAGCGCAAGGCATCCGCCCCCAACAGCGTCTGGTAAACCGCCTGAGGGTCACGTGGATTGGCAATGGCACGCTGGCCACCTGCAATCACGGGCTGCGCGGCATAATCGTCCGCCCCCGGCAGGGCTGCGCCAAAATATTGAATACCTTCACAAAAATACGGAATGTTGGCGCTGCTCATGGTGGTGTTCCTTGTTACAGTGAATGACTCTTGCAGTTATGGTATCCCCGGGCATATAATTTCGCAATATGTAATCGTTTTCACATTATGAAATAACCCGGCCATGAATAAGTCATCAAAAGACACCTCTGTCAGTAGCATCCAGGTCATCGATCGTATGATGATGCTGCTGGATGCTATTGCCGCCAACGATGCGCCCGCCTCTGGCGACACTCGTGCCGGAAACACCGGAACAACTTTCCGGCCGCCCGCCAGCCTGAAGGTTCTGTCTGCCGAAACGGGACTGCATCCTTCCACAGCACACCGCATCCTCGCTGCACTGAGCAATAATAAACTGGTAGAGCGTACCGAAGCCGGTCATTACCAACTGGGAATCAAGCTGTTGAGCCTGGCCAGCCGCGTACAGGAACGTGTCGACCTGCGTCGCGAAGCGCTGCCTATTATGGATCGCCTGCGCAGCGCGTTGGGCGAAACAGTAAATCTGACCGTGCGCGAAGGTGACGAAGTAGTCTACGTTGAGCGGGCGTCCAGTCACAAAACCATCCGTGTGGAACAGGTGATTGGCAGCCGTGCGCCACTGCACGTCACTGCCGTGGGCAAACTGTTTCTGGCCCACGACGGTCATGCCGCCTGCCAGACGTATGCGCAGCGCACCGGCCTGATTGCCTATACCATCAACACCCTCACACACACAGAATCATTATGGCACGCCGCACGTGACGCACTGCAACAAGGCTATGCGCTGGATAATGAAGAGGCTGAAATAGGCGTGGGATGTATCGGTGTGCCCGTGTGGGATGCCAGCGGCGCGATGGTGGCGGGCCTGTCAATTTCAGCCCCCATACAACGACGACGCGACGAGTGGATACCCCATGTAATGGAAGCAGGCGTGCAACTTTCAGGGCGATTGGGATATCATATCAGGGAACGGGATTAAACTGCTTAAAGTTGTCATTTCGAACACAACGAAACATCCTGAAAGATATATCATATTCGCTCGAGACCAAGATTTCCCGCTGCGCTCGAAATGACAATAAATGCAGCGGTTCCTCACCCTCAAAACAAGCAATGAGGACAAATACATGAACGACAAGGTTTCCAAAAGCAAGCAAGAGTGGCAAGCCACACTCACCCCCGAACAATACCGCGTATGCCGTGAAAAAGGCACCGAACGCGCGTTTACCGGAAACTACTGGGACAACAAAACCAAAGGGCTCTATCGTTGTATCTGCTGCGGTACCGCACTCTTTGATTCGGAAACCAAATTTGATTCAGGCACCGGCTGGCCCAGCTTCTGGGCACCCATCGCCATGGACAACATCACCACCACAGCGGACAACGGCCTGTTTATGTCACGCACTGAAGTACTATGCAACCAATGCGACGCCCACCTTGGCCACGTCTTCAAAGACGGCCCGGAGCCGAGTGGCCTGCGCTATTGTATCAATTCGGTTTCGTTGAGTTTTGAGGGTGAAGCAAAGGACAATAATAAGGATAAATGAACAGATATTCTGTCATTTCGAGCTGAGCGAGAAATCCTTGTCTCGAATGAATGGAGAGATCGTGCAAGATTCCCCGGCAATTGCTCCCTGCATTGCCCTACCTTCCGCCATCCTTGGCGGTCGCCGGCAATTGCTCCCTGCATCCATGCAACCGTCACTACGCTCGAAAGGACAGGAGAGAGACATCACCTCACCGCCGGGTTTTTAGCATACATGGGGGAGGCACGCTCTACCCATCCATAAGCAATGCTGAGTAGCACAACGGCCACGCCCAACGCTACCCACTGCATGTCCGGCATGGCATTGGCCCACCATGCCAAACCTGCCAGCATGCTATTTAACGTAATCACTCCCCACAAAATGCGTGCGTGACTCCAACCCAGCGGGTTATGTAAACGCTGGTATGCGTGGGAACGGTGCGCAGAATACCAGCGCTCGCCCGCCATCACCCGCCGCACTAATGTCACCGTAGCATCAAACCAGAATACTCCATACAAAATTATCCACAGCACCACGGATACATCGAACCACACCTCACCCGCCAACGCGAACACGGCCACTAAAAAACCCAGCACACTACTGCCCACATCACCCATAAAGATTCTGGCACGCGGCCAGTTCCATAGCAGAAAACCCGTCACCGTCGCCGCCAACACCCACGCCGGAATCGCCAATGCGCCCCCGCCTGCCTGCCACAGGAAAAAACCGCCGACCACTAGCACAAATAATGCCTCGACACCTGCAATGCCGTCCGTACCGTCCATGAAATTAAACAGATTAACTGACCAGACAATGGCAAAAACCGCTAACCCTGCACTCAACCAACCCAGCGGCAGATCAGTCACATCCAAAGCCACGACGCTCACACCTGCCACCACAAAATGCACCAACGCTCGCCAACGCGCGGGGAGATCGTGGCGATCATCCCAGTAACCTATCCCCGCCAGCAATAACGCCCCCGGCAAAAATGCCAGCGCCTGCACCAATGACCACACCTCCCAAAAAACCAGCCCAACCCCTGCAACCAACCATAGCAGTATAAATACCAAACCTCCACCTCGCGGTGTAGCCTGGCTATGTGACGAACGGGCGTTAGGATTATCGAGCAATCCCTGAGCAAGCGCATAGCAACGAAAACGCCCCACCAAAGACCAGGATGCGAAAAAAGCGAAGAACAGTGTTAAGGTTAGTATTAGCATGGTACCAACCTTACCTTGTTTTGGGTGAATACTGCCAGCCCCATGTAAAAGCAGCGCCCCGCAGGAATGTATCAAGCACGGCCATCACTCGCTTTAAACCATTGGGCAGTTTCCATCAGCCCTTGTTCCATGGTAAATGGCGGCTTCCATCCCAGCTCTCGGCGGATTTTAGAGCTATCAATCACCAGCGAATCCAGCAATCGTTCCACCTCTGCCGATTTTCCGGTCAAGTGACCCGCGAAACGCAGCACGGCGGGTGGCACCGGCAGCAGACGCGCCGGACGCCCCAGCGCACCGGCAATACGGCGGATTAACTCCGGTGTTGATACATCCTCACCATCACTCACCAGATAAGTTTGACCAGCGGCGGCGAGGTGTTTCAGACAGGTGACGATGGCGTCGGCGAGATTGCCGACGTAGATAAGACTGCGCTGGTTATTGACCAGGCCAAGCGGTAAAGGCACTCCCCGACCAACCAAACGAAGGAGGCGCAAAAAATTGCCTGGATTACCCGGCCCATACACCAGTGGAGGACGAATGATTACAACTTCCAACCCTGTCTCTTGAGAAATCTTGTGCAGCGTCTGCTCAGCCTCCCACTTGGAAACAGAATAAGGGTCATGTGGATTAGGCAGACTTGTCTCGGCAAAGGAAAGGGCCTTCGTACATTTTCCATTTACTCCAATGGAACTAATATAAATCAGGCGCTTCACGGAAGCCGCTGCTGCCATCCGCGCCAACCTTTCCGTTCCATACGTGTTCACTTTGCGAAACTCCGTCAATGGATCAGCAGCGGCATCCTGCATCACATGCACCCGCGCCGCCAGGTGCACTACCGTATCCATCCCGATTAACGATCTCGACCAATCTGTATCTGGTCCGATATCTCCTACCTTTGTGATCTCGCAGCGCAGTCCAACAGAACGCGAAGGTTCACGAACCACACCACGAACAGAGTATTCGCGACGCGCAAGTTCAGCGCACAAGGCATGCCCAACAAAACCATTAGCGCCTGTCACAAGAATAGTTGTCATAAATTACCAAGGCATTAAATTGCCAAGCTAAAAGCCATTACTACCTCCCCGTCAATTCGATACCGACCATACCGTCCGATTAATATAATCAACGTAACTCATAACAACCCGAAGCAATTGCTTTGACACCTGGCCACTCTCATAATCTTCTATCGGTGACATCACCCGCTTGTCCCTGTCATGCTGTGAAATAATTACCCTCACGGCATCAAGCACACGGTCCTTCTTCAGCCCACACATAATGAGCGTACCAACATCCATGCCTTCTGGTCGCTCGTGCGCGTTGCGAATGGTGATTGCTGGCAGACTAAGCAAAGAAGCTTCTTCGGTAATTGTGCCACTGTCCGATACAACGCAGACAGCCTCCATCTGGAGCTTGACGTAGTCGTAAAAACCGAAGGGCTTCACGAATCTAATTAATTGATTAAGATCGTCAATCTCCAAAGCATCAAGCCTTTTTCTGGTTCTGGGATGAGTCGATACAATTACCGGGTAACCGTAGGTATCAGCCAGAGCATTTAGCGTCTCGATGAGATCTAGGAGGTTGGCCGGTGTGTCGACATTTTCTTCCCGGTGGGCACTAACTATAAAGTATTTGCCCGTTTGCAATCCGAAACGCCGCAACACATCCGAAGTTTGTATCTGGGGCATGTAATAGTCCAGCACCTCCCGCATGTGCGAGCCGGTTTTGATAATAGTCTCTGGACGGATTCCCTCAGCAATCAGGTACCGGCGAGCATGCTCGGTAAGCACCAGGTTGATGTCACTAAGATGATCCAGAACCTTTCTGTTCAATTCCTCCGGAACCCGTTGATCAAAACATCGGTTTCCTGCTTCCATATGGAACACCGGAATTTTCCGACGTTTTGCTGAGATCACCGCCAAGCAGGAATTAGTATCACCGTACAATAAAACAGCATCCGGCTGTTCTTTTTCCATCACGGCGTCGGCCTTCATGATCACCTGGCCGATGGTTTGCGCAGCGTTTTCCCCCACTGCTTCCAGAAAATGATCTGGCTTACGAATGCCAAGATCCTCAAAAAAAACCTGGTTGAGTTCGTAATCGTAATTCTGCCCGGTATGTACCAGGATGTGCTGCGTATGTCGATCAAACTCGGCGATAACACGGCTCATCTTGATTAACTCGGGCCGTGTCCCGACAATCGTCATCACTTTAAGCACGAAGCTGCTCCTGAATAAAATCCAATCTCAGCAAAAGCGCCTTCACTTGCTCGATATTCAGCCGCTTGGTATTGTGCGACGTATAGTCATCGAGATGCGAAATTTTTTCTTCACCATCGCTAAAGTACTTGCTGTAGTTAAGATCGCGATTATCTGCCGGAATGCGATAGTATTGCCCCATATTTTCTGCCCTTGCCATTTCCTCGCGCGAAACAAGTGATTCATAAAGCTTCTCGCCATGGCGGGTACCGATGATCTGAATCGGGTTATCTTTGGCGAAAAGTTCTTTGAGCGCCTGCGCCAGAACCTCCACTGTACAGGCGGGTGCCTTTTGCACGAAAATATCGCCTTGCATGCCATACTGATATGCATGCAATACCAAATCGACAGAATCCTCCAGAGACATAAGGAAGCGCGTCATATTTGGATCAGTGATGGTCAGCGGCTTTCCCTCTGTTAGCTGAGACACAAATAGAGGTATCACCGAACCACGGGAGGCCATCACATTCCCATAACGGGTCGCACAGAGCATCGTTTCTCCCTCGTTTTGCATCCGAGCCTTGGCGACCATAAACTTCTCCATCAACGCCTTAGACAAGCCCATGGCATTGATCGGGTACACTGCCTTGTCGGTGCTGAGCACTACCACACGTTGGACGCCATTCGCAATCGCAGCGGACATCACATTCTCGGCGCCTAACACATTTGTCCGCACCGCTTCCAACGGGTAAAACTCGCACGATGGCACCTGTTTGAGCGCCGCTGCATGAAACACGTAATCCACACCCTTCATCGCCTGATGAAGGCTATCGTAATTTCGGACATCACCGATGTAGAACTTCAGTTTGTCGTTATTCAGTGCGATACGCATTTCTTCCTGTTTCTTCTCATCGCGGCTGAAAATGCGAATTTCACGCACGTCCGTCGATAAAAAACGCTTAAGAACGGTATTTCCAAAGGAACCCGTGCCACCGGTAATCATCAATACTTTGTCGTTGAACATAATCTCATGATCCAGAACTATTGATATTGATAGGAATGCATTAACTTGATCAGCTCAGGCCATTGCGGAGCAATATATCCCGTTATATCAAAGAAACGATCCGCATTCAGCGAACGATCGATAACTAGCGAATCGTCGGGAATTATCTCAATCGATTTGTCATACGCCTCGGCAACCAACCGCAGCAGATCGTACTTCGAGATCGGTCGTGCAGCGACATGATATAACCCAAACAAATCGGATCGGGGAATCACGATATCACGTATAATCTGAGCCAAAGCAACAGTCGGCAATCCCGAAAAAATCGCCCGGCTAAAGCCTTTGCACCGTTCCTGCTGCGACAAAAACCAGCCAATCAGGCCGTGGGCGCTCTGCAATTCATGCCCAATAATCGAAGTACGCAGGGTAATTGTATGCGGGTAATGAACCTCTCCCAGGAATTTTGACTTGCCATAGAGATCCTTTGCATCCGAAGGATCGTCCTCTGTATATCCCCCTTTGTCGCCGGAGAAGACGCAATCCGTGCTCATATGTACCAAACGCGCTCCGGCCAGATTACATAGCCTGGCCAACCGATGCGGCAACAGCGCGTTGATCGGAATTGTCAGCAGCGGATCACCGGCATCCGCCAACTGCTTGATCAGGCCGATACAATTGATAACAACTTCTGGTCGAACCTGACCGAAAACCTTGACCAAGGCATCGTGATTTTCAATATCGCATCCCACCACCAACCGCTCGGCGATTTTTGGAGAAAAAAACCGGTTCACGCTCGCAGAGCGAACTGTCCCGAAAACCGCCCAATCCTCTTTTTCACTGAGGATGCGAATCACCGCATTTCCGAGCATACCGCTCGCGCCTAACACAAGTAACCGCATTACAAACCTCTTAAATGGACTGAGACACCGCACGTAAATGTTCAATCAACTGATCGACCAACTGATCGTGATCGAAATGCTCTTTATAGTAACACCGCCCATTCGAACCGAGCCTCTCTCGCTCTGCAGACGCCATTCCGTACAACCGTAACACTGCATTTGCCAAGGCTTTTGCGTCCTCCGCCGGCACCGCCAAGCCCGCTTCGGCTTCAGTCACCACACGCGCCCCTTCACCATTCAAACATGCCAGGACAGGCCTCCCAGCCGCCATATACGCCTGCACCTTGCTCGGCACCGTTGCAGCGAAGATCGGCTGATCCGCCAAGGTCACCAAAAGCGCCGACGCTTTTTGCATGAGGCCGGGCATCGTTTCCACTGGAAATCTTCCCGGGAGATAAAGATTGGTCAGACCACGAACTTTAACTTCCTGGCACATCCATTCCCATCGGCTTCCTTGCCCTAATACGACGAAACGAATATCAGGATGATCCTTCAATAAAGAAGCCGCCTCAACTATCACCTCGACAGCCTGCCCGGTGCCGACATTACCAGCAAACATCACCGGAAAACCGTCGCCCAATCCCGGAATATCAGGCACATTAACGGTAGTTGGTGCGCAAAAAGCCACATCGACCGAGTTAGGGTAATACACAATCGGCTTGCCCGGCGCCAACGCTGCCACAGGCGCCTCAAAGGCTCGCGATTGCACCAGCAACAGGTCTGCATGGCGATAGATAAAACGCACCACCCGTCCCACCCAGCCAAGAACGCGCGTATTGCGTATATACCCAGTGGCCTCCAAACTCTCCGGCCACAAATCCTGAACAAAAATGATAACCGGGCATCGCTTCAGCCATCCAATGAATATGGCGGGAATTGCTTGAAGTATGGGAGACATACCGTACACAAAGATAACATCATGACGACGTTTTCTTAGAAGCCATGGCCCGCAAAGCAGACCAAACACCACGAACGACAAATAATTGATAGCGAGCCGAAACCCGCTTTTAGCTCCACGTGGCGCCAGAGGAACGCGGTGAACTATCGCGCCGCACCATTGCTCACGTTGGCAGCCAAAAAGTTGGTAACCAGAGTAAATGGAACCTTCAGGATAGTTCGGCTTGCCTGTCAAAACTTCAACATCCATTCCTTTTTCTGTCAATGCTCTAACGAGATCATTGATACGGAAACTTTCCGGCCAAAAATATTGACTAATAATCAGGATTCGCACAGATTATTCACACTTATCCAAAATATATTTCATAAAATCAACAGCATTTATCAACGGTAATGGATCATCATTAAAACCCATGAAACGCTTCACGGCTCTGGCAATAGACAATGGAGATTCCGGATCAAATGCCTGCTCTGGATCCAATACATCCCTCACATAATCAAGTTCCGAAGCCAAAACGGGCAGCCCCGCCTGCCTAGCCTCAATAAGCGGCAAACCAAAGGATTCCAAGGTCGATGGATAAATCAATGCTTGTGCCTCGCTGTAAAGAAGGATGGTTTTATCATGCGTCAGCACGCCCAGATTTTCAATTTTCAAGCTGAATTGATTCTTTTTATTGTCAACCCAACGATATAACTCAACAGACTTTGTTTCATCTATGGTCAGGCACAAGGAAGGAAACAACCCCTCAGTAGCCAAGAGACACCATGCTTCAACCAGCTTCCGATGGTTCTTGTGAGGTTCGCCTGTAGCCACGTATATAAAATCATATTTACGCACCCTCCCAACAGGGGGCACCTGTAGCGATCTGCTGTAGCCCATCGGCCTTTCCGAGAATGGAACAACCGCTGCATCAACTCCCATATGCTGCAACAGGCGACTTCGCATCAAAGGCGTTTGCACAATAAATGCGTCAACACATCCCCGGCGCCAACGTAACCAAAACCGCTCCAACGTAATACGCAGCCGAACAACAACAGGAAATTTTTGCAGACTAATTTTCTCCACAAGAAACCTGTTTTGGAGAAAAACAACCACTTTAGCCTCGAGCTTGAGCAGCGGAGGTAAATTACCAAAGCACAGCACCGTATCCTGCACCGTAGCGCAACGCCTTAAACTCCTTTCGGCCAGAAAGCGCGCCAGAATATTTGGCCGTACGCGGACTACCGTCACCTCTGTAGGCAATCCCTCTGGAAGCTGCATGCGATCATCCAAAAAGACCAGGCACGGCATATCCTTCCATGTAGCAAGCACAGCCCGCAACAAAACCGCCCCCCCACCCTGATGAACATTGGATGCATGGATGATCAACCCCACAGCCGGTCTTCCTCCTGCTCGGCAGCTTCCGGACCCCGATTGAGACTAAACACGTCTGGAAACGTATGAACAAATATGATTACAGGACCACAATAGCGCTGTCAAAATATTACATTACTCTGCTTAACTTCATCACACCCCTGATAAAACTTCAAAAAAGCATTCCTATATAGGAGGTGGTAACTTTCGCCAATCGCAACCATCGTATATTTTTCCTTGATCAGGCATTTGGCCGAATCGCCGATATTTTTTCGCAACTCACTATCCGCCAACAACATAATCACAGCATCAGAAAACCCATCTGCAGTGTCTCGCACAAAGCCGTGAATACCATCTTGGACGCTGATTCCCTCAAAAGCTATGCCTGTTCCTACCACAGGAATTCCCAACGCCATAGCTTGTAAGACCCGATTCTTTATTCCTGTACCAGACTTGTCTGGCGCGATAACGACTGTTGCTGTCTTAAGAAGACCCGCATAATCATCAACCCATGATAAACATTCAACTTGTGGTAGCGCTTCTAGCTGTTTACGCAATTTAGGCGCGGCATCCCGCCCCAGAATTGTGAAACACGCATTGGGGAACGCCTTCAAGATTTTCGGATAGCCATAATGTATAAACTCCAGCAACCCATTGACAATACCCGAAACATCAAAGCTACCGGAAAAAAGAATTTTGATCGTAGTTAAATCTTTTACGCTGCAATCCACCCCATCATTTGACACTGAATCAACAAAAGACTCATCAACGGCGATAGGGATCGTTTCCACATCAATTCCAGAGTTCACTGATCGAAAATATTGCGCATCTACCGGAGACACGACATGCACTTTAGTAAATCGAGGGTAGAATCTTCTTTCAAATTTCCTCATGAAAGCTGCAGATATGAACAGATATATACGTCGAAAAAAACCGTGCTCTTGCTTAATCATGCGAAAATAAGATAATGATGTTGCGTCATTTGGCGAGTGGACGGATGGCTTATTTGACCCCATTGGCAAATACTGAGCCATGTTTATAATATCGTAATGAATGACATCGTAATTATATTCATTTATTGCTCGCCGAAGAAGTTGATAAAAAGCCTTACTGTCATAGGTGGCCATAGACGGTGGCAACCCTCTAAAAATATTTCCAATTCTCTTTATAGTAAGTTCGACACCTTTTACTCTTGGGACAACCCCAAGAATGCGCACACCAGGCATGACACCTAAGAAATCTTCCAGTAGCTGCGTGTCACAATCACCAAAACTCAATATATGACATTCATGCTTAAGGCTCATATATCTAATTAAATTATATGTTTTCCACTTAATTCCGTCCGATGGCGGATAAGGTAAATCTTGAAGCAAGAATAATAATCTCATTTTCGAAAATAACTAATAAGAATTTTAAGCACGGAATCTTCCCAAACATCTCATAAATAACTCAAGACACCCAATACTCACTATTATTGCAAAAATTTGCAACAGCATTGAATCCAATACTCCATCAGTTATGGCAAAAAAAAGCACCAATAGCACAAACGTTCTAAAAATAGGACCACTATAAAGGCGCATACGACCGATCGTGTCCCACAGAATAGTTACAAACAGCCCTAAAATTACCGACCCCAGAATAATGCCAGCATTGCCACCAACCAAATAAAACCAACCCACAAAACCTGGTGCATTAGTATGCGGCAAATCGGCGGGATAGCCAAAAATATCTACCGTCAGATATCCAGCTACCCCCCGAAAAGAAGATAAAACATCGACAGCTTGAGCGCCAAGGGGTTCCGTTCCCAACCCCAACATCGCAATAACGATTTCAATACCGGTAATTCTGAAAAAAACAAACTCCATACCTTTTAAAAGGGTTTCCCACAAATTGAAGTCCAATTCCAACAGCCCCCGAAAAGCAGGCATAAAACCATCCCCAGAGCTAATTCCAGAAAGCCTAAGCCAGCGATACTCAGTGATCAGCGGCGTAAGTAACGCCGACACCACCAATACAGAAAAAATTACTCTTTTATCAAACCGCCGAGGCTTAAACCCGCCAACCATCACAAGAAAGACAAGACTCAGAAGCTGGACCAACAATCCACTACGGCTGGATCTCAAAACAATATCAAGCACACCGTAAGCAAGAAGCAAGAAAACGCCGATCCTTGCCATTTTAATATTTCCCGCACGATCTGCACATACAACCAACAAAAGCAACAAACCGGGTATAAAAATTAATCGAAAATAAAAAAGTGCCCCACCCAAATGAAACGGGAGAGGGTCATCAACCGCAGCACCAAGCTGCCCAATATCATATTCAGAAGCCAGATAGCCTGACACTCCTATTACAGGAAGCAATAAAACGAGCAAGATCTTTGAAGCCAGAGCATAGGTTTCCTTGCGAGAAGACAAAGATGCAGCCTTATGACCTTGACTCCGGTAATCAACAACACTAAGACAGAGAAAAGCAGTTATGCAAAAAGCACAAAAAGAAAGTGTCGCCAGAAAGAACCCATGGATCGAAGCATCAATTGACGAGATCGCGTTCCACGTACTAGGAGGAAGCACCAGTTCGAAAGCTTCAGGATCAATAGCCAGTATATAAAATTTAACGTAGTAAACCGCCAAAAACACAACCAGGACTAGCCAGACAGCAGCTCTGGACATATCAAATCGTTGCATTTTTAGCAAAAGAATTGCGCAAGAAACGATTGAAAGTAAAGTATAAAACAAGTATTCGAATGTGAACTCATCGAATCTTGCGAAGGTTAGCAGATAGCCAAACAAGAAGATACCCAGAATACCCCAGCGCAACGGTTTCACGAAGACCGCCTCATTGCCAGCGCATGTTTTTTTGAAGATCTAAACTTCTGAATAACCGCATTTGGCACAAGAATCTTAGCTAGTCCTGTTACAAAAATAATTAAGCCGCCAAGACTCGAGAAATAAGGCCAAAAATCGAAATATTTCTTAACTCCTAACCCCCTCGTTATCGACCCCGAAAATACTGCTTGATTAATGAGGCCAGATGCAATCCGAGCGTTAAAAGATTTTATGGATGTATTTATCTTGGCAACATAGTCAAAATCCGATTGATCCTGAAAATACTCCGTCACCATTCTAGCGAGGACTCTGTTATCTTCGAGCCACATGCTTATATCAACCTGCCTAGTGACATTTGAGCAATGAACCCGATAATTCGAAAGCTGCTCATCTATAAAGAATGCATACCCTCTTTGCAAAACGATATTCATCCAGGCATACGCATCAGCGCCCAGCGGAAAGTTGCGCACCGGATAGCCACTTAACGCCCTGAGATCATGCGTCCTAAACAACGTTGCACAGGGAACCAAATGGCGCTTACTTTGAAAAAAGAATAAGATTAGGTCTTTCGCATCCTCTAAAAAAGGCGCGCGGCGACTCAGCCCGACTAGCTCACCACTCTTATCAGTTATCCGATATCGGCAATAAACAATACCGATGTTTTCCCTCTTTATCGATAGTGTTTGAAAGGAAGGTAAGAATACGGATATCATTCTTTCAATCGCTGCAGGTTGCAGATAGTCGTCATCTGATAACAGAATAAAAAATTCCCCACTTGCAATGTTCAAACAGGCATTCCAATTGCCTACCATACCGATATCATGTTGTTGCCGTACGGTAATCAATCGTTCATCCGCATATTTCTGCAGCTTGTGCCACGTATCGTCCTCAGATGCGTTGTCAGAAACGATAACTTCGATATTCTCATAAGTTTGAGCCAGCACACTGTCTAACGCCTGAACGAGAAAAGCCACGCGATTGCGAGTGGGAATGGCAACTGTCACCTTGGGCAGAACTGATCTTCCAGCATCCGAACATAAATCAGTCATGCGGCTTTCTTCATACTGCGGATTCTGTGTAATAGTACCCTACGCTCGGCTCCAGTCATCGTGTGACAAATTGCAAGGGCCACACCTATTACAGCAACCCCTGACAGAGAGATTAGTACACTATAAACCGGCAGCAATCCATCTGTCAGATATTTCATTGTCATACTCGCCACCACAATGACAATCAATATTACAATAATCGGATAAATAACATCTTTCAGATATCGCTCTAACGAAATATTTAACAGCTTAAACGCCACATAAGGCGCGTACCAATTATTGGTTAACAATTGCGAAATCATGATGGCTAAGGCCACACCCCAAATACCCAGAGGGTGGACTAAAATAAACGCCAAGATAACATTCAACAGACCAGCCACAAACGCAGGCCACATAAAGACAATACGCCCTGTGGCCATGACTCCTATGGCGAGAGCCACATGATGAACCTCTAACAACACCATGATGAGCAGTGTCCATAACACGGGGAAGCCCCCAAAATAACCAGAACCGAGCCATACCTCTATTACTCGGTCTCCAAACACCGCCAAGAAAGCGACAAATACAGCCGTAAAACTCATGCCATAACGTACGCCACGCAGAAGTATGACGTTGAAGGCGACCATATCATTGGCCGCATAGTGTCTTGACAGAAATGGCGCGGAACTCATCGCAATCAATAGGGAAAAATTCATCAAGGCTGTGGCGATCTTAACAATGGCCTCATACGCGGGAATGGACCCGAGCCCCAAGGTGGTCGCTATAACGACACTCCCAGTTTGCAAGGTAAGAATTGCGCCAAGAGCGGTCACGGCCCACTTGAGGCTTGGGGAGACAATCTTTTTCAGGATTGTCTTGCTTGCCTGTCCCCTCACCTCAGTTAGCATTGGTTCATGGTGGTAAAGCAGCTTCCAGGCAAGCAGTTGACCGAACAACCCTTGCAAGGCCCATACAGCAGCCAAGCCTATGATTCCAAAACCCAAGTACAGCCCTAGGGCGCTGGCTGCCAGACCAACCAGCTGCACCGCAGCCCGGATCATCCGCTCGCTGGCAACATATCCGAAACCGTAAAGAAGGGCATAGGGCGCTCCACCCAACAGGTTAACGGATGCACCAACGCAAAATATGACCCAAGCGACACAGATAGTCTGCGCGCTACCAACCGGGGCAATACTCCACAACGAAAATCCGCCCAGCACGCCTCCCAACAATAAGACACCTAAGGCAAGTACAAAGAATATTCGTAGTGCGGTCGCGGCCAGGTCCGCAGCAAGTTTGTACTGCTCCGTAGGAGGAAGCTGGGAGGTCCCTTGAGTAAAGCTGATTTCGCGGCCCAAGGTAGGACTCACACCCAAATCGAAAAAGGCGATATAGATACCAATCGTCAGAAACAGAAACCATGCACCGGCGATTTCCTTGGGCAAGAATTCCAGAATCAATCTAAACTGCACGAACGTAACCAAAAGTGACACTACGGTCAGCGCGGCCCCACTGGTTACGCCTCGCAATATCCTGCTGCTTACATCCACGTCGTTATTCAAGCACAATTTCAAATTATGAACCCAGATGATTTAGACCGCATGCTCTGAAAGCAAGCGAATAAGACATTTTATACGGCATGGATACGCTCCATCCGCCGAATGCCCTCTTCCAAGCCAATTTTCGGTTCCCAGCCCGGCAAACGTATCCCCCCGCTCCAAGGATTCATCACTTCGCGCAGTCGATAAGGCCTCCCGCCCCAGTCTATTGGCAAACACACCCCGGTTACACGGCTGTAGACATCGGCTAAATCACGCAGCTTGACAGGGCGGCCAGAAGAAACGATAAATGCCTCGCTTTTAGCGCTACAGTCGGTCCGTATCCTCTCCGCAGCCAGAATAAAAGCATCTACCACATCGTCTATGTAGACCATATCGACGTACTGCTCCCCTGGAGACATGGCCACACGTTCATCCTCGCTGGCCGCTTTGCGTAATAGAAAGAACAGCTTTTTGCGAGGATCATTGGGGCCATATGTATCGAACAACTTCAAGGTGACGGCCTTGAGGTGGGTCATTTCCGTATAAAAGGTCAAGATGCTTTCAAACGCCTGTTTAGTGGCTGCATACAGACATACCGGGTTATAGTGCTGGTTTTCGTAGTGCTGCCAAGATGTGCCCGTATTAATCAGATGGCACACGCCGTTTGCCGCCATGGCATCGAGGAGCTGCGTCCCAAATAGAACATTACTTCGGATCAAGGGCTCAACGTCTTTTGGTTCATGCTGAGCCAAGAACAAAGATGCAAAATGGAAAACAACCGTCGGCGCCGCGTCTTTTAGGATAGCGTGCATAGTCTCCGTTTCACCATTATAAAGATGCACCTTGACATCATTTTCAATAGCTTGCAGTAGCCCTAAGTTGGAGGCAGGTCGCATGATCAAATGCACATCCCATCCAGCCTCCACTAGGCGCCGGGTTAAATGGGATCCTACAAATCCTGTGGCTCCGGTAACAAGGGCTATCTGCTTACTCACGCACAACATATATCAAGCCCCGCGATAAGAAAATGGACTTTGGAAATGAGACAGCGGAGGAAATGTGCGGTCTCTCTGCGAGAGGAGGGGGGCATGATCAGGCCATGGTATCCCAACAGAATTCCAGAGGATGCCGACGTCGTGAGATGGCGAGTACACTGAAGACACTTTATAGATGAGGATGGAGTTTTCTTCCAACGTATAGAAACCATGCGCTAAGCCTGCCGTGAGATAAATCATATCCCCTTCTTCTGCGCGCAACTCAAACGTTTCAAACTGACCATAGGTTGGTGAATCAAGCCTTATATCCACCACCGCATCCAAAACCGCGCCCGACACACAATAAACCAACTTAGCATGTTGCACAGGCGGAGACTGAAAATGCAACCCCCTTAAACAACCTCGCCTTGAAACCGAGTAATAGTCCTCCACAAAACAGGTTTCAAGGCCATGCTCACGAAAAAGCCCTTCATGGAAGGCTTTGACGAACCGCCCACGCTCATCCTGAAATACTCGAGGTTGTAAATGGTAGCATCCTGAAATCTTCGTCGGACTTATTTTCATACCTATATACTGGCATTACAAAAGGCTTCCATTCTATCCCCTACATAATCCAGCATAGGCTCTGTTAATCCTGGGTAAACTCCGACCCAGAAGGTATTATTCATTATGGAATCAGTATTTTTAAGCTCACCGCTGATTCTGTAATGCTTGTCTTTAAAATAAGGC
>JAHFRW010000035.1:1892-29915 GCA_023266055.1 Gammaproteobacteria bacterium | reverse complement strand
AAAACGTGCCTGTGGGTTCAGGAATAGAGACCATTTCAAGATTGCCATCTACTTCCATTGTGGCGGACTTGATCTGTATCCGGCATCAACGACCCACAGGAAACCCGGATGAACCTTAATTAAGAAGCAGTGGCTCAGCCGTAGTCACGGCATATAATGAAAAAGAAATTAAAGTTGTACAGGTAAAATGGTAACGCTGCTAACCCGCAGGAGCACGTGTAGCATTCGTTTACCCCGTAAAATAACTTCATCAAACATTGCCCACATCCACACAAGAGGATAATAGCCATGACGCAAGACCTATGGATCAATCTGCCTGTGAAAGACCTCGCCAGGTCAATCGCGTTCTTCACCAAAATTGGTTTTGCCATCCTTCCAGGCCCGGGGAACAGTGAGCAATCCGCAAGCTTCACCATCGGTGAGAAAAAAATCGTCTTGATGCTCTTCGTTCAGGACATATTTTCCAGCTTCACAAGCAACGCACTTTCCGACACAGTAAGGGGAACCGAGGTCTTGTTCTCTCTAGGCGCTGATAGTCGGGAACAGGTCAATGACATCGCGAATCGCGCGAGATCAGCAGGCGGCACCGTATTCGGCGAACCTAGGGAATCAAATGGATTCATGTACGGATGCGGCTTTTGCGATCCGGATGGTCATCGATGGAATGTGCTTTTCATGGATGCCAGCAAAATACCATAACGGTAGACGCCCTGTGATAGCCGCACCTCGACGAGAAGCCGGTATCACAACATCCGATCTTTCACCCATCTTTCTCTGGAGGCCGCCATGCCTGAAAATATCAGCCCGATTGCCATTAACGCATCTGATGTACCGCCACGCACCCAGCCCTCGATCTACCCAGAGCCATTTGCATCGCGCATGGCAGGCAGGGAAAAACGTCAGCTGGGCGATTTGTTTGGCCTCCAAAATTTTGGCGTCAACCTGACGCGCCTGACGCCGAATGCCGTGTCCGCCCTTCGCCATGCTCACTCCCGGCAGGACGAGTTCGTGTACATCCTGCAGGGACGACCCACCCTGCAAACCGCCAAAGGCTGTGTCCAGCTCTCACCGGGCATGTGCGCAGGCTTCAGGGCAGGCACAGGGAATGCCAGCCATCTGATTAATGAAACCACAGAGGATGTCGTGTACATCGAAATGGGTGACAGGACACCAGGAGACGTGGTCACGTATCCTGATGAAGATCTCCAGGCCTCGCTGGTCGATGGAAAATGGCAGTTTGCCCACAAAGACGGCACACCGTATTGATATTGGTTACTCCATACTAACGTTCTTGTTATACATCCACCCCAAAACCACGACGTCTAGCTACGCCACCCACAAAAAAAGCCGGTGAGCTATAAAACCCCACCGGCTTTTTTTACGACACAGGTTAAAGAGTCAGTTTAGCTATCTTTACCTACCGCCTTCATGCTTAAACGCACACGGCCCTGCTTGTCGATTTCCAGCACTTTCACTTTCACTATTTCACCTTCAGTGAGTTTGTCGCTGACATTCTCAACCCGGTCATCAGAGATCTGTGAAATATGCACCAATCCATCCTTACCCGGCAGGATCGTTACGAACGCACCAAAGTCCATGAGCTTGGATACCTTGCCTTCATACACACGACCCACCTCAACATCAGCGGTAATTTCTTCAATACGACGACGTGCTTCCTGTCCAGCCGCCTTATCAACAGAAGCGATCTTCACGGTGCCATCATCGGTAATGTCGATGCTGGTACCTGTCTCTTCGGTCAATGCACGGATGGTCGCGCCGCCCTTGCCAATCACATCACGAATACGCTCAGGATTGATCTTGAACGTCACATAGCGTGGTGCATATTCTGACAATTCGCTACGTGGCTGCGAAATGATCTGATTCATCAACCCCAGAATATGCAAGCGTCCTTCCTGGGCCTGCGCCAACGCAACCTGCATGATTTCCTTGGTGATACCGTCAATCTTGATATCCATCTGCAAGGCAGTGATACCCTCTTTGGTGCCGGCCACCTTGAAATCCATATCACCCAGGTGATCTTCATCACCAAGAATGTCACTCAATACGGCAAAACGCTCGCCTTCCTTTACCAGACCCATGGCAATACCTGCCACAGGCGCCTTGATCGGCACACCGGCATCCATCAACGCCAGACTGGCGCCGCACACAGAGGCCATCGAACTGGAACCATTGGATTCAGTAATTTCAGAGACGACACGCACGGAGTAGGGGTAATCGACCATGTCTGGCATCACGGCTATAACACCCCGTTTGGCCAATCGGCCATGGCCGATTTCACGGCGCTTGGGGCTACCAACCATGCCGGTTTCACCGGTGCAGGATGGCGGAAAATTGTAATGCAGCATGAAGGGTTCCTTACGTTCACCTTCGATGGCATCAATCACCTGTGCATCGCGTGATGTGCCCAATGTTGCAACGACCAACGCCTGTGTCTCACCACGGGTAAACAACGCGGAACCGTGCGCGCGGGGTAAAACATTGGTGCGCATGGCAATAGGGCGAATGGTGCGGGTATCACGTCCATCAATACGCGGCTCACCTGCGATGACAATATTACGCACCAGCTTGCTTTCAATCGCTTCAACAGCGCCCTTGATCGCATCAACAGGCCACAAGGTACCATTCCCTTCAGCAGACAACTTGGCAACGACATCGGTACGGAT
Organism: Gammaproteobacteria bacterium; assembly: GCA_023266055.1. GTDB lineage: Bacteria > Pseudomonadota > Gammaproteobacteria > Ga007554. The sequence goes on along the minus strand of JAHFRW010000035.1, from coordinate 27,231 downwards.
CTCGGCCAAACGTTTCTGACGAACCTGTTTTTCGCGGATTTTATAAGCCGCTGCAATATCGGCGGCACACGCGGTATTAACAGCACTTTCCAGCGCAACATTTTTCTCCGGAGGCTGCCAATCCCAGGCAGGCGTTGCCACTTCAGCGGCCAGTTCGCGAATGACCTTGATCGCAACCTGCATTTGCGTATGACCAAATGTCACGGCATCCAGCATCACGGCTTCCGACAATTCCCTGGCTTCAGATTCCACCATCAGCACCGCACCTGCCGTACCTGCAACAACCAGATCCAGCGCGGAATCCTTAAGCTGTGTCATGGTGGGGTTCAGTACATATTGTCCATTGATATAACCGACACGGGCAGCACCCACCGGCCCATTAAACGGCAGGCCCGAAATTGCTACCGCCGCCGACGCCCCCAGCAAAGCGGGAATATCAGGATCAATTTCCGGATCCAGCGACACTACCGTGGCAATAATTTGAACTTCGTTGATAAAATCGTCAGGGAACAGCGGGCGTAGCGGGCGGTCGATAAGGCGGGAGGTGAGCGTTTCTTTTTCAGTGGGACGGCCCTCGCGCCTGAAAAAACCACCAGGAATTTTGCCGGCGGCGTAAGTACGTTCCTGATAATTAACCGTGAGCGGGAAAAAATCCCGGCCTGGCACAACCTTTTTAAGGCCTACACAGGTCACCATGACGACGGTTTCCCCCATACTGCACATGACAGCACCGGATGCCTGACGGGCGATTTCGCCCGTCTCTATGGTGACACTATTGCCGCCGTACTGAAAAACTTTTTTTACAAGGGCCACATCAAATTCCTTACATAATAATCCAGGGAAGCTCTACCAAAACCTGTTGTTTTCGACAAATATGAGGGACGTGAAAGAACACACGAAAGGAAACGCCACACGTACCCCAGTAAAACGTGCGCCCGCTCCTGCCACCTGTGTTATGCAGGATGGTCGGGGCGGGCGCATTTTTAATTCAGTCTTTTGATGCTTAACGACGCAGGCCCAAACGCGAAATCAGTTCGCGGTAGCCATCGACGTTGGTTGTCTTGATATAGTCAAGCAGCTTTCTGCGCTTACTCACCATCCTTAACAACCCTTGACGGGAATGATGGTCTTTGCCATGAGCCTTAAAATGGCCAGAGAGTTGTTCAATACGGGCGGACAACAACGCCACCTGGACCTCGGACGATCCCGTATCGTTGGCGGTACGTTGGTATTTCTCAACAACAGCGCCCTTTGCTTGTGCATTCAGTGGCATGGATAACTAACTCCTCGTGTGCTCACGCGATCTAAAACCCTAATTGTACCTGCCCCACAGGGTAGGTGACAAGCCAAACCTCAACAAAACCTTACCGAAATATACCAAAAAATCCAATTTCCGCCACTTATTCAACATGCTACCAGGAGAATACGGCCACAGAATGAATGCCCCTCTTCATCTCCACACAGTATAACCCACCCCGCCACATCCCGCAGGTCAATGCAGAACAAACCTCCAGCCCCGGAAATACATCATAATCCGTTGATAACAAATAAAAATCAGGCGTTATGTCCCGGAACTTATCCCGTGACACGATTATTTTTGAGGAGATTTACGTGAAGGAGCAACAGCATCATTAATCAAGGCGCTCAGGGTGGCACCACGCTCCACGGAAACGTCATACACAAAGAGCAATACAGGGCTGACCCGTAATTCTATGCGTTGCGCGAGGGCATGACGCAAAAAACCACCCGCGTTGTTTAATATTTGCAGCACTTCCTCCACCGGGGCAGTATTGGCAAATACGGTGACAAACACTTTGGCGTTGCGCAGGTCAGCGGCAATCTCTACCGCAGAAACCGTGACCATGCCCAACCGGGGATCCTTAAGATCCTGCTGGATAAGTATCGCCAATTCTTTCTGAATTTGGCTGGCGACACGCTGCTTACGACTGAATTCTTTTGCCATGTGCCTGAAAACGGGGGCAGATGCCAGAAACAGGGAGCGGGGACCGGGATGTATCATCTGACCTCCGGCAACCTGCCTCCATCAACCTGTCAAAGCGTTCTGGCAATTTCGACCCGTTCGAATACCTCAATTTGATCACCCGGTTTGACATCGTTGTAGTCTTTTACACCAATACCGCATTCCGTACCCGCCCGGACTTCGTTTACATCGTCCTTAAAGCGCCGCAATGATTCCAGTTGACCTTGGAAAATCACCACGTTGTTACGCAATACACGAATCGGGCTGTTACGCCGTACCGCACCCTCAACCACCAGACAGCCCGCAATAGCGCCCAGCTTAGGTGACTTGAAGACATCACGCACTTCTGCAAGACCAATGATCTGCTCCCTGATTTCCGGCGCCAACATACCGGAAATGGAACGCTTGATCTCATCAATCGCATCATAAATGATGCTGTAATAATGAAGCTTAACGCCTGACTCAGCAGCAAGACGGCGTGCGCCTGCATCTGCACGCACGTTAAAGCCAATCAGTACCGCCTGTGAAGCAATCGCCAGGTTGACATCGGATTCATTGATACCACCTACGCCACTGCCCAAAACCCGCACCTGTACTTCGTCGCTGGAAAGCCGCGACAACGAGTCGCGTAACGCTTCGGCACTGCCCTGCACGTCTGACTTGATTACCAGATTCAGACTATTAACCTTGCCCTTCTCCATCTGGGTAAATACATCTTCGAGCTTGGTAACTTGCTGACGCGCCAGTTTCACATCGCGGAACTTGCCCTGGCGGAACAATGCAATTTCACGTGCCTTGCGTTCTTCCGTCACCACAATGGCAAGATCACCCGCATTAGGCGTACCTGACAAACCCAGCACGACCACGGGAATGGAGGGGCCAGCCTCATCAATATTCTTGCCGGCTTCGTCCAACATCGCACGTACCCGCCCATACTCATGGCCGGTCAGTAAAATATCACCTTTACGCAGCGTACCGCTCTTCACCAGAATGGTTGCTACCGGACCACGCCCTTTATCAAGAGAGGATTCGATAACCACGCCGGATGCAGAACCTTCGCACACCGCCGTCAACTCCATGATTTCAGCCTGCACCAGAATGGAGTCAAGCAGCGCATCAACACCTGCACCGGTTTTAGCCGACACATTAACGAAAATAGCATCACCGCCCCATTCTTCGGGCACTACGCCGTGCTGCACCAACTCCTGCTTGACACGCTCGGGATCAGCATCAGGTTTATCAATTTTGTTCACCGCCACTACCAGCGGCACACCCGCTGCACGAGCATGCTGTATGGCTTCAATGGTCTGCGGCATCGCACCGTCATCCGCCGCCACCACCAGCACCACAATGTCGGTGACCTTGGCGCCACGCGCACGCATCGCGGTAAACGCTTCATGGCCCGGTGTATCAAGAAAACTGATCATGCCTTTTTCAGTTTGCACGTGATACGCACCAATATGCTGGGTAATACCCCCAGCTTCACCGGCAGCGACCTTGGCACGCCGAATGTAATCAAGCAATGAGGTTTTGCCATGGTCAACGTGGCCCATGATGGTCACAACCGGTGCGCGCGTGATCTTCTCACCTGTACCGGCTTCGGCCTGCGCCAATTCTTCTTCCAGCGCACTCTCGCTTAACAGCTTTGCGGTGTGGCCCAGCTCTTCAACAACAATCGCGGCAGTAGACTGATCAATCACCTGATTAATGGTCACCATACTACCCATTTTCATCATGAGCTTGATCACTTCAGCCGCCTTGATCGACATTTTTTGCGCCAGCTCGGCCACCGTGATGGTTTCAGGGATAGCGACTTCACGCACGATAGGCGCGGTCGGTCTTTCAAAAGCATGCTTGGCGGCTACGCCTCCGCCTGTCGCAACGGGACGACCACCAAATTTCTTTTTACGATGGCCAAGTTTTTCTGCCGCAACATGCAGTTCCTGGCGACCATACTTGGTTTCCTTGCCCTCACGGTGCTTACCACCTTTTTTGGTGGCATCATTACGCTCGGGTGTAGCAGGCGTCTTGGCCTTGGCGGCAGTGTCAGCAGGCGTCTTGGCCTTGGCAACGACCTGCTGCTGCTCCGCAGCCTTGAGTGCTTCTTCCTGCTCGGCCTTAAGCCGGATTTCCTGTTCGGCCTGTAAACGCGCCTCCTGCGCCTGCTTGTCCAGAACTTCCTGGGCCTGTTTTTCTTCCTGTTCCTTCTGGTGCTTCAACGCCTCAAGCACTTCGCGCTCTTCCTGATTCTGGCGTTCACGCTCCTGGGTGTCAGCCAACTGGGTTTCCTGGCGAGCCATGTCTTCGGCCACCACAACACTGCGCTTGACGTAGGTGCGCTGACCGCGCACTTCAACATTGACTGTTTTCGCCTTGCCCGGTGCGCCAGTCTGTTTTAATTCACTGACCGTTTTACGTTTTAGTGTGACCTTCTTCGGCTCAAGAACAGCCGCTGGCGTCACTTCACCGTGGCTTTCACGCAAATGTCTTAGCAAAACCAGTTTTTCTTTATCGCTGATAGCTTCGTCGGCACGTTTAACCGACAACCCTGCGGCCCCCAACTGCGTCAGGAGGCGATCAACAGGGATGCCAACGGCATTCGCAAATTGTTCAACCGTTACTTGCGACATTCCTTTCTCCCATTATCCTTACGAATGCCCTGCCATTGAATCAGCGGCAAACCAAGGTGCGCGCGCTGTCATGATCAGCTTGCGTGCAAGTGTTTCGTCAATGCCGTCGATATCCGTAAGCTCGTCTACCGATTGTTCGGCCAGATCTTCACGCGATACCATGCCATGCTCAGCCAGCAAATAAGCCAGGCTCTGGTCCATGCCCTCCATCTCCAGCAAATCGGGACTCGGGGCAGCCTTTTCCAGTTTTTCTTCACTGGCAATCGCGCGCGTCAACAATACATCACGCGCACGATTACGCAATTCATTCACAATATCTTCATCAAATTCTTCAATCTGCATCATTTCATTCACAGGTACATAAGCAATTTCCTCTACGCTGGAAAATCCTTCCTGCACCAGAATGACAGCAACATCTTCATCAACGTCCAACTGCTCCATGAACATGACCAGTAGCGTCTGGGATTCGGCCTCGCTCTTTGCCTCCGCCTGCCCTTCCGTCATGACGTTGAGATCCCAGCCTGTCAACTGGCTGGCAAGGCGCACGTTCTGGCCACCGCGGCCAATCGCCTGAGACAGATTATCTTCTGCAACCGCCACATCCATGCTATGCGCATCTTCGTCAACCACAATGGAGGTAACTTCTGCCGGAGACATGGCGTTAATGACAAATTGCGCGGGGTTATCATTCCACAGCACAATATCAATGCGCTCCCCCGCCAGTTCGTTTGATACCGCCTGCACGCGCGAACCACGCATACCCACGCACGCACCTACAGGATCAATACGCGGATCATTGGTTTTTACCGCGATTTTAGCGCGCAAACCGGGGTCACGCGCAGCACCCATAATATCAATCAATCCTTCCCCTGCCTCCGGCACTTCCAGCTTGAAAAGCTCAATCAACAACTCTGGCGCTGAACGGCTTACAAAAATCTGCGGGCCACGACTTTCCGGGCGCACTTCGCGCAAATAGCCACGCAATCGATCGCCGGAACGCACTGCCTCACGGGGCACCATGTCTTCACGGGTAATCAACGCCTCGGCATTGGCGCCCAGATCCAGAATGACATTACCACGTTCAACGCGCTTGACTACGCCCGTGATCAATTGGCCAATACGACTCTTATAAGCGTCCACCACCTGCGCACGTTCAGCCTCGCGCACCTTCTGCACGATCACCTGTTTGGCAGTTTGTGCAGCAATACGTCCGAATTTGATGGATTCAATCGACTCTTCAACATAAACACCCACGACCGCTGCAGGATCTTTCTCCAGCGCATCACACAGGTGCAATTCCTTATCAACAAACTCTAGTGAACCATTATTTTCGATGGTCAACCAGCTACGAAAGGTTTCATAATCACCGGTAACGCGGTTAATCTCCACGCGAATTTCAACATCGCCGTCATAACGCTTTTTGGTCGCCATTGCCAACGCAGCCTCTATCGCACCAAAGATTACTTCCTTGGCAACGCCTTTCTCGTTCGACACTGCATCCACAACCAACAAAATTTCTTTATTCATGACCCTAGTCCTCAGCGCGCCGACCCAGTCTACTACACACGTACTTTTAACCCATTACTTCAGGGTAACCTTCACTTATCAAAGACGGGCACTAACCGCGCCGACTCTATCTTTTCCAGCGGAAACACCAATTCCCGGGTGGCCTCACTGCCCTTTTCTCCGGTCTCAACCTGCATCAGCACGGCACCGTCACGCGTACCCGTCAAATGACCGGTAAAATTACGCTGGCCGTTCACCTGATCATTCCCAGGATCATTTCCAAGCTCATTCAAGGGCAACTTCAGACGCAGCTTGATCTGCTGACCCGCAAAACGATCAAAATGCTCGCGCTTGAACAAGGGTCGATCCAGCCCCGGCGAAGACACTTCCAGAGTGTACTGTCCCTGAATGGGATCTTCCACATCCAGCAAACCACTGACCTGATGACTGACCCGCTCACAATCTTCGACGGTAATACCGTCAGGCGTGTCAATATAAATGCGCAGCAGAGAATGCCGGCCCTGGGGCAAATATTCTGTCCCGACAAGCTCATAGCCCAACGCTGCAAGCGCCGGCTCAATCAATTTCTGTAAACTTACAGGTGCCTGCCGCGCCATACCAGTACAGTGATCACTCAACCCGTTAAAACAAAAAATGGGCCAACGGCCCACCACTCAAAAATCTAGGCCAAGCCCACAACCGGCCAGCATAAAATACATACAACACTTTGTATTATATCAATAACTTGAATGCGGTGGTAGGCCTTTTATTTAATTCTCAAAGACCCTGGACGGCCCCACCCACCTGATTTCATCGTCCCTTCAACAAAAAACCCCGTTACCCGGGGTTTTTTGTTATTTGATCTGGTAGCGGGGGCAGGATTTGAACCTGCGACCTTCGGGTTATGAGCCCGACGAGCTGCCAGACTGCTCCACCCCGCATCAATATCCAAGTATGATACAACAATAAGGGTTAGTTTTTCAATGTTTATTCTAATATATATACCTGTCACCGCAATGAGTGTCTGTCGCGAGCGGGCATGCTATCGGCCACCGCCAAAAAGTCGGAACAATACAGGCCACCGGGCGGTCCTAACCACGCAACAGGGTGACGAATGCCACAGCGTAGTCACGCTCGTCAGCAATGCTCAGATACCCTTCGCCCACATTGAGCGCACGCATCAAGTCTTCGGCCTTGCCATGATAAGCCAGCTGCGGCTTGCCATGGCCATCATGCGTCACGCCAATATCACGCAGACTCAATCCATTACGGAATCCTGTACCTAACGCCTTGACGGCAGCCTCTTTTGCGGCAAACCTCTTGGCCAGAAAATGGGCTGGCTGACGCGTGACGCAGAACTCCCTGAACTCGGACTCCGCCAGAATGCGGCGCGCAAATCTATCGCCGTAACGCGCCAAACTGACACGCATTCTGTCTACACGAACAATGTCTGTCCCAATACCAAAAATCACCGGTGACGCGCCTCGGTCATCAGCCTCTTCATTTCCCGCACTGATTCCTGTAGCCCGGAAAACAGGGCGCGGGCGATAATCGCGTGGCCGATATTCAACTCCTGAATATCCTGAATAGCGGCAACTGCGCCCACATTTTGATAATTAAGCCCGTGCCCGGCATTAACCTGCAAACCTGACTTCACGCCATGTGCGACTGCCGCCTTGATACGTTGCAGCTCCTGTAACACCGTCGCCCCGTGCCTGGCATCGGCGTAATGACCCGTGTGAATCTCGATAGCAGGTGCGCCCGCGCGCACCGCAGCATCCACCTGCTCAAGATCCGCATCAATAAATAATGACACCCGGCACCCTGCGGCTCGCAAGCGGGCACACGCCTCGGTAATACGCGGCAATTGTCCAGCAACATCCAGCCCCCCTTCGGTAGTGAGTTCTTCACGTCGCTCGGGCACCAGACAGCAGTCTTCGGGCTTGATACGTTCAGCAATATTCAACATGGCATCCGTGACTGCCATTTCAAGATTCATACGGGTCAGCAACAGGTCTTTTAATATTTCAACATCGCGCTCCTGAATATGGCGGCGGTCTTCTCGCAAATGCAGCGTGATGCTATTTGCGCCCGCCTGCTCAGCGTCAATCGCCGCCTGCACCGGGTCAGGGTAACGCGTACCGCGCGCCTGACGCAGCGTAGCAACGTGATCAATGTTCACGCCCAATAAAATTTCACCGGATACGCCTTGGGTCGGGAAATGCATAAAAATACCTCAAAAATAGCCCTACATGGCTCTATGCTGATACGCCCACCAGCATCTCACCATAAAATTCCCGGCTACGTAATGGCTGTTGGCCCAAATGTACCGCCAGCATTTTACGCAACAACTGCTTTGCTTCGTGTAAGTTAATGACGTCATGTAATTCGTTGTGTGCCAGCCCCAGCAGCGTATGTCCATGCAATACCATACCCAGGGTATTAACGATATTCGCAAGAGCAATACGCTCCGGGCCTTTTTCCATATGGTAACGATACATGCCTTCAGCGGCCACTGGCTGATCAGTCACAACGTCGTGATCCAGAATCAGGCCGTATCCTATTTCCTGCAATAATTCCTTTTCAAAGATACGCAACGCCTGCTGCAAGGCGAGATCATCCCGTAAAGCGATTTTGCGCAAGGCAATATCATAACTGTGAAACAGTGCGGGATGAGGATCGTGTCGATGCAGCAAGCGCAACAATAGCTCATTGAGGTAAAAACCGCTCATCAATGTGCGCCCCATCAAACATGCAATGGCACCGTTTTCTTCTACGCCCGTCAGCGTTCCCAAGTCACCCTTGCTGTACCACGATACCAGAAGCGGACGAAACGGCTGCAGTAAACCGCGCATGCGCGGTTTACTGGATCGCACGCCTCGCGCAATCAATCCGATACGGCCATGATCAGGTGTAAATATTTCCAGCAGCAGGCTGGTGTCACGGTATGGCTTGCCATGCAAGACATAGGCGGGTTGTAGAGCAATCTGTTTTTTGGTATTGGCCATGCCGATAGCCCGGTGTCATGGTGAATCAAAAGTATTCAATCACGGTAAAGCGGCTGGACTATTCTTCAGGCTTGGGAACTTACGTTTCATCGTATCCCAGACTGCGTAATGCACGCTCGTTTTCAGACCAGCCTTCCTTGACCTTGACCCATAGCGTTAAAAAAACCTTGTTATCCAGAATGCGCTCCATATCCTGCCGGGCCTGTGTACCCACCTCTTTGAGGACACTGCCATTTTTACCTATCACGATAGATTTCTGGCCCTGTTTTTCTACCCAGATCAATGCCGTGATATTTATGATACCGTTTTCTTCTGAAAATTGCTCAATGGCAACCGTCAGTGAATGGGGTACTTCCTGTCCCAGTCGTCGCGTAAGCTTTTCTCGCACCAGCTCGGCCACAAGAAAGCGCTCGCTGCGATCAGTAACCTGATCTTCAGGATACATGTGCGGCGCGAGGGGCAATAAACGCAGAATTTCCTGTTCCAGCGCGTCCATGTTTGTGCCATGACGGGCCGAGATCGGGATAATCTGTACGAAATCCATATAACCTGACACTTTTTGAAAATGTGGCAGCAAGGCTTCCTTGTCGGTGACCTTATCCACTTTATTGACCACGAGAATCACGGGAATATTTTCTGTCTTCAACCGATCCAGTACATCCTGATCTTCCGTTGTCCAGCGTAAACCTTCCACGACAAACAGTGCCACATCAACATCCTTGATAACGGATGCCGCGACGCGATTCATATAACGATTGATGGCGCGCTTACCGGCGCGATGCAGGCCGGGCGTGTCGACATAGATTATCTGTGCCTCAGGCGTGGTTTTAATGCCCAGAATGCGGTGCCGCGTGGTTTGTGGCCGCCGCGATGTGATGCTGATTTTCTGCCCCAGAATATGATTCAACAATGTTGATTTGCCCACATTGGGACGACCCACAATTGCGGCATAGCCGCAGCGACTGACACTATTGTCTGGTTGTTCCGTGTTTTCCATCATTACTCACAATCCAATAATTGCAAAGCTTGCTGTGCTGCATTCTGTTCCGCCACACGGCGACTGTTACCTTCACCCTGGGTGGGCGATATGCCTTCGACAATACACTCAACCTTGAACGCCTGAACATGGGCATCGCCCTCAATCGCCACCACGGTATAAAGGGGTAAGGGGTGCTTCTGCGCCTGCAGGTATTCCTGCAAACGGGTCTTGGGATCCTTGGGATGGGTTTCGGGAGAAATCGTGGCCAAACGTTGCTGGTAAAGTGATTGCACCAGTACACGACAGGCATCAAATCCCTTGTCCAGATAGACGGCACCAATAATGGCTTCCAGTGTACCGGCAAGAATCGATTCACGGCGAAAGCCACCGCTTTTTAATTCGCCCGAGCCCAGCCGCAAAAAATCCCCGAGATTATAGGCAGTGGCCAACACGGCAAGGGCACGACCATTCACCAGATTGGCGCGCGCGCGACTCAATTCCCCTTCGCTGGCATTGAGATGGTGGCGATAGAGTTCATCGGCAATCAGAAAATTCAGAATTGCATCACCCAGAAATTCCAGCCGTTCATTATTGAAACTACCAACACTGCGATGCGTCAGCGCGCACTCCAGAAGCTCGGGGTTTAAAAAAAAATACCCAAGCTTGCGACTGAATACTTCCAGAGAATCATTTCCAGAAACCGTCAAGGAGTATGCACCTCAACCCGGGTATCCTTGAAGTCGCCCACGATATCAATATTACCAAACAGCGGCACGCGGGCCTCATATGAAATGTCTATGATAATTTTTTTGCCTTCCTTGGAAATTTTAATATCTTTTTTGGTAACCCGATGCACTTCATTAATACTCAATCGTTTCAGAATGGTGTCTTCTATTTCTGCAACGCTTCTATTGACGGTTTCCGGCTCGGCCTGAACCGTTTTAAGAATCGATTTCACGGAATAATATTCAATATATAACGGTACCAATTTCACACCAATCGCGGTAAAAAAAGCAATCATGCCAATGATCAATACAAAACCTATGGTCGTCATTCCCTGCTGCTGCTTCATGAACATGTCCTCCATTTTAATCATTTTCGCGGTGATTCAATCACCCTTAATCAGGTTACTGAACATGCGTACCAATACGACCCCATCCTACCCCGCCATTCGCCGAATCCCAACTCATCCAGATCATGAATGCCTTGCCAACCAGGTTTTCTTCAGGCACAAACCCCCAGAAACGGCTGTCGTTGCTATTGTCACGGTTATCACCCATCACAAAGTAATGTCCCGCCGGCACCTGCACTTCACCTTCTACGGACGCCTGATTTGGCACAATGAGAATATCGTGAGCCACATCAGTATTCAGACGCTCAATACGTAATTCGGCCCCTGACATGGAGAGTCCGGCGCCTACGCCGGTATAACTACCCTTGAGCTCCTGCTCAACCGGTTTGCCATTGACATAGACCTGCTTTTGAATGTACTCAATACGGTCACCCGGTAGACCCACAACACGCTTGATATAATCTATCGCTGGATCCTTAGGGTACCGGAATACGACAATATCACCCCGCTGCGGCTCACCCATCTCAACAATTTTTTTATTGACGACCGGTAAACGAATCCCATAGGTATATTTGTTTACCAGTATAAAATCACCCACCAATAATGTCGGCATCATGGAACCCGACGGTATCCGGAATGGCTCCATCAAAAACGAGCGCAAAATCAAAACAATCAGGATAATCGGGAAAAATGAGCGCGCGTACTCTACTAATAGCGGCTCCTTGGCAATATTTTTAATCGTTTCACCGTGCAATTTACCTTCTGAGGCGCTGACCACCTCATCCAGACCGGCATCGGTAGAAAGGCGTTTGAGCACACCTTTATCCAAAGGCTTTCCCGCCGCCTCAAAATACCGGGATAACGCTTTGCGGCGTCTGGGGGCGCCTGTCGCGGCATCTATTGCCCAAATGGCGCCCGTGACGATCACTGCCCCGGTCATAATCGTTGGAAAATCAAAGTTCATTATTTTTTACCTATGTTTAACACTGCCAAAAACGCTTCCTGAGGTATCTCCACTGAACCTACCTGCTTCATGCGCTTTTTGCCTTCCTTTTGTTTTTCCAGAAGTTTTTTCTTGCGCGAAATATCACCACCATAGCATTTGGCCAGCACATTCTTGCGCATCGCCTTCACGCTCTCGCGGGCAATAACATGCGCGCCTACCGCCGCCTGAATCGCCACGTCAAACATCTGCCGCGGTATGACCTCTTTCATTTTCTCAACCAGCCCACGGCCACGGTATTGGCTCTGGTCACGATGCACGATGGAAGACAACGCATCCACTTTTTCACCGTTGATCAGCACGTCCAGCTTCACCAGATCGGCGAGCTGGTAACGGTCAAACGTGTAATCCAGCGAGGCATAGCCCCGGCTCACGGATTTAAGGCGATCAAAAAAGTCCATCACCACTTCATTCATGGGCAACTCATACCCCAATACCACCTGATTACCGAGATATTGCAATTTCTTTTGCGCACCGCGCTTTTCAATGCACAGCGTAATCACGGCGCCCAGGTATTGCTGCGGTACCAGAATATTGGCCATGATGATCGGCTCTCGCATTTCCGCGATCTGCCCAACGTCCGGCAACTTGGAGGGGTTATCGACCTTCAATACCTCACCCTTTTTGGTGAGTACTTCGTAGATCACCGTTGGCGCGGTGGTGATCAAATTCAAATTATATTCACGTTCCAGACGTTCCTGGACGATTTCCATGTGCAACATGCCCAGAAAACCACAGCGGAAGCCCAATCCCAGCGCCAGCGAATTCTCCGGCTCATAAAACAATGACGCATCATTGAGGCGCAGCTTGCCGAGAGCCTCACGAAAGGCTTCATAATCTTCAGGTGAAATGGGAAAGAGTCCGGCAAATACACGTGGCTGAATCGCCTTGAAACCCGGTAAAGGTGACATTGCCGGGCGCTCGGCATGGGTCAGGGTATCACCCACAGGTGCGCCATTAATATCCTTGATACCTGCAACAATAAAACCCACTTCACCCGCCCCCAGCCCCTCGGTCTCTTTGCGTTTTGGCGTAAAAATCCCCACCTTTTCCACAAGATGCGCTTTGCCGGTAGACATGACCTTGATTTTTTGCTTGGGTAACAGCCGCCCATGCTTGACGCGCACCAGCGATACCACGCCCAGGAAATTATCAAACCAGGAGTCGATGATCAACGCTTGCAGGGGTGCCTCGGGGTCGCCTTCCGGCGCGGGAATGCGGGCAACAATCGCTTCCAGCAGATCGGGCACACCTACCCCGGTTTTGGCACTCACCCGCGTGGCGTCCGTGGCCTCAATACCGATAATTTCTTCAATTTCCTTGATCACACGATCCGGCTCTGCAGCAGGCAGATCGATCTTATTCAAGACCGGTACCACTTCCAGCCCTTGCTCAAGAGCAGTGTAACAATTGGCAACACTTTGAGCCTCGACACCCTGAGCAGCGTCGACGACCAGCAGCGCGCCTTCGCACGCGGCAAGCGAGCGGGAAACCTCATAGGAAAAATCCACATGCCCCGGAGTATCAATAAAATTCAACTGGTAGGTGTTACCATCCAGCGCCTTGTAGAGCAGGGAAACACTTTGAGCCTTGATGGTAATACCACGTTCACGCTCCAGATCCATGGAATCCAGCACCTGGGCAGACATTTCCCGTGTGCTCAAACCACCACAGATCTGGATCAAACGATCAGACAGCGTGGATTTTCCATGGTCAATGTGGGCGATGATCGAAAAATTGCGGATATGCTTCATGTATGAGGCCAAATTAAAGCGAATTTAAAGAATAAATGGAGGTGCTGATTCAACCCGGGCGCGAGAACTTCACGCTAACCTCTCATTTTATACTTTTTTTTCATGTACTTAAACCTTTAATTGACGACAGGGTAATGCCATCTGACGATGGGCAGGAGACTTTTCAGAGATATTTCAGCACCCTGAAACAATATGGGGCGCCCAAGCGCCCCATCAATGCCCGGAAAATACTTACTTTTTGCTCTCCGAGGGAATTTTGACCGCCATCCAGATAGGATCATTGCGTCGCTGTACCAGCAATGGCAGCGCCTTGCCTGTCGGCAGATCAGCCACCAAACGTTTGAACTGTGCTACGTTTTCGATGGCCGTGCCATTCAGGCTCAGCAGAATATCGCCGCTCCGTACCCCTGCTTTTTGAGCGGGGCCTTCCTTGACACGCTGCGCGACCACACCACCCTTACGGCCACTTTCCAGACTATCAATCTGTTCCTGGCCAAGATCCGTAACAATCACACCCAACCGCTTTTCCATACTGCCATCGGGTTCGATAGCGGATGATGACTGCTTCACTTCATCATCCATGGGCAGTTCACCGACGGTCACTTTCAGCATTTTCGGCTTGCCCTGGCGAATCACCTTCACAGCCACCTCTTTACCAATTTTGGTAACGCCCACCAGCGGCGGCAGGCTTGAGGAATTCGCGACATCCTTACCATCAAACTCAACAATCACATCACCCACTTCAAAGCCGGCACGTTGGGCAGGACTGTTCGGCAGAATACGCGCCGCCGCCGCACCACCCGGGTTTTTCATGCCAAAGGATTCCGCCAGATCACGCGTGACATCCTGCACCAGCACACCCAGCCAACCTCGCACCACATGGCCGCGCGATTTGATCTGATCAACCACATCCATCGCCAAATCAATGGGAATTGCAAACGACAGGCCCATGTAGCCACCTGTCCGACTGTAAATCTGGGCGTTAATACCCACCACTTCACCGTCCAGATTAAATAACGGTCCACCGGAATTACCGGGATTAATAGCGACGTCGGTCTGGATAAAAGGCACGTAGCTCTCACTCGGCAGGTTACGGCCCAGGGCACTGATAATGCCGGCAGTGACGGTATGATCGAAATCAAACGGCGAACCAATGGCCAACACCCATTCCCCCACCTGTAGATCTCTGGAACGCCCGATCCTGGCGACAGGCAAATGATCGGCTTCAATCTTCAGCAAAGCGACATCACTACGGTTATCCGTACCTACCAATTTGGCAACCAGCTCTCGACGATCACTCAGGCGCACCACAATCTCATCAGCCCCCTTGATAACGTGATGATTGGTCAACACATAACCATCAGATGACACAATAAACCCCGACCCCAATGATTTTTCATCGTAATCTTCAGGCGCATCATTTTGCTCACCTCTCTCACCAAAAAAACGCCGCAATAAATCCTCTGGCATACCTTCTGGTGCCTTGCCGTGCGGGCCTCCCGCAGGCCCGCGTTTCTGCACTTTTTGTGAGGTGCTGATATTGACCACAGCCGGACTGTTTTCGTCCACAATTTTGGTGAAGTTGGGAAGCTCACGCGCCTGTACGGTTGCCATCGAGAATCCAAGCAACATGGCAGGGATCAAAAATCCTCTGGCCAACATCATCACCGCTTTTCCAGCATTGCGTTGCATACCATATGTCATCATATCTCTCGGCCTTGTGATATATCCGTTAACAAACCTTACACCCACACTATTGAAACTGACATTCATTTTTTCGTGCCCGTCATCACCGGGTAATGAATCGACTCTCCAATCATCTGCACGGCTGCAACCGGCACTTCGCCCATTACTGTCACCTGGTGACCATTGACACGTTTGGCAAAGGCGCTCACCGCCCCCATACGTGACACACCCGCAAACGGCATTTTATTATGTGGCGTGTCCTTTTCCATGAATACGGACACAGATGCCAGGCCATCGGTAAACACCATATGATCCAGTAAAGTACCGCTCTTGCTCATACGCCGCTTATGCTCAACCAGCACAAAACCTATCGGCATTTTGCTGATCTTCCAGGCCTCATCACCCGGCAACACCTTGCTGGCCACAGCAGCATCCTCCGCCACCTCCGGGGAAACCGCCCCCGATGACTCACTTGGCGCAAGAATATCATTCAAGGCCATAATGCGGGCTTTGTCCAGCACATCAAATGTAATAAATATGATCTGCTCAAGGGGTGCACCTTCCTCATTGAGCAACTCTGACTGCAACAGCAAGCCGGTCTGATAATCAAGAGAAACGCGGTATCCATAACGATACATATCCTTGGGTGTGATGCTGATGACCCGCGCCCGACGATTCGCCGTACGCGCATCACCACTCACCGAAAAAGTGTAGTTTCTCTCAATCTGTTCGATTTGCTCCGGTGTTTTTGACAGCACTAAACGCGGCGAGGCGCGTTTGTCCACCGTGATGATTTTTTTGTTGTCGGCGCTGATATGCGCGACACCGCTACGGTCGCGAACCACTTCCCGCAAAGGACCATTCAACGAAATGATATGTTCCCGCTCGCCGTTTTCATCTGCCACATGAATAATTTTCATGGTCATGATTTTCTCGCCACGCCGGTACATAAACGTACCTTCGTAACTGAGCTGCTGTCCGGCGCGGGACATCTTGTCAAACCACTGACTTATCTCGGCACTCGAATCCCCCGCCCACGCCGTCACACTGGACGTGGCCATCAGCAGGGCCGCAACCAGGAAACGCTCAAAAAAATACATCGGGCTGCACATCAGGGAATAGGGTGTACCGTACACAATCATTCAAACATCTCGTCGCATCTTCATATGCAAACATCCATCACCTCCAGCATGTCCGGCCACGCTGAAAGCCATCACTCCCCACGACATTATTCCTTGGGAGCATAACCGACCATCCGCACATATGGCAACATCTGCCCCTGCACCATGGTGGTGGTGGAATACTTGCTGTGGTCTTCCAGATAACCCGCCAGCCTGGAATTGACCAATGCCTGGTCTGTCACGCGCGCAACAACCGGTTCAGCGATCATGGATGCATTGTTTTGCAGGGGCGCCATCACCAGTTGTTGTTGTCCGATCGAAGCCATGTCATTGGTCACATTAAAACTGACAATTGCCACGGCAGCAACCGAGGCAGCAATGGCCATGCCCACGAGCGGCTTGAAAAATGCTGAGGCCATGCCTGATGTTCTGGAAGTTGGGCGCGTAGCGATATCTGCACGGGATTGAGCATGCCGGTGAGCGTCAAGAGAGATCGGCAAAGGTGCTTCGGCGGTGATGCTCGCTGATACGCGGGCGGCTAAATCATGATGAATATTATTGGGAAGGTTATTTCGGAGCGCATCACCAATCAGATGATAATGCGTCCAGCAATGTTGCAATGGTTGATCATTCTGCATACGCTCGACAAGATCATCCACTTCGTGGGCATTCAGCTGATCATCCATCAGCGCCGAGATTTTTTCGTTCAGACTGTCTGTCATACCATTACCTCATCTGATTACAGCAAGGGCTGCAACTTGATATTGATAGCTTCTCGTGCCCGGAAAATACGCGAGCGAACGGTGCCTACCGGGCAGCCCATCGCCTCGGCAATTTCTTCATAACTCAACCCTTCCAGCTCTCGCAGGGTAATTGCAGTACGCAAATCTTCAGGCAACTGCTCAATCGCCTCAAATACCGTTTTCTCAAGCTCATCCCGGAGCAGCAGATGCTCTGGAGTGGCATTCTCCCTGAGTTCCGTCTCACCTGCGAAAAGTTCCGCATCGGATATTTCTATATCGGCACCCGGTGGCCGGCGTCCCTGGGCAATCAAATAATTTTTGGCGGTATTGATGGCGATACGATACAACCACGTATAAAATGCACTCTCGCCACGAAACCCCGGCAGAGCCCGATATGCCTTGATGAAAGCCTCTTGCGCCACATCAAAAACTTCACTGGAGTCACGTACATAGCGCGATATTAACTTGACAATCCGATGCTGGTATTTAAGTACCAGAATATCAAATGCCTTTTTGTCGCCCTTCTGAACAAGCTCAACCAGCCGCTTATCGGTGTTCTCGTCGCCCATTCGGGCTTATCCCCTTTCGCAGAAGTAAATGCACCCCGCTTATGTCAATAGACAGTGCAGGCTCTATAGAGTTCGCCCAAACACGTGAAATATTATATTCTTACGCATATGGACACATTCCAAAACTTCACCCGAAAGTGCTTGACCACTACAAGCGCCCACACACTGCGGATTATGCCCCTAAATCATGAGCTTGCCAACCCGATTATGCTAAACCCCGAAATTCAGACCCATCCCGACACCCTTTCGACCACAATACACGCATCACCCGAACCAGGAAACCCGCCCATGCCAGCATCAACCCTCCCTGGCACTTCCTTTGATGTCATTGTGATTGGCGGCGGCGCGGCTGGCTTAAGCCTGGCCCTGCATCTGGCACCCCAGGCACGCATTTGCCTGATGACCAAGGGGCCACTCACCGAAGGGGCCACGCTGTATGCACAGGGGGGTATCTCCGCAGTACTGGATAAACGTGACTCAATTCACTCGCACATTGCCGATACTCTGGATGCAGGTGCCGGCCTGTGCGATGAAGATGTCGTACGCTTCGTCGTCGAGCACGGCCCCGAAGCGGTACAATGGCTGATTGATTGTGGCGTACCCTTCACCCGCCAGACCAGCGCCGGTGGCCGTACTCACTTCCACCTGACGCGCGAAGGTGGGCACAGTCATCGCCGCGTTATCCATGCAGAAGATGCTACGGGCCGCGCCGTGGAAACAACCCTCGAACAACAGGCGCGGCAGCATACCAATATCAGCCTGTTTGAACATCATATCGCCATTGACCTGATCACAGGGCGTAAACTCGGCCTCGCGCTTGACGAGCACACGGGCGACCGTTGCATGGGCGTGTATGCCTTTGACCGGCAAAACCATCAGGTGGATGCCTTTAGCGCCCGTTTCGTGGTATTGGCCACGGGGGGTGCAGGCAAAGTGTATCTCTACACCAGCAATCCCGATGTCGCCACCGGCGACGGCATCGCCATGGCCTGGCGTGCCGGATGCCGGGTGGCGAACATGGAATTTGTACAATTTCACCCCACATGCCTGTATCACCCCAAGGCCAAATCATTTCTGGTGACTGAAGCCGTACGCGGCGAAGGCGGCAAACTGTTGCTACCCGATGGCACACCCTTCATGCACAAATTCGACGCACGCGGTGAACTCGCCCCACGCGACATCGTAGCACGCGCCATTGACCATGAGATGAAACGCACGGGCAGCGACTACGTGCTGCTGGATATCAGTCATAAATCAGCACGCTTTATTAAACAGCATTTTCCCAACGTGCAGGCACGCTGCCTGGCACTGGGTTATGACATGGCCAAAGAACCGATTCCCGTTGTACCTGCGGCGCACTACACCTGCGGGGGCATTATGACAGACACGGTGGGCCGCACTGACCTGGCAGGCCTGTACGCGATTGGCGAAACGGCTTTCACCGGCCTGCACGGCGCCAACCGCATGGCCAGCAATTCACTGCTGGAATGCCTGGTCTTCGGCAAGGCCGCCAGTGAGCATATTCAACAGCAACTGCCACACACTCCTGCACCTCCACCCTTGCCGGCATGGGATGAAAGCCGCGTGACCGATTCCGACGAGGATGTGGTGGTCGCGCACAACTGGGACGAGGTACGCCGCTTCATGTGGGATTATGTTGGCATTGTACGCACGGACAAGCGTTTGGCACGCGCCAAAAGCCGCGTTGATTTACTGCTGCGGGAAATCAACGAATACTACGGACATTTCCGCGTTAACAACGATCTGATTGAACTGCGTAATCTCGCCCTGGTCGCTGACCTGATCATTCGTTCTGCCATGCAGCGCAAGGAAAGCCGTGGCCTGCATTACACGCTGAATCACCCCGCACCGGACAATAGTCGATCGCCGTCAAATACAGTATTGATCCCACTGAATTATGCTGACGAGAGATAACATGCCCGTAGCCCCAAAAGTCCGGCGCTTTCAGCGGGCGCTACGGGATATTTCATGTCACGCAAGGAATCCCTGCCCCAAACGAAGTGACAATAAGCGCTATTACAACTGGACAGTCTTCGCGATAAGATTCTTCCCGGTCTTCTGGAAAGTCACCGTCACCTGCTGATTCTTGCTGATACCCTTTAACAACTCCTGCGTAGTCACAAACGTGATCGGGTGGCGGGTCTCGGCGTCCATCATGGTAAAGGTATTGGCACTGGCATTTACATCAGTCACAACACCAATATGGGTATTGGGGCCCGCCATGCTGCACGACCAGACCGGGCTGGCAGCAAAGACGCTGGACACGGATAACACAGTTACAACCAGTAGCTTTTTCATTGCAGTGATCCTCTGTAATCTATCGCATAGGCAGGACAGTAATTAAGCTATTAGACTATACCTTATCATCAGGAACAGCAACCGCATACCTCATAAGGATGCCTTACCCACGTTATCATCATGATTCTTAACGAAGCACTTATTGACTCAAAAGTGATCAGTAAAAAACACCTCGTCCAGTGCCAACTGCCCCCCGCGTGGACGTGGCGCCTGCATGCTTTTGCCCACCGTCACCATCATGCAAATAGCATGGTCAGCGGGCAGTCGTATTAAACGGGCAACCGCATCAAAATCAAAGCCATCCATAGGACAGGAGTCATAACCCATGTCCTTGGCAAGCAGCATAAGGTTCATGGTTGCAAGCGAACACGAACGCATGCCTTCGTCACGCTGCGCTTGTTCGTTGCCAGTGTAGTATTCACGGATTCCCATCACCATGTGGTCCTGTACGCGTTGTGGAGCGTTACGCCAATAGCGCTGCGGATCTTTATCCCAGGCCTTTAAATCCATGCACAGTATCAGCAACAATGACGCATCCGTCACCTGCGCCTGATTCCACGACACCTTGCGAATTTCCGCACGTAGCGCCGGGTCACGCACGGCCACAAATCGCCAGTGCTGTATATTGAATGCCGTAGGTGACAGAAGGGTGTATTCCAGAAGGTGATGTATTTCATCTTCACTCATGCGATGACTGACATCATACATCTTCGCTGAGCGACGTTGTTCTATAGCATGCTTTACTTCCATCAGCCCTATCCTAATGTTTATCGCTTGTGCTGTGCTGCCGCGTTCTGTAACGCACGTCGTATGATTTCTTCACTCGTTAAGCCCGCGCCATTAATGCCCTGCGCCATACGACTGGCTTCTGGAGACTTGTAACCCAAGGCAATCAGCGCACTAATCGCATCATTCACCGGCGCATCCGCAACATCTCCAATCATGGCGGCGCTCATGCCCGGCACTGCTGCGGCCGAACCTTGGCCCAGCACCTTATCTCGCATTTCGATGACCAGCCGTTCAGCTGTTTTTTTACCGACACCGGGTAAACGCGTCAAGGTAGCAATATCGTTATCACGTACACAACGCGCAAAAGCGTCTGCCGCAATACCTGATAAAATCGTGAGCGCCATTTTGGCCCCGATGCCATTCACCTTGAGCAATTGCCGAAACAAAATACGTTCACGTTCTGAAGCAAAGCCAAACAGCAGATGAGCATCTTCACGTACCGCCAGGTGCGTATGCAACGTGACCTCATGACCCACCGGGGGCAACTCATAAAAAGTAGTCATGGGCGCTTCAACCTCATAACTCACGCCCTGCACATCAAGCAATAAATATGGCGCCTGTTTCCAGGACAATACACCGCGCAAACGTCCAATCATCGTAATCGCCCCCTGCGCATACCCTGCAACAATTTTTGAGTCGGCATTGCCTTATTGACCTGTTGCAAGGTCTGTTGCGTATGGCTATGGCATAATGCACACGCCAATGCGTCCGCCGCATCGGCCTGGGGTACACCCTTTAATTTAAGCAATGCCACTACCATGTGTTGTACCTGGGCTTTGGCAGCATTGCCTTTCCCGACAATCGCTTGTTTGATCTGGGTGGGCGTGTACTCATACACCGGCAGTGACTGCATGACACTTGCGCAAATTGCAGCGCCACGCGCCTGCCCCAACTTAAGGGCCGAACTGACATTGATCTTCATGAACACCTGTTCAATCACCATCACTTGAGGTGTGTGTAATTCAACGATGTCACGAATACCTTCATAAATGGTTTTAAGACGTTCCGGTAATGCATCATCCTGCATGCGTACGCAACCACTGGTGACATATTCAATCTTGTTACCAGTAACATCAATAATACCAAAACCCGTAATACGGGACCCCGGGTCTATGCCAAGAATGCGGAGCGTCATTTATATGCAGGCACACGACTGACCATGGCGATCGACAATATCACCAAAATCTGCATCATGCCCTACAAAACCTCAAACATCCGCTGCAACGCCAAACGCGCGTCACTCGCTTCATGCTCGGGAACACGAATACGGTTGACGACATTGCCATCCACCAGATTTTCCAGCGTCCACACCAGATGCTGCGGATCAACACGGAACATGGTGGAACACATGCATACCGTGGGTGACATGAAATGAACCGACTTGCCTTGATGCCTGTTACGTTCATGCAGACGCTGCACAAGATTCAATTCTGTACCTACCAGCCAGCGCGTACCGGGCGCAGACTCATTAATGGTTGTGATGATGTATTCGGTCGAACCCACGTAATCTGATTTTTCACACACCTCAAATGAGCATTCAGGATGCGAGATGACCTTCAGCATGTCAGGCGCTTCAGGATATCGGGCGCGGAATTGATCTATATGCTGCGGCTTGAACATTTGATGCACGGAGCAAAAACCTTTCCACAAAATCATTTTGGCATTGCAGATCTGATCCGGCGTTAATCCGCCCAGTGGTTTATTAAAATCCCACACCACCATGTCATCCAGCGCAATGCCCATGCGATGGGCCGTATTACGGCCCAGATGCTGATCAGGGAAAAACAACACCTTGCCGCGCCGTGCAAACGACCATTCCAGCACATGACGCGCATTTGTCGAGGTACAAACAATGCCGCCATGACGACCACAAAATGCCTTTAGATCAGCCGCCGAATTGATGTACGTCACGGGCGTAATCTGCTCGTCAGGATCAAGCACATCTGCCAATTCGCGCCAGGCACGCTCAACCTTGGCAAGGTTAGCCATATCCGCCATGGAACACCCGGCGGCAAGATCGGGTAAAATGGCAATCTGGTCGGGACGCGACAGAATATCTGCCACCTCTGCCATGAAGTGCACACCGCAAAACACAATGAACTCAGCGTTGGAGTTGGCCGCAAGGCGCGATAATTTCAATGAGTCGCCCGTATAATCCGCATGACGATGCACTTCTTCACGCTGATAATGGTGCCCAAGAATAACCAGCCGCTCACCCAATACCGCTTTTGCAGCGCGAATACGCGTATCACATTCCTCATCGGAAAGCGCTGTGAACTGCTGAATTGCAAGTGCTGTGGCTGCCATAAACTCTACCTCGCTTAACTTGAAGGCTCACCTGCCTGGGTAATTGAGCCCGGCGGGGCCGTGCGCAAACGGATGCCCAATTCACGCAAATGCCTGTCCATTACCGGTGAAGGTGCGGATGTCAGCGGACACGCTGCCGATTGGGTTTTGGGGAACGCCATCACATCGCGTATTGACGATGCACCACTCATCAACATCACCAAACGATCCAGACCAAACGCAATACCACCATGCGGCGGACAACCGTACGTTAATGCATCCAGCAGAAAACCAAATTTGTCACGCGCTTCTTCTTCACCAATACCTAAAATACGGAATACCGCCGACTGCATTTCAGGACGATGAATACGAATGGAACCGCCCCCGGCTTCAGTACCATTGAGTACCATGTCGTACGCCCGCGACAATGCAGCACCTGGATCTGCTTCAAGTTGGGCTATATCATTAACTGTGGGGGCGGTAAACGGATGATGCAAGGCCGACCAGCGTTTTTCCTTTTCATCCCACTCAAACATGGGGAAATCCACCACCCACAATGGCCGCCAACCCTGCTCCACCAGTCCACGATCATGCCCCACCTTGATGCGCAGCGCGCCCAACGATTCATTGACGATGTTCGTCTTGTCAGCGCCGAAAAAGATCAGGTCATTATTCTGTGCGCCGGTACGTTCAAGTATCGCGGCAATCACTTCATCAGGCATGAATTTCAGGATCGGTGACTGCAAGCCTTCACGCCCTGCCGCGCAATCATTAACCTTGATATACGCCAAACCCCGTGCGCCGTAAATCGCAACAAACTGTGTATAGTCGTCAATTTCCTTGCGACTCAACGCTCCACCGCCAGGCACGCGTAACGCAGCAACACGCCCCCCGGGATCATTGGCCGCGCCCGAAAACACCTTGAAATCAACATTTTTCATTAAATCACCCAGATCAACCAGCTCCAGGGGGATACGCAAATCAGGCTTATCCACCCCAAACCGGGACATCGCCTCGGCATGCGTCATGCGCGGGAAAGTGGCGGGCAACACCACTTCAAGCACGTCGTTAAATAATTTGCGCAACATGCTTTCCATCAGCGTCATGATCTGCTCCTCGTTCATGAACGAGGTTTCAATATCAAGCTGGGTAAATTCCGGTTGACGGTCGGCACGCAAATCTTCGTCGCGAAAACAACGTACAATCTGATAATAGCGATCCAGACCACCCATCATCAGCAATTGTTTGAATAACTGCGGCGATTGCGGCAACGCAAAGAATTCACCCGGATGCGTGCGGCTTGGCACCAGATAATCACGCGCACCTTCGGGCGTGGACTTGGTAAGAATCGGTGTTTCAACGTCCAGAAAACCCTGATCATCCAGAAAACGACGCAGGTTGGATGCCACTCTGGCACGCATGCGCAAACGCTGCAACATTTGCGGACGGCGCAAATCTATATAACGGTAACGCAGACGAATTTCTTCGCCAACCTCCATCTCATCACTGATTGAAAACGGTGGTGGCTCGGCACGGTTAAGAATTTCCAGCGCCTGGGCAACGATTTCAACCTGGCCAGTGGGCATGCTCGGGTTTTCGGTGCCTGCCGGGCGACGCCGTACCGTGCCCTTGATATGCAACACATATTCACTGCGCACACGTTCGGCACAGGTAAATATTTCGGCCATGGTGGGTGCTCCTGCATTTCCAGCACTTCCGCCGTACAGGGATGTACCAGTGTCGCCAGAGGCGGGATGCCGGAAGCGACCGTCATCCATGACGGTCGGATCAAACACCACCTGCACCAGACCTTCACGATCACGCAGATCAATAAAAATAACGCCGCCATGATCACGACGACGATGTGCCCAGCCGCATAACTCAACGCTCTGG
>JAHFRW010000035.1:0-1792 GCA_023266055.1 Gammaproteobacteria bacterium | reverse complement strand
AAATTGGCGACCACGACTCCCGTCAGCAATACCACAGTGACTGATAACAGCACACCCAGGCCAGGAACACGAAAACCCAACAGCACGTCGGGATGATATGCCGCAGGCAATATCAGCAGGGTTTGATCCATCACATCAACCAACAGCTTGATCACCATCACCGTCACACCCAACGGCAACCAGATCAGCAACCCGGCAATCAAATAACGGCGCATAGGATACCTTTCACTTTTATTCGTGTTGATTTGAAAAAATGCATCAGCAATCAGAACGAAATCCGATTATTCAGGTGTGCTGGTTTTTGTGCTCGGTGCGCTCGGCGTGCTGGCAGCAGGCACTGCCGCCTCTTTCTTTTCTTCTTTCTGCTCCCCCTTCTTCGCTCCACCCTTGAAATCTGTTTCGTACCAGCCACCCCCTTTTAAACGAAAACCCGCTGCAGAGATCAGTTTCTGCAATTGTGGTTTGGTACATGAGGGGCACTCCTGCAATGGAGCATCGCTCATTTTCTGTATGGCTTCAAACGCGTGGCCACACGCGGCGCATTGATACTCGTAAATCGGCATAACGACAAAAAACCTCCGGCATTCAGAACGCCTGTTCAAAATCCTGTCCAGGAATCTATCCCGATATATACCCTAATATTTAATGTTCAGGGTATCCTGTCGCGAAATCCTGACCAGACATTTGTAAAAAATAACAACCAATCAAAGCATTAGGCACATCAATCCGGTGCCTGTGTAAGCCCTAATTATACACTTTAATCAACCCCCGCAACGCGTCCCCGCGCACCCACATTCCAGCGCCATGAAAATATTGACTTAAAATCATTTAAAATCAAATGATTAATTGATATTTATAACCCTGCGAGCTTATAAACGCCGCACGCTGTACCATAAGCGCCCCACTATCTCATGCAAGGCAAAATTGGACACTTCCAGGGCGCGGGCAGCAGGGAGCCAGGCATACCCGCCTGTTTCAAGCGGTGCAGGCGCAGAAAAAGCCATGGGGGCGGGGGTAACCTTGAGGCCTGTCTTTTCAAAAACAGCGACGGATCGCGGCATGTGCCAGGCATGGGTCACAAGATAAATGTGGCGAACGTGCGCCCTGGCTAAATATGGCTGACTAAAAACACCATTTTCAAGCGTGGTATGGCTTTTACCTTCGACCCATTGCACGGGCACATGAAAATCATTTTCCAGCACCGCTTTCATCAACTGTGCTTCAGGAGTCGCTTCGTCCAAAGGTGCTCCACCCGTGACCAATACCGGCAAACCCGTGTGGCGCTGTAAATAAGCGCCATAGCGTAAACGCTCCAGGGTAAGCTTTGACACCGTATCTGCGCCTGAATACTCTGGCGCATTGAGCTTGCTGCCACCCCCCAGAATCACAATGGCGGCCGGGCACGATAGCTCCTTGCCACGCGCCGCGTTAGCACGTATCGGTATATCACATTGATGCGCAGAAAGCGCTGCGTTGTTGCGCTGCACATCAGCCGGTGTCAGCGCCGGATAAGATTGTTGCAAGCCATCCATTAGTGCGTAGGCAACCACAGGCGTGCTTGCCAAGTATAGCGTACCTAATGAAAACGCAATCAGACATAAAGCCGTTTTACGCCACTTACCCAGCAACAGAATAAAGCCCGGCACCATCAGAACAAAATTAATGGCCGGTGGGAACCTTAGTATCAAGTTTAAAGTGCGACAATAGACATTAGTTTGCATAAAACAATTCCTCGGGTGTTTTGTAATTGTGGCGCTTACGCGGCCGTGTATTTAGCTGATGGGCGATGGCG
>JAHFRW010000077.1 GCA_023266055.1 Gammaproteobacteria bacterium | reverse complement strand
AGATGGTCATGGTCGGCAAAGGCGCGATCAAAGGCGTGCCAGTGGCGTTCCAGCGTGGCACGTGAATAGACATAGCAAGGTGTGCCATGGGTGCGAGCAATGGCGGCCAGGTCAACATCTTCGGCGAACAGGCGTCCGTTGCGGTAGGCAAAATGGTTCATGGGTTATGTTACTTCTGTTGAAGGGTGGCAGGTGTTTCATCAGGCAGGCGCAATGGCCCTTTCTGGCCGCAGCCTGCCAGTACACTCCCCAGTCCGAATAATGTAATGATAAGCCAGATGGTTGGCGGCCGGTAAGTCTTCATGCCATGTCTCGTGGGATCAGGAATACCTTAAAGGAGGTTATTATAAGGCGTAATAGGGATTATCGTCTAACAAATAGTGTAAAATATCGGTAATTTCAGGTTGGGTTGCGGATTGGGTTCATGGGCGATATGCACGCACACATCACCCAGCCGGTCGCCATCATCACCGCTGCCAACGCGGCACCCACAGTTTGCGGGTGCCGCCGCTGGGCGATACCGGCCATTATGGTCTTAGTGGTGAATCTGATCGTGGCCTGGATGTTGCGCCATGGTGAGTAAACACTGAATACCCGTGCCGTACTCCTGCCTGTGATGGGTGATCTATTTTACCGGATGGAGGGCGTAGACCTGACTGGCAACCGACACTTGCGGCGTTGCAAACCTTACTGCATGATCATTGTGATATTACGCATGCTACGCTGCAACCTGAACAAATTATCGCTACTACACGCGTTGTTAATTTAAGCAGTATTCAGCGCCAATGATGGCGTCGTTTTTATAGCCGTTCGTGCTAAACTAGTCCCCATATGCTGATCAATTTCACCAAAATGCACGGCTTGGGCAATGACTTTGTCGTGATTGATGCCATGTCCCGGCCGGTTGTTCTCACGCGTGACCAGTTGCGTTTTATTGCTGACCGTCATTTTGGTATTGGTTGTGACCAGATACTGCTGGTTGAAGTAGCCACCTTGCCCGGCGTGGATTTTCGCTACCGCATTTATAATGCCGATGGGGGGGAAGTTGAGCAGTGCGGTAATGGTGTGCGTTGTTTTGCCCGTTTTGTGCTGGATAAGCATCTGACGACCCGACCTGATATTCGTGTCGAAACTCAGGCGGGGCTGATCAGCGCTCAGGTTGAAGCGAATGGTGATGTCACCGTCAACATGGGCGCGCCACGTTTTATGCCTGCTGACATTCCCTTTGTTGCCGGTGACGCGAATCTTCAGCGGATGCCTGCCAACCGCTATATGCTGGATGTTGCGGGGCAGCGTATTGAGATTGGCGCGGTATCAATGGGTAATCCGCATGCGGTGGTGCGGGTCGATAATGTTGATACTGCGCCGGTTGCCACACTGGGGCCGCAAATCGAGCGGCATGCGAGTTTCCCGCGTCGTGTGAATGCGGGATTTATGCAGGTGATTGATCGTAGCCATATTCGTCTGCGGGTTTATGAGCGTGGCGTGGGTGAAACCCGCGCCTGTGGCACGGGTGCCTGCGCAGCGGTGGTGATAGGGCGTCAGCAGGGTTTGCTGGATGAAGCCGTGTCCGTGGATTTGCCCGGCGGTACGCTTCTTATTCGTTGGGTCGGCCCGGGAGAAGAATCAGAAGCATCACCAGAAGAATCAATGGCGCCGGTATGGATGACAGGGCCGGCCGTTTCAGTTTTTGAAGGAAAAATAGAATTATGACAACACAAAATCATCCGCACCCGGTGGCAGGCGTTGCTGTCGAGGAGCAGGGGGTTGTTGAATTTTTGCGTGCGCACCCCGAATTTTTTACGCATCACCCGGAAGCGCTGATGGAGTTGACCCTGCACCATTCCAGTGGTTCAGCCATCTCGCTGATTGAGCGACAGGTCGCGACGCTTCGGGAGCATAACCGCCAGCTCAAGCATCAACTCCATGATCTGGTGCAGATCGCACGCGATAATGATCGTCTCAACGAGCGCATGCATCGACTGGTGTTGTCATTAATGGATTGTGCAACGTTGCAGGATGTTTTTATAGGGATCTATGACAGCCTGCGCAATGATTTTCATGCCGATGCGGTTGCCATGCGCTTAATGGCCAAGCCCAAAATAGCGGCCCACGACCTTGCCGCCGAGCCGCTTGATGTGCTGTTTGTTGATAAGGATGATGCGGCATGGGATGCCTTTAGCGGTTTTCTCAAAAATGCCAGGCCGGTATGCGGTCATTTGGGTGTTACCCAAATGGGGTGTCTTTTTGGTGATCAGGCGGCGGCCATGGCGTCTGTCGCGTTGATACCGTTAACCGGAATTCCGGGGGCCAGCCAGTTACGTATTCCTGCCGGAATTGTTGCCATTGGCAGTTACGATGCAGGGCGTTTTCATCATGGCATGGGTACGCACTTCCTGTCGCAAATGGGTGAAATCATCAGTTGTGCGGTGCGGCCTTATCTGGTGGCCGAATAAGTGGTGTGCGGGGGTGTTGACGATAGGGCGTGGCAACCATGGACAACCATCAATCCCTCTGGCTCGATAAATTTTTCATTCATCTGAGTGACGAGCGTCGTTGCTCGCCACGCACCCTGGAAAGCTACCGGCATGCGTTGCTCAAATTCACGTTGTTTTGTGCTCAGCATGCCGTTGCTGACTGGCAGACATTAACATCACATCAGATACGCGCTTTTGCGGCCGCCCATCATCGCGGTGGGCTTAATGCGCGTAGCGTACAGCATCTATTGTCTGTCGTGCGTTCGTTTTGTGCCTATCTGGTGCGTGAAGGTGTGTTGCCCAGTAATCCTGTGGTGGGAGTGCGCGCCCCCAGATCACCACGAAAATTGCCTAAAACCCTGAGTGTCGATCAAATGGGAGCCTTGCTGGACGTTCAACCCAGTCCTGTACCACCGCAGACGAGTCATTCACCCGTGCCGGTTACGGCGGCAAATGCCCTGCAGGTACGCGATCTGGCAATGCTGGAGCTGATGTATTCTTCAGGGTTGCGTCTGAGCGAGCTTACGCATCTGGAATGTACGGATGTTGATCTGACGGATGCCGTGGTGCGTGTCCTGGGAAAGGGCAACAAGGCGCGCATCGTGCCTGTCGGGAGTTATGCCATCGCGGTGCTTCAGCGTTGGCTGCAATATCGCCCCACGTTGATTGCGCATAACGAGACGGCATTATTTGTCGGCATACGTGGCGCTCGGCTGACGCCCCGTGCGGTGCAAATGCGCGTGCAGCAGTGGGCCGCTACCCACGGCACGGGCAGTCATGTTCACCCTCACATGTTGCGTCATTCTTTCGCCAGCCATTTGCTGGAATCCAGTGGCGATTTGCGCGCCGTGCAGGAGTTGCTGGGGCATGCCGATTTATCCACCACGCAAATCTATACCCATCTCGACTTCCAACACCTCGCTAACGTGTACGACAGCACCCATCCGCGCGCTAAAAAGCGCACAAATCAGCGTTAGCCCGGCGTCCGTTAGACTCAAACCCAGCGTTGTTTTCATATCGCCAGACAAAACCAGACATTATCTACCTTGTAGTTAGTTTTCCCCCCGCAGATTCAACAACGAAGTGCAACTTTTTCTAACAGTATGATGGGGCGAGATGCATTAGCAGCGGGGTGCCTTTCCCCTTTGAAAAAAGGGGGAGAGCTTGCGAGGGGGCCGAGGGGGATTTTAGAGCCTGCAGGTGAGCGACGCTTTTAAATCCCACCTAACCCCCCTTTTTCAAAGGGGGGGATCATCGAATTTCCAGCGTGTTGGCGAGAACTAAACAGTGGAAATATCCTTAACCTAATGATTCGGTTGAATTATGGAAAAGATATTTTGATGGGACAGCCCTGATGGAAGACTCTTTAAGGATTGACACAATTTGGTCAAATACTATATTGTCTGCATAGCTCAATCTTAATTGAGCACATCGAACTATCAAACTGAGGAGTATTAAATGCGAATTTCAGGCACGGAATGGTTTAGTCAAGGCTCGGCCGTCGCATTGGCTGCAGCTTTATGGACAGCGGGTACCGGTCTGGCAAATGCTATCCCTGTTCTGGATCAAAGCTATGTACCTTCAGGCAATCAAGTTTCAGGTTTTGGGCAAGGATTTGAGATGGCTCAGACCTTCACTGTGGGTCTTTCCGGCGCTCTGACACAAGTGGATGTCCAAATATTTATACCATTTAGAGGCGCGTCGGAAGACCTCTATTGGGGACTGCACCGGACGACGACTGGAGTGCCAAATGAAACAAGCGTATTGGATGGCTTTATCGCCGCAGCGTCCGTCGGATCCAACACAGCGTCCTTTTCTAGTATCGATCTGAGTGCCGCTCCCTTCATGGTGACGGCGGGAGATGTGCTTGCCATTTCGCTAGGGAAAGGAAGTACTACCGACACTTTTCAGTGGACCTCCGGCCCGAGCTACTCCTCGGGCGCAGCCTATGGACGCTCGTCTTCACCAGCTTTCCCTGGATTCGAAACGTGGTCGCCTACCAGATTCACTCTGGATGTGGGTTTTCGAACCTTCGTTGACTCCGCATTCGTCGCACCCATTCCCGAACCCTCCACCTGGCTTCTCATAGCTGCCAGTCTTCCGGGCCTGGTTCTTTGGCGCAGAAAGCGCGGTAGAATGAGTGGAGCGTAACGTAATCCATCATTTACCCATGCCGCAATAATGCGCGATACCAATCCGTTTTAATTCGATTCATCGTCAATTTCGGATGGGTTATCACCCATCCTTGTATGTTCAACATCCATGGATGTTGAACAATTTTCTCCCGTAAACTAGCCCAGTTCATGGGGAAGCCGCCGCATCCTAATGAAGTCACATTTCTGGGCATCGCCCGGTGTTGCCTATCTTCCACGTCCAGCCCAAATTTAACTCAGCCGATTAAACCCAGATTTTCCATTAGACTCTACTGCGGCCGCACAAAGCACTGAATCTGGGCGAGAAAAGTTGAAAAACAGTCTGTCACCGTAGAGTGACTACGCCTCCGTCGGGCACGATGCCCCAGTGCGGTGGGCGCAGGGATGCGCAGGAACCGCCGCCTGTTGTTCAATTTTTCTCGCCCATCTTCAGCACCTTGCGCACCCTCGCTACGAGGCTAATGGAAAATCTGGGTTAAACTTTAATCTTGATGCTGTCCAGTTGTGGCTTAAGATCCATATACAATAAGATTATGATTTTAATGTATTTTTATATTTTACCCGGTTTTATTTCAGTTAGACAGAAGATTTACAGCACATAAAGCTCAATATTTGTCCGATTCGTCCGCTAACCTTAATGAGCGTATTTAACTTTATAAGGGTTATACCATTTATATTGACGAGAACGGCAGGAGCCTCTCTCCATTGTGTTAATCACTAGTGAGGAGATAAATTATGAGCAATTTACGTAAAGCAGTTACAGCAATGAGTTCAGCCGGATCACTGGCGCTCATTCTGTCGGGTACGGCGATGGCCGCTCCACCGCCGGGTTTTAATACATTAGGCCAGTGGAATGTGAGTACGACAGGTGTGGTCACGGCAAGCTGTCCCAATGTTACATTCAGCTGTGTCACAGTGGCTAGCGGTGATGGGTTTCTCCAGCAAGAAGTGACCAGTATCACACCGGGGGGGCCCCGTTATGTCAGAACTTTGATCGGTGAAGGCTTTGCTTCTACTGCAACCACTGACATAACTCGATTGACCTTTGCTTCAGAGGACTATGTGCAATTGGGTGGCGCGGGTGGTCTGGCCTCTGCTATGACAATCAAGGAAGGTGCATTGTCTCCTTCAGGTACAGCAGCAGCTTCTATAACCACTGGCTTTTCCTCAACAGCACAGATCCTGGCGGGTGCGACCATGGTGCTGAGTGCTGCTAATAAATCTGAGGCTATTCTTGGCTTGAATCTGTCTGATACAGGTGCCGCTGCAGGCCCAGGCCCAGGCCCAGGCCCAGGCGCAGGCGGCGGTGATGAATTCCTCACTGACTTTAGTGTTACGGCTAATACGACTACGGGTGGTGCGAATGTTACCGACGCACTAGGTATTGGTCAGACGGTGTATGTCGGCGGAACCACCGCAGCTGCCGACCGTCAACGCTTTGTCACTTTGGTTGAAAATGCAGTGACAGCGCAAACCGCCTTCAAGTTTGCCGCCAATACGACGGATCCCGCTACCTTGGCATGGGCTATTGGCAACAAGATCCAGGTGGTATGGGCGGGTCAGGATATTGGTGGTGCTGGTGCCTTTAGCACGGAGAGTGTGAGATTGGTCTCTAGCGGAGTTGCGGTCAGTGGCTCCAACCTGACCTCACCGAACACGTTTGAATGGACTACATCAGGCCCTGTCAGCGTGCTGTTTTCAGAATTTAGCACCGCCCCGACATTCTAATCCTGTTGGGTTAGCGCAAGGATTGCAAAAAAGAGAGAAGGGTAACCCCCTTCTCTCTTTAATTTTTTGCGGTAAAAAATACCCGATTATTTAATCCACACCGTCTTCACACTCAAAAATTCAT
>JAHFRW010000034.1 GCA_023266055.1 Gammaproteobacteria bacterium | reverse complement strand
ATACAAAAACGTGCCTGTGGGTTCAGGAATAGAGACCATTTCAAGATTGCCATCTACTTCCATTGTGGCGGACTTGATCTGTATCCGGCATCAACGACCCACAGGAAACCCGGATGAACCCAATTTTTTATATGGTTTTTTGTACTGACATATCAGATTATCATGAGGAAATGGATTTATCATCCCAATGAGACTGATATGGAGAGATATATGACGCGACGCCTAACATTTGAAGTTAAAAAATGACCCTATGAAAAATTCACTAATATCTTTTTTAAAGAACCACCCCCTCGTGTTCCAGTAGCCAGGCTTTTTTGTCCAATCCTCCGGCATATCCAGTCAAGGTTCTGTTGCTGCCAATAACACGATGGCAAGGAATAATGACTCCAATTAAATTCCTGCTGTTGGCCAACCCTACAGCACGAACAGCGTTACGATTATCAATCATTTCAGCAATATCACGATAGGAAACAGCTTGACCAAACGGTATCGAAGTCAGGCAGGCCCAAACTTTTTGTTGAAAAAAAGTACCCTTCTGATCCAGGGGCAAGTCAAAGTTTTTTAATTTTCCAGAAAAATATTCCCCCAGCTGTTGTTTACATAGACTGGTTATCTCGCTGGGGTTGGCGATGTTAATCTTTGATGTAGAGAACGAAACTTTAGTAATCCCTTTCCGGGAGGACTGAATCTCTATAATGCCAATAGGAGTACGCATATAATCGACATACATTAAAGTTGACTCCATAATTGCAATGTTAGATAACTTCGCCAAGGGGCGGATAGGTCAGAATTTAAATCGATGGATAATTTTTCAATGGCTTTTTTGACACCAAGGTCACTACCAAGATAAATATCCGGGTCACTCAATCCTCGCAACTGCGCATAGCTGATCGTCCACAGACCTATCCCTTTTAATGCCAGCCATTGTTGCGGATCATTTGGAGTGTCGTGACTCATGTAATGCTGCGCCAAATTATGTAATGTTTTCTTTCGTAATTCAGGTATTTTTAAAAAGGAAAGATTACTTGTAACTATGGATTTCGGTAACGGAAACAATTGATACGTGCCAATGGGTTGGCCTAACTCGAGAACTAACGTCGTGACCAATTTACGTGCTGCAACAATGGAAATTTGCTGGCCTAGAATAGCCCTTACCCCAGCTTCAAACATATTCCATGTGCCGGCGAGACGTAACCCTGTTTTGATGGGGATGACGGTACCAAAATATTGTTGTAAATCCTGCTCAACAGCTTGTATATCAACATCCAGATCCAAGATACGTCGAATGTTATTAACGATAGACTTCAAATGTGTAACATCATTTAATTCAATTTCGACATCGAATCTATTTTTATGCTCAATATGTTGCGCTGTAAAACTTCCAGTACAACCTAACCATTCAATGGTTCGTCCATACTTATTCTTGTCGCACCATTCAACATTGGGGATTGCTCTCGTCATAAAAAAATTATGCATGTAAGACCAATCATAAGGGGGACGATAGTATAATTGGAGCCGGAGATTTTTTGATTCAACCACACCTGACTTGCGTATTTGTGAAGGCGTCAAGCCAAGTTGAGATTGAAAACAATCATTAAATCGTCGCACACTATTAAATCCACTGGCCAGGGCAATCTGAGTAATAGATAACTTTGATTGATGCAGTAATTGCTTTGAAAATAAACATTGTTGATAAAGTGCGTATGCCTTGGGTGAAACCCCAAGGTATTTTTTAAATAATTGCCGCAAATATCGATCACTAATACCCAATTTCCCCGCCAATCCATGCAAAGAGTTGTCTTGCAAACTACCTTCAGCAATCAGGCGAATTGCTCGGTCCAATGTGGCATTAACACCTTTCCATGCGGGTGAACCAGGTGCACTGTCAGGCCTGCAACGTAAACAAGGTCGATAACCCCCATTAGCCGCTTCTATGGCAGAGGAAAAATACAGGACATTCTCCTCTTTGGGAGTTATCGCGGGACAAATAGGGCGGCAGTAGATCCGGGTAGTTTTAACTGCGATGAAGAATTTCCCATCAAAACGTGGGTCTCTGGACAATCTGGCTTTCCGGCAGATTTTGGGGTTTAACATCTACATTCCAATTTTGTTCTAGCTGAAACAACTATAACTCACTGGTATATGAATACTAGCCAAAAACGGAACTAAGCCCTTGAAATGGATATTTCAAGGGCTTGGCGTGTGGGAAGATATTTTGTATCAATAATGCCTTTAAGTGATTCTTTGTTTCATTGAATGTGAAATTTCATCAAAAATTATCGGGCCCTTAGCGTTGTGCCGTTGGCAGGAAGGGTTCACTCAAAGACCAGCCACCACCTAATGCTTTCATTAGATCAACACTGTAAGCCAATTGATTCTGACGACTTTGAACAAAGGCTTGTTCCGCCATATAGGCGCTGCGCTGCGCATCAAGCACATCAAGATAGCCACTGTACCCTGCTTCATAGCGCAAACGTGACAAGCGTAGCGCATTGTTGGCGGCATCAACTTTCACTTGCAGATCGGTCAATGCAGCGCTGGTCTGTTCCACGTTGGTGAGCGCATCGGCGACTTCTCGGAAGGCAATTTCAACAATTTTTTGATAATCCGCCATGGATTGACGTTGGCGTGCTTCAGCCTGGCGTGTACGTGCGGCATATTTTCCGGCATCAATAATTGGCAAGGAGGAGGCCAAACCCAGTGACCAGATACGCGCGCCATCTTTAAGGAGATCAACCAGATCCGCGCTTTGCCCGCCGAAGTTACCCGTTAACGAAAACGTGGGTAATTGTGCGGCACGCGCCATACCAATTTGAGCATTG
This sequence comes from Gammaproteobacteria bacterium, assembly GCA_023266055.1. GTDB lineage: Bacteria > Pseudomonadota > Gammaproteobacteria > Ga007554. Next base: position 27,760 of record JAHFRW010000034.1, on the reverse strand, counting down.
GCGGAAATCATTTGCTGTTCCACCTGTTGCACATCAGGACGACGCTCAAGTAATGTTGAAGGCAACCCGACCAGCGGCAGGGCCAGCACTGGCAAGCCCATCAGATCACCTGCTGCCACAATCAGTCCGGGATTGCCACTCAGATTACCCAATTGATGTTCAATCAGGGTGCGTTGGCGCTGTAAATCCCGCAATTGCAGGGATGCATCAGCCTGCGCGCCCTGCGCCTGATTGATATCAAGTGCCGATGCAAGTCCCCCCCTGGCACGATTCTTCAGTACCACAAGTGCATCTTCACGCGATACCAGGGTTTTTTTTGCGATAGCAATCTGGGAATCCAGTGCCCGTACCGTGAAATAAAGCTGTGTCGTGGTGCCTGCCAGTGCCAATGAAGTAACGTCTTTGGCATAATGGGTGCTCAACATATCGGCGCGTGCGGCTTCCGAAGCGCGTCGTAATTTTCCCCACAGATCAAGTTCGAATGACGTAGATAATGTCAGTCGGTGACTGTTGGTGACGGCTGGTGTTCCTGGCGGAAAGGGTTGGGCCGTTAATGTACTGGAACGCGATCGTGCACTGGAAGTGCCTAGATCGATTTCTGGAAGTATATTAGCGCCAATCTCGACCAACCGCGCTTCAGACTCATCAATCAAGGCAATAGCTTTATGGATATCCGCATTATTTTTCAGGGCCGCTGATACCAGTTCATTCAGTGTTGCATCACTATAAAGCGTCCACCAGTTGGCAGGTATTCCCTGATTTTCATTTGTCACATTGCTTTGTGATACATCTGCAAACATAGATGGCAAGTCAACGGCAGGACGCGAATACTGAGGGCCTACGGTACAACCGCCAAGTATTGCTGCTATCGTCAGGCTAAGCAGTGTGCGTGATATCCGGGGATGTTGCATAGTCATACCTGGTCCTTAATTATCACAATGGGATGAGGTTCATCATGCTTGTGCGAAGGCCGTGCCTTGCGTGCCAGCAATGTAAAGAATAATGGTATGAAAATCGGAGCGATGAATGTAGCGATAATCATGCCACCAAATACACCCGAGCCCATCGATTGGCGTGCAGATGCTCCCGCACCCGTCGCAATCACCAAGGGTACAACACCCAATACGAAAGCGAGTGAGGTCATGACAATTGGGCGGAATCGCAAACGTGCCGCTTCGCGTGCCGCCTGCGCAGCGGTTTTCCCCTGCTCCATACCCTGCATCGCAAATTCCGCAATCAGAATCGCGTTTTTTGCCGCCAGTCCAATTAACACTATCAGGCCAATCTGGAAGTAGATGTCATTTTCCATACCACGCAGGAATACAAACCCCAGGGCACCCAGCAATGCGAATGGCACTGCGAGCACTACGGCCAGTGGCGCACCCCAGCGTTCATAGAGCGCGGCCAGAATCAGGTACACCATAATCAGTGCGAAACCGAATGCAAACACGGAAGCGTTACCTGTACCTTTTTCCTGGAATGCCTGCCCTGTCCATTCAATGCCATAGTCTTTCGGCAGTGTTTCCCTGGCAATCTGTTCGACGGCGCGTATCGCTTCACCTGAGCTGAAGCCGGGCTTGGCATTACCCATTACTTTGGCGGCAATATAGGAATTATAACGCTCAAGTTGTTCGGGGCCGATCACCGTATCCACCTTGATCAGTGCCTTGAGCGGAACCATGGCATTGGTGGTCGTCGAACGCACATAAATATTACCAAGATCTTCAGGTTTTGAACGGAAAGGAGCGTCCGCCTGAAGGGTCACACGGTAAGTACGTCCAGCCTTGTTAAAATCATTGACGTAAAGTGAACCCATCTGCGCCTGCAAGGCAGCAAAAACCTCATTGACAGGCACGCCCATCGCCAGGGCTTTTTCACGATTCACCTCAACGTGCAACTGTGGAACTGTGGGACGATAGAAGGTCGTCAATCCTCCCAATGCCGGATGCTTGCTCAATGCTTCAATAAAGTCATTAGTGACCTGTGAAAGCTGTTTCGGATCAGCGTTGGTTCGCCCTTGCACATACACCTCAAAGCCACCTGCCGCACCGAGCCCCATGATAGCGGGTGGGTTGAAGGCAAACGCAATGCCATCTGACAGCATGAACCCCTTGCCACTCACCTCCTCCACCAGTTGTTGTGCTGTCTGTTTGCGCTTGTCCCACGGTTTCAACGGCATGAAGATCGTCGCGGCATTGTTTTTATTGCCGCCACCAATCAGATCGAGTCCATCCACCACAAAGATATTTTCGATGGCTTCATTGTTGCTCATCATATTACGCAATTGCGTTGTGGTTTTTCCAGTACGCTCTAGTGTGGCACCGTCCGGAAGAATCACTGCAGTAATAATATAACCTTGATCTTCCGGTGGCACAAAACTGCCTGGCACGCGCCAGAACAGCGCAGCAACCACGCCAAGGAGTATTACAAACACGGTAAGTGCTGCAATACGACGTGCCAGTACCACATCGACCGCACCTAAAAAGACTTTTGTTATCCAATTAAAAATACGGTTGAATGGCGTAAACAATTTATCCAGAACACCGCCGGTGTGATCCCCAGGCTTAAGCAGGAGCGCGCACAAGGCCGGCGTCAACGTCAGGGCCACCACACCCGAAATCACGACAGCAACGGTCACTGTGACAGCAAATTGACGATAAAGCTGGCCCGCAATTCCGCCAAGGAAAGCGACTGGAATGAATACCGCACACAATACCAGTACGATACCGATAATGGCGCCCTGTACTTCACGCATCGCCTCTAACGCAGCGTCCAGCGGTTTCATTTTCTGTTCGCGCATCAGGCGCTCGACATTCTCCAAGACCACAATCGCATCATCGACAACCACGCCAATCGCCAATACCATGGCGAACAAGGTCAGCATATTGATGGAAAAACCAAATAACCATAAGCCGGCAAATGTCCCAATCAACGATACGGGCACCGCCAACATTGGAATCAATGTAGCACGCCACGTCTGCAAAAATATGAAAACCACCAATAAAACAATAATGGCGGCTTCGGCAATGGTGTATACGACACTTTTAATCGAGGCAGACACAAAGCGTGTCGTGTCATAAGGGATCAGATAATCCAGATCATTGGGGAAGCGTTCTTTTTTAAGGTCCGCCATTTTTTCCCTGACAGCCTGAGCCACATCAAGTGCGTTGGCACCTGATTGCAGGAAGACCGCCAAAGCAATCGCAGGTTGGCCATTAACACTATTATTAACATCGTAATTTTGTGCACCCAGCTCAATACGTGCCACATCCTTGAGCTTTAAAACACCCGTGGGGCCTGTCGAGCGTAATATGATCTGTCCAAAATCCTCGGGCTGCATGAGCCGCCCACTTGCAGTCACCGTGTATACCAGCTCCTGACCCTTGAGAGCAGGTTCAGCACCTATTTTACCTGCTGCATATTGTGCATTTTGTGCATTAATGGCGTTGGTAATATCGCTCGTGGTTAATCCCAGTTGCGCCATGCGATCCGGCTTGAGCCATATTCTCATTGAATAATCACGGGCACCGAATATTGAAACCTCTGCCGCGCCGGGAATACGTTTCAATTCATCAAGCACATTCTGGGTTGCGTAATTCGATAAATAAAGTGTATCAAATGTACTTTTAGGAGAATTAAGTGCGACCACCAGCAGGATATTTTGTGAGCGCTTGGCCACCATCACGCCATTACGGCGTACCTCGTCAGGCAAACGTGGTGTAGCAAGCTGTACCCGGTTATTGATATTAAACATTGCTTTATCAACATCGGTGCCGACATCGAAAGTTGCTGTAATCTGGGTCTGACCATTCGATGAAGAACTCGAATTGAAATACAGCATGTTCTCAACACCGGAAAGCTGCTCTTCAATGGGCGCGGCAACCGTTTTGGAAAGGGTTTCTGCGGAAGCACCCGGATACGTTGCGGTAATCGTGACCGTGGGCGGTGCGATTTCCGGGTATTGCGCCACGGGTAAAATCGTTACTGCAACCAATCCGGCGAGCACGATAATGATGGCCATTACTGTGGCAAAAATGGGCCGTTCGATAAAAAACTTGGACATGGGGTGTAGCTCCCGCTGAATTACTGATTTGCCGGACAGTGAAGCATCGCCCGGAATACATCTTGTTTATTGACAGGATTATTCGGCTTTTTTACCAGCGTCCTTATCAGATGAACCGTTACCCGGCGGTGCACCTGGTCCTTGACCTGGTGCATGTGGCGCCACGGGCGCACCCGGTCGCAGCTTCATCAGATTGTCAATAATGATTTTATCACCGGGGTTCAGCCCTTGCGTCACAACCCAGTCATGCCCTGACCAACGACTGGCCTCCACTGGCCGTGGTGCGACGGTGTTGTTCGGCGCGACGGTAAACAGCATTTTGCCTTGATCACTCTGTAGCAGCGCTGGCTGTGGCACGAGATAAGCCTGACGGTCCCCCGTCGTAATTTGTACGCCTACAAATTGCCCGGGCAGTAACTTAAGCTTGGGATTGGGAAACTCCGCACGCAGTGGCACAGTACCGGTTCTGGAATCAATGCTTGATCCCGAGAAATTGAGCTTGCCTGATGGTTCATATGTGCTGCCATCTGCCAGCACCAACTTCACGCTTGTCTTGTCTGGTGTTTGGCGTAACTGCATGGCTTCATTTTCGGAAAGCGAAAACCGCACCCACATCGGATCAATGGCAGTGATAGTTGTCATTAGACTGGCATCACTATTGGCCGTGATCAGACTGCCTTCCGAATGCAACGCACGCCCCGTCACACCAGAAATTGAGGCAGTGACCCGAGTGTATGACAGACTTAATTCAGCATCACGTACACGAGCCTCACTTGCCGCCAATTGTGCCTGGGACGTTTTGAGTGTTGACGTTGCATCGTCATATTCTCGCTGACTAATCGCTTTCTCTTCGGCCAATGTCTTAAGGCGCGCGCCTTCACGTTGTGCCCTTTCAAGATTGGCCTTTTCCTGTACCAATGAAGCTTTGGCCTGTGCAAGCGCATTTTCATAAGGAACAGGATCAATCGTAAACAGCACAGCACCCGCTTTCACCGTATCGCCTTCCGTATAAAGTCTCCGATTTACTGTGCCGGAGACGCGTGCGCGTACCTCGACCTCTTTCGACCCCTCGGCCTGGCCGACTACTTCAATAATAATCGGCACATGTTGCTGCCGCGCCTCAATGACTGTAACCGGCAGCGCCATACTGCCTGGCGACCCCCCCGGGCCTAGTGCGGCTTCTTCGCTCTTGCCACAAGCAGTGAGCAGTATCAACGCGGCAATGCCACTTATATTGAATAAATATTGCCGGATGAGTGACCAGGAATGGGGGGGGGATAGAGAAAAATTCATAAAAAGGGGTCTCATGAGCTTGAAGATGGGCCGATGGAGTACATTGCACTGGAACTTATAGCCCAATATAATATACAATCATGTATGTATGTCAATACATACATGTTAATGCATACATAATAAACAGTCCATCGCATTATAAATTATTCGTGTGACACTATGGTTCGTCGTACCAAAGAAGACTCTCAGGAAACACGCCTCGCGATTATTGAGGCGGCGCGCTCAATGTTCCATCAACATGGTGTAACACGCACCACCATGGAGCAGATTGCCGCGGCAGCGGGTGTTACGCGCGGTGCTATTTATTGGCATTTTGCCGACAAGACCCAACTCTTCTATGCGATGCGTGACCAAGTCACGCTACCACTGATGGATCGTACCAATATTGAATTATTTGAGGGAGAAACCTGCGACCCGCTACAACGTATAGAGCAATTCCTGCACGCGATGATGAGCGCATTCACAGAATGTAAAACGACACAGCACACTTTCGAAATCATGAACTTCAAATGCGAGTATGTTAATGAATTACAGCATAAATTGAATGAATGTAGAACCGCGCATAATGAACTACTCGCCAAATTTACCCATATTTATCAAGAAGCACAACGCATAAATCGACTACGCACGGGTCTTGAGCCGGATATCGCTGCCGCAAACACGCTGGTATTCAGCTTAGGACTGATTCGCCTGTGGCTAATGGATGAGAATGGCACTCTTGTACGTAACCAAATCGACAAGCTCATTGCGGCGCATGTGGAAAGTAATCGAACAGCGGATTAATGTAATGGTACATCCTTTACTTTTTCTGGCGCCTCATTAAATAAAGAAGCCTGCAACAACATTTGAGTGTATTCATGACGAGGCGCTGTAAATAATTGCTCTGTGTCACCCTCCTCCACTACACACCCACCCCGCATGACGAGTACACGATGAGCCATCGCACGGATGACTCTCAAATCATGAGTAATAAACAAATAGCTCAATCCATGAGTTATCTGAAAATTTCTCAATAATTCCAATACCTGTTTTTGCACCGATACATCCAGTGCACTGGTAGGTTCGTCCAGCAGAATCAGTTTTGGCTCCAGTACTACCACGCGTGCTATGGCAATACGTTGACGTTGTCCACCTGAAAACTCGTGAGGATAACGCGACAATATATCCCCAGATAATTCCACCTCTTTCAATATCTGAACAATACGTTCGCGGCGCTGGATTTTTGTCAGCAATGGGAAATGAATCTGCAGGCCTTCACCAATAATTTGCTCAACTGTCATGCGAGGCGATAGGGATGAGTAAGGATCCTGAAATACCACCTGAAAATTCCGACGCAATAATCGTAGCTGGTGCGAGCTCACTGAACTCAGCCTCTGACCATCAAATATGATTTCACCGTCACAATTCTGTAAGCGTAAAAGACACATGCCCAACGTAGATTTCCCTGAACCTGATTCACCGACGATACCTAGAGTCTCTCCTTGATGCAGGATAATATCAACATTATCCACGGCTTTTACTTCCCCAATTTTGTGGCGAAAGAACCCTGCCTTGATTGGAAAATAACATTTCAGTTTATTTGCCTGCATCAATGAAGGCCGAATTGCCATGTCAGTCATTTTCTCACCGGCCAACAATCGATGAAGTTCGCTGTCCAGCAAAAAACGAGTATACGAATGCTGTGGTGTCGCAAATAAATCATTGACCGTGGCCTGCTCTACCAGATGACCGTGTTGCATTACACAAATACGATCTGCGAAACGCCGCACCATGTTTAGATCATGGGTAATCATGAGTACCGCCATTGAAAAATCGCGCTGCAAATCTTCAAGTAAATGAAGAATTTGTAGTTGAATGGTCACATCCAATGCCGTAGTTGGTTCGTCAGCAATCAACAGTTTCGGACTACAGGCAAGCGCCATGGCAATCATCACACGCTGGCGCTGTCCACCAGACAACATATGTGGATAAGCATCAAAGCGTTTATGTGGTTCAGGTATACCGGTACGCTCCAGCAACTCAAGCATGCGCTGACGCGCTGCCACTTTACTCATGGACTCATGAACCATCAAGGGTTCTATCAGTTGTTCGCCAATAGTGTAGACCGGATTTAGCGCTGTCATGGGTTCCTGAAATATCATGGCGATATCCTTGCCACGTATGCCACGCATGGTACGCTCATCACATTTCAACAAATCCTTGCCCTGAAAATAAATAGCACCGTTGGGATATGAAACATGACTACGATCATGTAAATGCAGTACTGACAATGCAGTAACAGATTTTCCGGACCCGGATTCGCCAACGAGCGCAAGCTTCTCACCGGCTTTCACCTGAAAGCTGATCCCGTGTACCACTTCACTGGCATACTCTGTATGACCAAATTTTATTGCGAGATTTTCAACGGACAGTAATATTGTTTGATCAGTCATGGATATTTTTCTTCAGCTGCGCCGCACATCAAGTGCTTCACGTAATGCTTCACCAATAAAGATTAACAGCAATAATGTGCTGACCAGAACACCAAACGTGGTCATGGACAACCACCATGCCTCAATATTATCCTTACCCTGTGCCAGCAACTCACCCAGGCTGGGGGTTGTAGGTGGGACACCCAAACCAAGAAAATCCAGACTGGTTAATGCCAGAATAGAACCACTGATACGAAATGGCAAAAATGTAATCACAGATACCATACTGTTCGGTAACAAATGCCGCAGCATGATGGCACGATTAGATACACCTAGTGCACGTGCGGCCTTCACATAATCCATATTACGCCCACGCAAAAATTCGGCGCGCACATAATCCGCCAGCCCCATCCAACCAAACAGCGCTAACAATACAATCAATAATAATACACTGGGCTGAAAAATAGAGGAAAAAATGATTAACAGATAAAGTTCCGGCATGGAACTCCATACCTCAATCACTCGCTGGGAAAACAGATCAAAACGTCCACCCAGATAACCCTGCAACGCACCCGCAATAATTCCAATAACAGTAGCGACTACAGTTAAAGCCAGCGCAAACAAGACCGACAATCGAAATCCGTAAATTAACCGTGCCAAAACATCACGTCCCCGATCATCGGTGCCCAGGAAATTTTCTGCGGAAGGTGGTGCGGGATTAGGGTGTTCCGTGGCGAAATTAATGGTGTCATAACTATAGCGATTGGGTGCATACCACACCCAATTACCATTTTTTGTCAGACGATCCTTGAGATAAGCGTCGTTATAGTCTGCTTCGGTATCAAAATCACCCCCAAAGAGTGTCTCCGGATAATTCTTGATAATTGGAAAATAAAATGAACCCTGATACTGCACCAGAATCGGCTTGTCATTACTCAGTATTTCAGCACACATGCTGAATACAAATAAAACCATAAAAATCCATAAGCTCACGTATCCACGCCGGTTGGCCTTGAAACGCAGCCAGGCACGTTGTCCGGGGGAGCGCGGTCGCAACTGTACATGTGCCTCTGCGCCGTTATGACTGACTATACTATCACTCATGAAGAAGCAGATTCAAATTGAATACGGGGATCAATCAAAACATAACATAAATCTGACAGGAGCTTGGCAATCAAACCAAGCAGGGTAAATAAATACAAGGTGCCCAATACTATTGGGTAATCACGCTTCAACACAGATTCATAAGATAATAATCCCAAACCATCAAGTGAAAAAATGGTTTCAATCAATAAACTGCTGGCAAAAAAGGCTCCCATAAATGCTGCCGGGAATCCTGTCACCAGCGGTATCATGGCATTGCGAAACACATGTTTATACAATACTGCGCGTTCTTCCAATCCTTTGGCACGCGCCGTTAAAACATACTGTTTACGAATTTCCTCAATAAAACTGTTTTTGGTTAGCATGGTCGTTATCGCAAAACCACCGACTACCGAGGCGGTGATGGGTAATACCATATGCCATAAATAATCAGTGATTCTGGCGTACCACGATAACGCCTCCCAGTCGTCAGACACCAGTCCACGCAAAGGAAATATACTCCAGAAACTCCCTCCGCCAAACAATACCAACAACGTGATACCCAGCACAAAACCGGGAATCGCATAACCTATTAGAATAATCGTGGTACTTGCAACATCAAAACGAGAGCCATCACGCACTGCCTTGGTAATGCCCAAAGGTATGGACGTTAGATACACAATAAAAAATGTCCACAAACCCAGGCTGATCGATACCGGTAATTTTGAAATCACCAGTTCCATGACTGATTTATGGTGGAAATAACTGTCACCAAGATTAAAGGTGGCGTAATTCATTACCATATCCATAAATCGCTCGTGCACGGGCTTGTCAAAACCGTAGAGCGCCTTCAACTTTTCCAGACGCTCCGCATCCAGTCCAGCATTCCCTCGATATAAAGACACGCTGCTACCGCCCGCTTCACCGCTGGCACTTTGATGCTGCATCTTGCTAATCAATTGTTCAACGGGGCCACCCGGAACAAACTGTATAATAAAAAATGTTACCAGCATCACACCGAACAGCGTCGGTATCATTAGCAGCAGGCGTTTAAGGATATAGGCGGCCATTGTTTTACATATTACTCATGGTTATGGTTTTACCCACCAGGTGCGCAGCATCCATGTTTCGGGGCTATAATACAGCGGCAGCTTTGCTGGATACGCAAGATTTTTCTGGTAAGCAACACGGTGAACAGGTGTATACCAGTTAGGCACGAGGTACTCTCCATTCAACAATACTCTGTCCAGTGCATGCGTTGCCGTAACCAGCTGGGCACGATCCGACGCATATATGATCTTTTCTATCAAGGCATCCACCACCGGGTCTTTGATACCAATAATATTGTTTGATCCTTCCTGATCTGCCGTGGATGAATGCCAGTAATTAATCTGTTCGTTACCTGGCGATTGTGATTGACCAAACGAACTGACAACCATATCAAAATCACGGGTATCAATACGTCGTTGGTAGAGTGCTACATCCACTGTGCGATAGGTAAGTTTAACGCCCAGTTTTGTCAGATTTTGTGCAAACGGTTCTACAATACGGCCAAATGCCTTTTGCGCCAATAAAATCTCAAACTCCAGCTTCTCGCCCTGTGCATTCTGCAATATCCCCTGCTTAAGTTTCCACCCGGCACGGGCAAGTAATTCCTTGGCTTCACGCAGATTATCACGCAATCCACCGGGGGCTATTGTTGTTGGTGCCTGCCATTCAGCAGCAAATACCTCAGGAGGTAATTTGCTACTGAAGGGTTTCAATAAAGCCAGTTCATCACCTTTTGGTAAGCCGGAAGATGCCAATTCACTGTTACTAAAATAACTATTATTACGTTTGTACTGATTGTAAAAAAGATTTTTGTTTGACCATTCAAAATCAAAAACCAGGGCAATCGCTTTGCGTGTCCTCTTGTCCTTGAACAAAGGACGGCGCAGATTAAACACGAAGCCTTGCATTCCCGCATTATTTCGGTGCGCCAGTTCTTCGCGTTTTATCGAACCATTATCAAACAGTGGACCAACATAATTACTGGCCCATTGCTTGGAATTCAACACATGGATAAAATCAAACTCTCCCGCTTTAAAAGCCTGAAGCTGTACCGTGTCATCATTGTAATATTTAAATGTAATACGATCGAAATTGAACATGCCACGACGCGTACCGAGATCCCGTGCCCAATAGGCCGGATTGCGTTTATAAGTAATGTTTTTTCCAAGATCATATTTGTCTACCACATAAGGGCCGCTGCCCACAGGTAACTCTGTAACTACTTTTTCGAATGATTTATTCCCCACCCATTTTTTTGAAAAGATAGGGATCTGTGCCGTGATTAAATGCAGCTCCGGATTGACCTTGTTAAACTCAAAGCGTACCGTACGCGCGTCTACAACGACCGCTTGTTTAATATCACTCCACATGAAACGATACAATGGATGCGCCTGCTCACTCTTCAATGTATCAAAAGAAAACTTTACATCTTCTGCCGTGACAGGCGTTCCATCAGAAAAGCGCGCCTTGGTGTTCAAGCGAAACGTCACTGATAATTTATCCTGCGCAAGCTGTATATCTTCTGCCAAGTGCGCGTACAAACTAAAAGGCTCGTCCAGGCTTTGTTCCATCAATGTTTCAAAGACCAACTCGGAAACACCGCTTGCGGCAATGCCTTTGAGCAGAAAAGGGTTTAATCCATCATAATTACCGAACCCTGAAAGAACTAACTCGCCCCCTTTGGGTGCTTTGGGATTAACATAATCAAAGTGTGAGAATCCGGTTGAATACTTTGGTGTATACCCCAGCGCCATCGCTGGAGCGGCAATGCTGGAGGCTGATAAACCCCAGGTCAACAATGCACCCAGAACATACAGTAAAGGTTTGATAGTCATTACGTCATTCCCAATCCAAAAAGTTATTCATTCAGCTGCCTGAACAGCAAGGCACAATCACCAAGATAATCATGTATGAACATAATAATACATTTCAATCGGTTAATTCATATTTTTCGATCTTGAATCCATACTCATAAAGACTAGCCTAATTGCCCCATTCAGATGTATCATCGTAAAAATGGTAGTTTAATCAGACACTGGCCATTCCCCACTCCAGCAGACCACAGTATTATGGCAACTTTGGAGTGATAACAACAGGAGATCATTATGGGCTTTTTACAGGGTAAACGTGCACTTATCGTCGGACTCGCCAGCACACGTTCTATCGCCTGGGGCATTGCCAAGGCTATGCAACGTGAAGGCGCGGAACTGGCGTTCACCTATCAGAATGAAAAGCTCAAGGGACGAGTAGAAGACATGGCCGCCGAATGTGGTTCGGAGATTACAATGGCATGCGATGTCGCCAGCGACGAGCAAATCGAAGCAACATTCCAGCATCTGGATGATTTTTGGGATCATCTTGACATCATTGTACACTCCGTGGCGTATGCACCGCGTGAACAACTGGAAGGGCCCTATCTTGACTGTGTGACACGTGAAGGGTTCCGAGTTGCTCACGACATCAGTTCTTATAGCTTTGCGGCCTTGGCCAAGGCTGGGCGCAATATGATGGAAGGCCGCAATGGCGCCTTGCTCAGCTTGTCTTATCTGGGTGCGGAACGCACGGTACCCAACTACAATGTCATGGGTCTTGCCAAAGCCAGCCTGGAAGCGAATGTACGCTATATGGCCAGCACGTTAGGACCGGATAATATTCGCGTGAATGCGATCTCTGCTGGCCCCATCAAAACCCTGGCGGCCGCAGGTATTACAGATTTTCGTAAATTCCTGGATCATGTGGAAAAAATTTCACCCCTGCGCCGTAACATTACAACAGAAGAGGTAGGCAACGTCGCGGCATTCCTGTGTTCCGATCTGGCTTCAGCCATTACCGGAGAGGTTATGCATGTGGACGGTGGATATAATACCGTGGCCATGGGCGGAATATAACGAAAGATGCTACGATGGCACCCCTGTTAGCCAGGGCGAAAATTCTTCAGGATAAAATTTCTCGCTATGGTTAACAGGCCATTCAAAAATTGGACAGATTGACGCGAACAATCAACCTGATATGACTTAAAGATCTTCGGTTTTACGTTCGATGTGTGCTGATTTTTTAAGCTCATCAACAAAAGCCTTGAATTCACTTTCCGCATTGGTACGCAAACCCGCCTGTTTGAGATTTTCGCGGATGGTATTATTGTCTGCACTGGTGGGGACTGACTCACGTACGTCATGCAACATGATGACAGTATATTCACCAGCTACATTACCTGCCCAATAAGAAACAGCATTGGCTGCGGGCTTTACGACTTTAAACGCCGCACTGATGACCGCCGCATCCGCTGATTGATTATCACGCTTAACATAACCAGAACGCTTCCATTCTGCATGATATTGTTTTGCAAGTCCGGCAGCATCTACCCCTTTTTTAAGCGCGGCCAATAATGCTTCTCCGGTGGCTTGCGCCTTGTCACGCGCCGCTTCCGTGTGTAAATGCGATACAATTAACTCGCGCACCGCGTTAATTGGCTGCGTCGCTGCAGGCTTATGCTCCTTAACTCGCAGTACAATAACATTATTCGGATTTACTTCGATCGGTTCGCTATTATTGCCCCGCAATACGTCTTCACTAAATGCCGCCTCACGTACTTTGGCGTGAGCAGCCACCCCCTCCGCCCCTCCTGATGCAGTGAAAAATCCACTGCTCTGGATTGATAGACCTGCGATCTTGGCCGCAGTATCCAAAGTGTCAGGGTGTTCGTATGCGGCGTTGGTAATTTGCTCAACCTGTTCTAAAAATTGTTCCTCTGCCTTGCGGTGACGATAGTCCTGCTCCAGCTTGCCTCGTACTTCTTCAAAGGACGGTGGAAGGCTCACCTTCATATCCACTAATTTTATAATATGAAAACCAAAATCACTTCGAACAACGTCACTGACCTGACCTTTTGCCAAACTAAAGGCGGATTGCTCAAACGCCTTGTCCATGACACCACGACCAAAAAACCCTAAATCACCCCCGGAAATCACAGAGCCTGGGTCTTCGGAGTTTTGTTTGGCAAGTTGCTCAAAAGATTCACCAGCACGTGCTCGCGCCAATAATTTATCTGCCTTGGCGCGGGCTGCTGCCACCGTTACATCATCAGCTGCTTTGTCAACCTGTATCAGAATATGGCTGGCACGGCGCTGTTCATCTCTTGCCATACTGGCGGCCTGCTCAGCATACAGCGTGCGCAATGCCACTTCATCCACAGAAATTTTCCGGGCGATGGTGTCTGAAGAAAACTGTATGTAATCAATCCTGACCTGTTCAGGCAGGGCAAATAAGCTTTTATTTTTTTCGTAGTACTGCTGTATCACCGCATCAGTTATAGCTGCATTGTTCATAAATGCTGTTGCAGGCAATTTTAAGTAACTGATATCGCGCTGCTGCTCACTCAACAGCAAAGCATTATCAATTTCGCGTGGTGTAACTATGGTGGTGCCAATGACACTGTTACGGAGCTGATTTACCAGAATGCTACGACGCAGGCGATCTTCGAATGTGCTTGCCGCAACACCTTGGCCACGCAAAAACTGGTTATATAATTCGGGATCGAACTTGCCCTTTACCTGGAAGCTCTCCACCTGTTCGATTTCCATCTTTAATTGTATATCGCTTACACGAAACCCGACATCCGTTGCCGCCTGTGCCAGAACTTCTTCTTCAATCAGTGAATTAAGGACTTCCTGCTTGAAACGTTTATCATCAATCAGGGCGGGATCAATTTTACCCTCCAGCATCTCCTGTAAACGCTCACGTTGACGCGCATAGGCATTCTGGAAATCGTTTTGCGTAATGGATGTACCGTTGACTTTGGCAATATATGTCTTGGTGTCACCTGAAAAGTATTCACCAATACCCCACATGGCAAAGGGAATGATAAGTAACAAAACAACGGCCCATGCAAACCAGCCTTGAGCACGATCTCGAATGACTTGAAACATAGTGGCTGAGGTTCTTTAGTAAGAGTGGGATTTCATGAAACTTAACTACCGGCCAGAGCCGCCTGATGCGAAGGCAAGCAAGTTATTACGTGCGCTGCCCATGGCCCTGGGGTCATGTTAACCCTGTAGCTTGCAAGTAGCGTGACCCTGACGACGCCATACTTCAAGCGCTTAAAAACAATGGCGGAGTGGACGGGACTCGAACCCGCGACCCCCTGCGTGACAGGCAGGTATTCTAACCAACTGAACTACCACTCCCCTGATTTTTCTGGTGGGTGCTGAGGGGATCGAACCCCCGACATTCGCCTTGTAAGGGCGACGCTCTACCAGCTGAGCTAAGCACCCCGAGAAAGTCGGTTATTTTACGGCATCTTTAAGCGATTTACCAGCCTTAAATGCCGGGACTTTCGAAGCCTTGATTTTAAGGGCTTCGCCGGTCTGTGGATTACGACCCGCACGAGCGGCTCGCTTACGAACCGTAAAGGTGCCAAAACCTACCAGACTCACGGTATCCCCTTTCTTCAAAGCCTTGCTAATGGTGCTGATCGTAGCATCCAATGCTTTTCCCGCCGCCGCTTTAGTCAGCTCAGCGGAATCAGCAATAGCGTCGATCAATTCTGATTTATTCACTTTCGTAATCTCCATTTTCCAAATCTATAAAAAACGACAAAGCAACACGCCCGTATTGCTGAACCATCAAATTAGAATTCCAATATAAAACCGAGACAGGCTTTATACCAACAGGCTTGAACACCTGTCAAGCAAAGACAGTGTCCATTACAGGACTCGCAGATGTTATATAGACCACAGTGCTTTTATGTGCATTACCAGAAAAAAATGGGCCAAGTGTACTCAGCCCATTAGTTCATTATACCATCCTGAGAATTTTTTAGTGAGGAAGTAACAGGTTATCCTTAACTGCTTTGCCCGCATCCGCAGCGCCCTCTGTGCTGGTCACTGTTGCCGGCACCAGGGGTTCCGGCATACGCTGCAATGCCACCTGCAGCACTTCATCAATCCATTTTACGGAGCGGATATCAAGATGCTGTTTGATATTTTTAGGAATCTCTACGAGGTCTCGCATATTTTCCTCGGGGATCAACACAATGGTAATACCACCGCGATGTGCCGCCAGCAATTTTTCCTTTAGCCCCCCTATCGGTAACACCTCACCACGCAAGGTAATTTCACCCGTCATCGCAACGTTGGCACGTACGGGAATATTGGTAAGCGACGAGACCAATGCAGTACACATGCCAACACCTGCACTGGGACCATCCTTGGGAATCGCGCCTTCCGGCACATGAATATGAATATCATGCTTTTGGTAAAATTCCTGTTCAATACCCAATACAGCAGCACGACTGCGCACCACGGTCATCGCCGCCTGCACCGATTCCTGCATGACATCACCCAATTGTCCGGTAATGGTCAGTTTGCCCTTTCCCGGGACAACAGCCGCTTCAATGGTGAGCAGATCTCCACCCACTTCCGTCCAGGCCAGACCCGTCACCTGACCCACCTGATCGTGATCTTCTGCACGACCGTAACGGAAACGATGCACACCC
Organism: Gammaproteobacteria bacterium; assembly: GCA_023266055.1. Taxonomy (GTDB): domain Bacteria; phylum Pseudomonadota; class Gammaproteobacteria; family Ga007554. Next base: position 11,367 of record JAHFRW010000034.1, on the reverse strand, counting down.
AGATATTTTTCAAGGTTGCGCTGAGTAATCGTTACCTTTTTGTCAGTAGGCTTGAGCAGGATTTCTTTCACGACCTTACGGCAAATTTTGGCCAGATCACGCTCAAGATTACGTACCCCGGCTTCACGTGTGTAATATCGTATAACATCACGCACCGCCACTTCACTCAGTACAATCTCCTCTTCGCGAAGACCATTGGCCTTGATTTGTTTTGGTACCAGATAGCGCATGGCGATGTTAAGTTTTTCATCTTCCGTATAACCTGGAATACGAATCACTTCCATGCGATCAAGTAAAGGTCCGGGAATGTTCAGGCTATTGGCAGTCGCAATAAACATGATTTCGGACAAGTCGTAATCCACTTCCAGATAATGGTCATTGAATGTATGATTTTGTTCCGGATCGAGCACTTCCAACAATGCCGATGCTGGATCACCCCGAAAATCCATGGACATTTTATCGATTTCATCAAGCAGAAAGAGCGGGTTACGTGTTTCAATCTTGGCAAGGCTTTGAACAATTCTGCCAGGCAATGAACCAATATAGGTACGACGATGGCCACGGATTTCTGCTTCGTCCCGGACGCCACCCAATGACATACGCACAAACTTGCGATTGGTGGCACGCGCAATAGAGCGACCCAATGAGGTTTTACCCACACCTGGCGGTCCTACCAGGCACAACACTGGACCTTTGGATTTGGTCACACGCTGCTGCACGGCAAGATATTCAAGAATACGTTCCTTTACCTTATCCAGGCCGTAATGATCTTCTTCAAGAACCTGTTCAGCCAGCGCAAGGTCATGTTTGAGCTTGGTTCGCTTTTTCCATGGAACGTTCACCATCCAGTCAATGTAATTACGCACCACGGTTGCCTCGGCAGACATGGGCGACATCATTTTCAATTTGTTTAATTCAGTACGCACTTTGGCATTGGCTTCCTTTGACATGCCGGCTTTTTCAATTTTACGTGTCAGCTCTTCAAACTCGTTCGGCACGTCATCCATTTCACCCAGTTCTTTCTGGATCGCTTTCATTTGTTCGTTAAGGTAATACTCACGCTGGTTTTTTTCCATCTGACGTTTGACGCGGCCACGCACACGCTTTTCCACCTGCAACAAATCAATTTCCGATTCCATTACACCCATCAGGCGCTCCATACGTGCGCGTATATCTACTAATTCCAGAATGTTCTGCTTTTCCGAAATTTTTAATGACATGTGCGCTGCAATGGTGTCAGCCAACCGACCCGCATCATCAATGCTGGTCAATGAAGATAAAATCTCCGGGGGGATTTTGTTGTTGAGCTTCACATATTGATCAAACTGGTTGAGCAGTGAACGTGACAATACCTCTGATTCACGCTCTTCAAGCACGGGTGAGTTCAAGACAGCAACCTGAGCGGCAAAGTAGTCACGCGCACTGAGGAAATTCAGGATATTGGCGCGGGTGGTGCCTTCTACCAACACTTTCACAGTGCCATCAGGCAACTTGAGTAGCTGTAAAATACTGGAAAGTGTCCCGATACGGTAAATATCATCTTCCAGCGGATCATCCAGGGAAGCACTTTTTTGGGCAACCAGAAGGATTTGTTTATTACCTTCCATCGCCGCATCCAGTGCCTTGATGGACTTTTCCCGACCCACAAAAAGAGGAATAACCATGTGCGGGTAAACTACAACATCCCGTAATGGCAGAACGGGAATTACCATCAATTGATTAGCGATGACTTCTGATGTCTTGTCATTCTGGTCCATTAGAGGGCACCTCACTGTAGGCTAAATTAAAGAGTCGTCGTTATAAAAAACTCTGAAAGCCCATATCTGGAGTTTTCAGAGCACAGAAAGTGCCTGGTTACGCCCGAGTATTCTGGAATGCTCGTTTTAATACATGCAACACACATGCCCAATAAATCATCCGCATTTTTTTGGCCGCATCAGCGGCCTTAATTCTTGAGGTATGGGCGGGTTCCGGAAAATTCAACCCCCGACGTTCCATCAGGGCTAAGGGTGAATGCAATCAAGACGTTGATCTTGCTCGAAAAAGGGATGTTATTTTATGCAATTCCAGACATCCATTGTGGCAAAAGCATATTTATCTTTTTTACATACAGATTCAGCACATTAGATGCTTACACAAGGCTCTTGTAGAACATGCGGCATTTATATAAACCCTACCCCATATTGTCAAATAAATGACTTTGGTTATGTCGCCATTTTTAGCGACCGCTTGTCAGGGTCTTCGTCCCTGACAAGCGGTCAGCTCATGAATCAATCGATCGATGAAATGGCTTATTCACCGGCAGCAGCACGTGGATATTCTGCCTCCTGATAGACCATGATCGGGGGTGACTCACCCCGAATCACGCCGGCATCCACGGTGACTTTGGCAACATTTTCCAGGGAGGGGAGTTCGTACATGGTTTCAAGCAGCACCTGTTCGATTATCGAGCGCAAGCCACGTGCTCCCGTTTTACGTTCCATGGCCTTACGGGCAATGGCATGTAACGCATCGTCACGAAACTCAATTTCACACCCTTCCATTTCAAACAATTTGAAATATTGTTTGGTAATGGCGTTTTTGGGTTCGGTGAGAATGCGTACCAACTGCTCTTCATCAAGCTCTTCAAGTGTGGCAACCACAGGCAAACGGCCCACGAACTCCGGAATCAAGCCATATTTGATAAGGTCTTCAGGCTCCACGGCGCTCAGCAGTTCACCAATATTCTTTTTGTCATTCTTGCTTTTCACTTCGGCAGAAAAACCTATGCCACCCTGTTCGGAACGGGCACGTACAATCTTGTCCAGACCCGCAAACGCACCACCACAAATAAACAGGATATTGCTGGTATTAACCTGCAAAAACTCCTGCTGTGGATGTTTACGCCCACCTTGTGGTGGTACGGAGGCAATTGTGCCTTCAATCAATTTCAGCAAGGCTTGTTGTACACCCTCGCCTGACACATCACGTGTAATTGAAGGATTGTCCGATTTGCGGGAAATTTTGTCGATTTCATCGATATAGACAATGCCTGTCTGGGCCTTTTCGACATCATAGTCACATTTCTGCAATAATTTCTGAATGATGTTTTCAACATCTTCGCCGACATAACCTGCCTCGGTAAGCGTGGTAGCATCGGCAATGGTAAATGGCACATTCAGCAGGCGCGCCAAGGTCTCGGCCAGCAGAGTCTTGCCTGAACCCGTAGGGCCAATTAACAGGATGTTACTCTTGGAAAGCTCAACTTCACCGCTCTTCTTCGGGCCAATGTTAAGGCGTTTATAGTGATTGTATACGGCAACGGAAAGCACTTTTTTTGCTTTCGTTTGACCAATCACATAATCATCGAGGATCTGTTTGATTTCACGAGGCGTAGGCAGTTTCTTGCCTTGCGCTGCCGTGGATTTTTCCTGCATTTCTTCACGGATAATGTCGTTGCATAATTCAACGCATTCATCACAGACAAAAACCGATGGGCCGGCAATCAGCTTGCGCACTTCATGCTGGCTCTTGCCACAGAAAGAGCAATACAGCAACTTCTTTCCATCATCGCCGAAATCGTGTCTGTCGTCACTCATAGCGCCACCTCGGGTTCAAACAACCACCTCTAACAATTTATAAATCTTCACGTGTTCAATCGTTTGGAAAGAACGGCGTCAACCAGTCCATATTCTACTGCGGCCGCACCATTCATGAAATTATCACGGTCAGTATCCTGACTGATTTTTTCTATCGGTTGACCGGTATGGTGCGCCAGGATTTTATTCAGCCGCTCCCTGACTTGCAGGATCTCGCGAGCATGAATATCAAAATCCGATGCCTGGCCCTGAAAGCCACCCAACGGCTGATGAATCATCATGCGCGAATGCGGTAGGCAATAACGCTTGCCTGCCGCACCGCCTGCCAATAATAATGCCCCCATGCTGGCGGCCTGCCCAATGCACATGGTGCTCACTTCCGGTTTGATAAACTGCATCGTATCATAAATTGCCATGCCAGCACTCACCGAACCGCCTGGTGAGTTAATATACAGATGAATGTCCTTGTCCGGATTTTCGGACTCCAGAAAAAGAAGCTGCGCCACAATCAGATTGGCCATGTGGTCTTCTACCTGTCCCACCAGAAAAATGACCCGCTCCTTTAATAGGCGCGAATAAATGTCATAAGCACGTTCACCTCGTGCGGATTGCTCGACCACCATGGGAACGAGGTTCATCGCGATGGCATGAGGCGTACTACTCTTAACAAGGTTATCGACCATTCTTTATGTTTCCTTTAGTAATCATGAAAAATCAATAACTTAACCCTGAACTGATTTGATCAGATCATCAAAGGACGTAGGCACTTCATTCACCTGGACTTTTTCCGTTACCCACTCTGCCGCCTGATCTTCCAGCACCAAAGCCTCAACACCGGCTATACGCTCCTGTTTGGCATAGTACCAGCGCAGCACCTCTGAAGGGTCTTCATAGCTTGCGGCGGCCGCTTCCACCAGAATACGCACCCGCTCAGGCGGGGCCTTGAAGCCATTTTGACGGATAATTTCTGCCAGAATCAATCCCAGCGTGACGCGGCGACGTGCATGTTCTTCAAACATGGCTGGTTGCAGATTGATGCTGGCAGGTGGGCCACTGCGCGCCGCCATTTCGTCCTTGGTTTGCTGCATTAACTGGCCAATCTCGGCATCTACCAGCGCCCGTGGCAGTGTCAGGGGATTGGCTTTAATCAAGCTATCCAGTACCTGTTGCTTCAGCTTGCGCTTGGTGGCCTGTTCAGCTTCGCGCTGCATATTATTGCGAACTTCCTTGCGCAATGCGTCAATCCCACCTTCACTAATACCGAAGCTAAGTGCAAATTCATCATCCAGATCCGGCAGTTTGGGTGTAGAAACCGACGCCACCTTGACCTCAAACTGCGCCGCTTTGCCCGCCAACTCCCTGGCTTGGTATTCGTCAGGAAAGCGTACATCCAGAACTCGCTCATCACCGGCCTTCACACCGATTAATTGTGCTTCAAAGCCGTCAATAAAGCTTTTTGAACCCAGGGTGATGGGCACGTCCTTACCTTCATTACCGGCAAATGGCTGACGATCACCGTTAGCATCAATCAGGGTGCCGACAAAATCAACAATAACCCTGTCTCCATCCTGCGCCGCGCCACTGGTATCAACCCATTCATTGCGCTGCTTGCGCAGCCGCTCAATCACCGCCGTTACATCAGCGTCAGATATATCAACCATGGGTTTTTCAAGGGTAATATTATCCAGCGAGATCTGGCTCACTTCCGGATACACCTCGAATATGGCGGTATATTCCAGGCCAGCACCCGGTTCCGCACTGCTTGCTTCAATACGTGGATTACCGGCAGGACGCATCTGCTGCTGTATGACGGCTTCCTGAAAGCTGGAGCGCACGACTTCGTCCTGCACCTCATAGCGCACCTGTTGACCGTATTTGCGCTGCACCACCGTAAATGGCACCTTACCCGGCCTGAAACCATCAATTTTCGCGCGGCGCGCCAAGGATTTCAGGCGATCCTGGACTTCTTTTTCAATGCGCTCTGCAGGTACCTTTATGGTAAGACGGCGCTCAAGACCTTCACTGGACTGTACTGAAACTTGCATTTTTTAAGCTACCTCGTTGGCACACCCGGGTGCCATTGACCATGATAAATAAATGTAATGACTTTGTTAACAACCGTTGAAAACAAGGTGGTGCGAAAGGAGAGACTCGAACTCTCACGGGTTACCCCGCTGGTACCTAAAACCAGTGCGTCTACCAATTCCGCCACATTCGCAGTTTATTCGGGACCCTGCCTATCCGCTTCAATCTTTTGAAGCTCGGCGCCAATTATACAGATTACACCACAAAATCGTGGTTTTTGGCATACTTCAATGGGGTAAATCTGCAAAATGGATGCAAAAATTGCAAATTCCTGCCAAATGCCCCTATTTTAACCAGAGAGAAATAGCGGGAATTCCTGTGGATCATAAACTCTGCGGGTAGATACACCCCCTTGGCCAGCCCGCCTGAATACCGGTATTAACCACCCGGTATACAAGGCTGTTAACCCGCTCTCTGCACCCTGTCACGCAGCAATCGGGTTTCACGCGAGGGTGGAACGCCAAGGGTAGCCGTCAGGGTGCGCTCGCAACGCTGGTAAACCACCAACGCATCGGCACGACGACCAAGATGATAATAGACTGCCATCAGGCGACGATATAGCTCTTCTGCCAGGTGATCAATACCCAGTGCATGCTCATAAAGATGCAGGGCATCCCGCCAGCGCCGGGCACGTTCATAGTGATCACCCACACGCAAAATATGCTGCAAGAAACGGCTGCGCAGTCGTTCACGCATGGGGACTGCCCAGGGCATATCAATATCACTCAGAAAAGGCGCACGATATAATAAAAAAATCTGGTTGATCAGCTTTTCAAGACGCGTATCGTTAATGCCCCACACGTCTTCATCAAACTGACTCAGAATACGATTGAATACCCAGGTATCCATCCAGGCATGCTGTGCGCTCAACGTGAGGCGACCATCCCGCAATATCAGAATACCTTCTTCGTCCAATAATTTACGCAAGCGATGCAACGTACTATTAAAAGTGATCTGCCCCGCATCTCCATCGGCATCTTTCCAGAGTGCATCAATGAGGGTTGGCACGCCTACTCCTCGCCCGCCGTGAGCGATCAGCACCTTGAGTAATTCCAGCGGGCGTTTTTGCGGCTTGCCTGCAAATGACAGCGGCTCACCATTCCGCAAGAGCACGGTAAAACGATCCAGAGTATAAATTTTCACACGCCAGAATTCGTGCGCACTATCATCAAGCGATACATCGAGTTTTTCGGGCACTATTCGCAGATACGGGATCATGTAACGCGAAACACCTGGATAGTTGCCCGCGCATCTGCTCCACCCATCGGTGAGGAACACACGCAATGAAGCTGCAGGGTGTTGTTCATCTTATGGTATTCCTTACCTTCAGCCTTGTCGGCACGTCGAAAAAATAGTCTTCTCGACATCCTCCATGATGGATCAGAATTTACACCGAAATCTTCCCGTATTGCCAGTGAAAATGTCACACCCGGCATGGGTAATATTACCATTCATCGGAAAGTCATCTGTCAGTTCATGGCTGTTACCTTGGGCTCGTCCATCACGAAAGCGGGTGGATTTTGGCATTGACAGCGTTGTAAAAAAAATCAAGGTGTTGCTATTGGCACTCTTGATATAAAACGATCTTTATCATCCATATAACTGCCAGAAAAAGGAGCACAACCATGTTTACCAAATATGAATCAAGCGATGATCAAACCATGGACGAACAGAGCGGAGAGTTTCCCTCAGAGATCAATAACCCATTCAATAAAACTTCAATGACAACAGCGTCGAAAAAAATCTCCTCGCTCAGTTATCAGGGAAGCGGGGATGACTCGGATATACCCAATCAAAGCAGAGGCGCAACCATTTCCACCATGTTCAGTACAACCCGCCAGGATGAAGGTAGCCAATATACTTCCGAGGAATCATTCGGCGAGGATCCCATCACGGTAGGCGGTACAGAGGGCATGGTAGAAGCCGCGGAACTCAATGAGGAGATTGGTAATCCAGAAGGTCAGGAATCAGGTGAAGAATATTTTGAGGCCACGCCTGAACAGCTACAGGCAGGCGGCGAAGAATCCGGTGAGGAGTCGGGCGAGGAGGGTCTCTTTGATACCATCAATGGGTTGTTTGGTAGTGAAGCGGCGGAAATGATGGAAGCGGGTACCGCGATCGAACACGGGCAAGAAACCAGTGGGCAGGAAGAATTCTTTCCATTCCTCGCGGCCCTTGTGCCTACACTCATTTCCAGCATCGGGCCTGCCGTGGCAAAAAAAGTAATCGGTAAGCTATCACCCATCGCCAGACGTGGCGTGAAGCGCCTGGCTGCTGGAGCGATTAAAAAAGCCGGTAAAAAAATATCACCCGTGAGAAATATTCTAGGCACTTTTGCCAGACTTCTTGAAACAACACAAGATAAACCCAGCAGTGAGAGCGGTGCAGAAATGAGTGAGGAATTAACTGCACTCATCAATGAAGCTGCGGCAACCATGGAAGTCATTATCGGTACTGACGACCGTAAACGGGTCGAGAATACCAGCAGCAACCCCTGGCGTCGTATCTGTGCATTGCGCATCACTTTTCCCAGTGGACAAACTTATCGTGGTACCGGGTTTTTCGTTGGGCCACGTGCCGTTATCACCGCCGGGCATTGCGTGTACCTTCATAACCAGGGTGGCTGGGCACGTAAAGTTGAGGTTATACCCGGTGCCAACGGTGCATTGCAACCCTATGGTGCGGCCACCTCCACTACCTTTCGTTCTGTACGCGGATGGGTGAATGGCAAGAAACCAGAACATGATTACGGCTGTGTCGTACTGCCTGCCGGATCGTTCGGCGGACGAAACCTGGGTAAATTTGGCTTCGCATCATTCGACAGCAAGGCACTGCTCGCCAGATCAGCAATCCTATCCGGTTATCCGGGTGACAAGCCTTTTGCGGAAATGTGGGGCATGAAACGACGCATCAAAATTGCAACCACCAAAACGCTCGTTTACGATATAGACACTGTTGGCGGACAAAGTGGTGCGCCTGTCTACATTAAACGCAATGGGAAGCGTTACGTAGTGGGCATTCACAACTACGGGAATTCTGCGGGCAACTCTGCCACACGAATAACGCCTCCCGTGTTTGATCGCCTGAAAAAATGGAGCATTCTGTAACTGATCAACCTCCTGTGGTGGATCTTTAAATACTTATCTTAAAGAATAGCTAAGGAGCCTCTGATTGAATCAGAGGCTCCTTAGCATAAACGTAATGACCCGTGAGGTACGATATGACTGGAAATGTGAATGGTCAAGTAGTGATGGAAGAGAGTGGTCAGCCCCTTGAATACGCCTCGATATTCGTAACACAGGGCGCCGGCCCTGCACCGGATATTGCACCGCTAACAGATCACCAGGGAAGATTCATGCTGGATGGTCTACCCGAAGGTGTGTGGACACTGCATGCACTGGGCTCTGCTGGCGAAACAGGTGAATCAACTATCAGAGTGATGGCAGATTCCAGGATCACTGTCATCATTCCGGTTCGGAAGCAGTAGCGTTCTTTTTTCGTTTTTGCAACTCCGCATTTAAATTTCTTGCGGCCGCTGACACAACGGGCGCATATCGCGTAAACGTTTTTAGGGTACGCCGCCACCGGTGGCGGCGGGATTTTTTGTCTGTGGTCGCACCAGAATCACGGCGTTTTCTCCCCAACAAGCCTAACAGCACGCCCACCCCCAATCCGCCCAGCAATATGTGGGGGCCACGAAGCTGTTCCAGAAGGCGTGTTTGTAACTGTTGAGCCTGAAGATTCACCTGTAGCCGATTCTGCTCCAGGCGCATTTCTTCATCATGAATCGCTTGCTTCAGTTGCTTTATTTTTCGCATATATTTTTTCTCTGGCAAGGGCACTCACCTGACGACGGGTCGCAGAAAACAGCAAGTTGCGACTGAGTCCGCAGATGAACATTATCAGACCTGCACCTGCCAACAGATTGATGGGAACAATACACAGCAATGCCAATCCCCATCCCAGTCCCATCTGTACTAACCACATGGCCAACACTGCCATCAGCAATAACCACGTAGCAGCAAACAGTATGCCCGTAGCCACCCCCAACCCCAGAATCGCGATGACACTTAAGCCTGCCAAACGCGCTTCCATTGCTGCCAATGTACACAGCCCACCAAAGACTGCACGAATAGCATGCAGCAACCCAGTCGCCCTGTGTAATAGGGATGGTTCCGCAGCATCTACAGGAGATGAATCGGCGGGGGGTTCAACAGATGACATTGATGAATCCACCCCTGACAACATTCTTTAATGTTAACGTCGTAACAATACACCTGCCACTATACCGATCGCTGCTGCAAGACCCACCGACGTCAGGGGATTTTCCTGAATATATTCCGTCACGGAATTGGTTAATTCCCGAGTACCTTCCTTGGTTTTTTTTGCGGTGGCCTTGATGCTTTCCTGCGCTTTATAGGTGGTCTCTCGCAGGCTTTCTTCCGCGTGGCTTACCGGCCCTGAAATGCGATCCAGGGTTTCATGTGCCGACTTTACAACCTGATCAGTTATTGGATGGGTTTCTATACGCGTTGCCATATCAATCTCCTGTTAATAATTAATTTTCCCCATAGACATTTATTATATGGGGCTCATACGCTACTTTTTCAAGGGCTGCATAGCCACTCATTACCCGTCAAAAAAATGTTAATATCACGACACGGGCAACCGCCCGCTAATTTTCACGCTTACAGGAGGTTTTCCATGACTACCCCAACCACATCAGAAACAGCAATACTTCCATCTCCCGCACCACGCCTTGCACTCAATGGTCCTGCGCCTGATTTTGAAGCGGTCACCACGCAGGGCGTGCTGCGCCTGTCCACCTGGCAACAGGATAAATGGGTGATTCTATTTTCACATCCGGCAGATTTCACCCCCGTATGCACCACGGAATTCATTGAATTTGCCAAACGCCATGAAGAACTCGAAAGCAAAGGTGTGGCCTTGATGGCCTGTTCGATAGACAGTGTTTACAGCCATATTGCATGGACACGTAACATCGAAGAAAAGTTCGGTGTTAAAATTCGGTTCCCCGTTATCGCCGACCTGGATCAAAAGGTAGCTCAATTATACAGCATGGTGCACACTCCCAGCGCGGCAACCGCCACCGTGCGCTGTGTATTCTTTATTGATCCGAAACGTACCCTGCGCGCCATGATTTATTATCCGCTCAATGTTGGCCGTAACTTTGATGAAATTACCCGCGTGATTGATGCGCTGCAAACCGTCGACAAACATGGTGTTGCCTGTCCCGCCAACTGGACACCCGGACAGGATGTTATTGTGCCGCCTCCCGCAACTGCACAGGCTGCCGAAGAGCGCGTTAATACACCCGGCTTACAGATGACTGATTGGTATTTCTCCAAGAAAAAACTGCCCAAATAAAATGTATCGGAAGGCCCCCTGCCCCACCCTGGGGGGTCTTCTGATTTTCAGAGTAAGTTACTTTAGCTTTCAGTTGCAACCAATTGACCCGTCATTTGTTTATCAAAAACAATGAAACCGGCTATAATGGGAGGGTTTGTGTCCTATCATCCCATTACGTCTATTATAAAGAAAGATCACTATTATCATGAGCGACAAAGAACTGCGGGCACGCGTTAAGCTGTTTGGCAATTTGCTGGGCAACGTTTTGCAGGATCAGACAGGAGAGCAGGTGTTTTTTGCGGTCGAGACCCTGCGCACGGGGCATATCGGCCTA
>JAHFRW010000033.1 GCA_023266055.1 Gammaproteobacteria bacterium | reverse complement strand
GCGCAGCCGCTCACCCCGCGCAAAATAGTATTCCCATTGCGTGTACGAACGAGGTGGAGCGTTCGCTGGCAGCGCGTCGCCCCCGGCCTCGTAGCCATACGCATCACCCACCAGCGCGATCACGCGGTCGCATTGGGTGACATAGTCTTCCAAACGTTCGAGGAGCGTGCGCGGCCCTTGCTGAAAATCTTCTTGCACCCGCACCTCGCAACCGATGGCGCGCAAGTCGCTGGCGAGCGCATCGCGGCAGGGTTTGAATTGGCTGGAAACTGCCGAGAGGAATATTTTCTTGCTCATGTCTTAAACGCCCCAGTTGCGATTTAGGCGAGTGGGGGATAACCCGTGTAGCCTTATGCTCCAAGGATAGGAATTCCAAAGGCATCTGGTGAAGTGTCGCACCCACAGAAAGCTGACGTCAAACGAAAGTTTGTGAAAAATGTATTTGGATTCCACCCGTATCCCAAGGAGATCACGGCTTGAAGCTGCAGGATTTGCCGCCGTGGATTGAGATGGGGGCCGTGGGCGCAAGCTGTCCCGTGACGAGCGACGACTCGTCTTGTTTTAGCCCCTCTATCACGCGACGCGTTGATCGAACGCGTAGTCTGGTTCTGGCTGAGCCTGCGGGTCGATGCCCTGCATCTCCCACAACGGTGGCTCGTACGCTTTCGCCAGACGGGGTGGCGAGGTTGCCTCGCCCAGAGCCGTGAGGATTTTTTGCATCGCCACCGCCTCGGTGATGAAGGCGATGATCTGCATCTCGCCGCCAACGCGGTAAGTTGGGCTGGTAGGTTGATGTTAAGCCTGTAAACCCTCACTATACTTTGGCGGTGCGATGCTAAATTATACCTGCGACGGTGTACGTCCCCTTAAATTAAGCTTTCACCAGTGCTATTCCTAATATATTGTTAATTTGCAAATACGGATATGTGGAAACATCACTTGGTCATAATGCACGCATTGCGTGGGAGTTTTTCGAGCATGACAAACGGCGTGGATGTGTTTGTCGCAATGCGAAACTGAATGGGTTGTGGTGGTGAGGGTTGGGTGTAGAATGCTGGAAGGGCGCTGACCCTACCCTGGTGCTAACATCATCCTATTAATGCAAGGAAATCGTTATGACTATCCCTGGTTCAAATGCTGAGCACGCGTTACAAGAGGCATACGGTACAAGCAAGAAAGCAGCGGCGTTTTACAATAAACAGATGCTGAATTATCTGAATACCTCAATGCGGGAGTTTATTGCGCAGCAGGAGATGGTTTTTATTGCAACGTCTGATGCACACGGTGAGTGTGATTGCTCGTTTCGGGCCGGGTCGCCCGGGTTTATTCATGTTATAGGAAATGATTTTTTGGCGTATCCAGAATACCGGGGTAATGGCGTGTTGGCCAGTCTGGGTAACATTTCCGAGAATCCGCATATTGGAATGGTTTTTATTGATTTTTTCCGTAACACGATTGGTTTGCATGTTAATGGAACAGCTCGAATTGTAGAAAATGGTGAGATTCCCCGCGAGGAGAATCTACCGGATGCCATCAAGGACGCTATTTATTCACCTAATGGGCAAAAGCCGGAGCGTTGGGTATTTGTACATGTTGAAGAAGCATATATACATTGCTCAAAACATATTCCATTGTTGAAAAAACTGGATAAGGAGATTCACTGGGGAACGGATGATGAAGTTCGTAAGGGCGGGGATTATTTCAGAGCCAAGAATTGCGATCGACCCTGGCGCTTGCCTCGGGAGGCTGTGATTGACAGTGAATTAGTGAAATAAACGATGTCAGAATCGGTGAGTTTACGATACGGGTGTTGTTGAAGATGTTCGTGGACGATGCGCTTTGTGGGTGATACATGAGCATGAGGGTGCACCGGGGTGTCAGGCTCGGCGTCAGCTCCGCCTTTTTTTATTGGCCTGTCCAATCATTTCCCTGGCATGTGCGCGTGTCTGCGCGGTAATCTCTACGCCGCCCAGCATGCGGGCGATTTCTTCGTTGCGGGCAGTATCGGTGAGAGCACGAATACGGGTAGTGGTAGTGCCCTGCATGCTTTCCTTGCTGACATGCAGATGATGATGTGCAAGCGCCGCGACTTGTGGTAGATGGGTAACGCACATGACCTGATGGGATTCGCCGAGCGCGCGTAATTGCCAGCCTACGGTTTCAGCGACACTGCCGCCAATACCGGTGTCTACCTCGTCAAAAATCAGCGTGGGGATATGGCTGCTGCGTGCAGCGATGACTTGTATGGCAAGACTGATACGCGATAGCTCACCCCCCGAGGCGACTTTGGCGAGCGGCTTTAGTGGTTGGCCGGGATTGGTGCTGACCAGAAAGTCGATACGCTCCATGCCGGTGGCGGAAAAGCGTACTTCCTGTTCTTTTTCCTGAGTGTCGGTATTGAGTGGTTGTAAGGTGATGGCAAAGCTTGCGCCCGCCAGACCGAGTGGTTGCATGGCGTCTGTGACTTTTTTGCCGAATACCTGTGCGGTGTGTGTGCGGCTGACGGTGAGTTGATGGGCCTGCTGGAGGTAGGTGTGACTCAGGGCAGCAAGTTGGCTTTGCAGATGTTCCAGGTGTTCGTCACGGTGTTCGATGCTAGACAGTTCGGTTTTTAATGTGGCGAGCAGGGTGGTCAAGGCCGTGGGTACGGTGCGGTGTTTGCGCGCCAGTTGATGTATGGCATCAAGACGTTGTTCTACCCATGACAATCGCGCCGGATCAAGATCAAGCGTGTCGCGGTAATGACGTAATTCGTTGGCGCTTTCTTCAATCTGGGCATGCGCGCTATTGAGCAGGTCACAGGCGCTGGATAGGCGGCTATCCAGCGTGCGCAGCTGTTCAAGTTCACTCAGGGTGCGCCCCAGCATGGTGAAGATGTCGTTGGTGTCGCTCTCGTAGAGATTATGCAGGGCTGTTTGGCAGGTATCAAGCAGGCGGCCGGAATTGGCGAGGCGCGTGCGTTCTTCTTCAAGTGCGCCGACTTCATGTTCGGTCAGTGCCAATGTTTCGAGTTCGTGTATCTGGTAACGCAGGGTATCGAGACGCGCATCACGGTCTTGTGTGGCGTTGCGCAGCAGTTCCAGTTCGGCGCCCATGATTTTCCATTGACGATAAGTGGTGGCAAGTGCTGCGAGTATGTCGGCATGGCCGGCGTAGTCATCGAGTAACTGGCGCTGCATATCGTTTTTGAGCAATGACTGATGTTCATGTTGTCCATGAATGTCCACCAGGTTATCGCCAAAGGTTTGCAATGACTGGATAGGTACGGCGCTGCCGTTAATGTAACCTTTTGAGCGGCCTTCATGGGTAATGGTGCGGCGCAGTATGCATTCGCTGTTGTTCTCGACATTCAATTCATGCTCTTCCAGCCATGCCTGAGCCGTTTTAATGTTGCTGATATCAAATGTGGCGCTGATGTCTGTGCGCGCACAATCGTGACGTACCACGCCGCTGTCGGCACGATTGCCCAGTACCAGATTAAGGGCGTCAATAATAATGGATTTGCCGGCGCCCGTCTCACCGGTGAGTACGGTCATGCCGGGTGCGAGATCCAGCTCCAGTTGGTCGATAATGGTGAAGTCGCGTATATGAATATGTATTAGCATATGTTTCCCGGAATCTCTTTTAAGGCGTCTGACCTGCCGCTCAAAACCATTTTTTACGTTTAAAATAAATTAACAATCCACCCATCATGGCAATAATCACGAGCCAGACGAACACGTAGCCATACCGCCATTCCAGTTCGGGCATGTTCCAGGGGCTTGCCGCCGGGTCAAAATTCATGCCGTACACGCCCACCACAAAAGTGGGCGGTATAAATAATGTGGCAATGACGGTGAGAACGCGCATCACGTCATTCAGGCGCATGCTGACGCTGGAAAGATAGACGTCCAGCATGCTGGTCATAATGTCACGGTAGGTTTCCAGCAGATCCATGATCTGTATGGTGTGATCATAACAGTCACGCAGATAGGTTTTGGTGTCATCGTGTATCAGCGCATGGTCACCGCGCAGCAGTGAGTTCAGCACTTCGCGTTGTGGCCAGAGCATACGGCGCAGTAATAGTAGCTCGCGTTTGATGTGGTGAATACCGCGCAGTGTGGTTTTGTCGGGGGAGGCGAGCAGTACTTCTTCAATATCTTCGATGCCTTCGCCGAGGTCTTCCAGTACCGGAAACCCTTCATCAATGATGACGTCAAGCAGGGCATACAGCAGGTGATCCGGCCCGCTGCTGCGAATGTGCCCACTGTGGTTGCGCAGGCGTTTGCGTACCAGCTCAAAGGGGTCAGCCACCCCGTCATGAAAGCTGACAATAAAGTCTTTTCCCATGAACAGGCTCACCTGTTCGGTAGTGATGGAGCCATTGTGGCGTACTGGCAGGGTCATAATGATGAACAGTTGATCATTATATGATTCTACCTTGGGGCGCTGCCCGGAATTGAGCACATCTTCCAGCGCCAATGGGTGCAGGCCAAAGGCACTGCCGATGTCGCGCAACAGGTCGGGTGCGGCATGGCCGTGGATATGCACCCAGGTCATGGCGGGGTGCTGAAGGTGTGGCAGGCACTCGGCGAAAGTGATGTTTTCCTTCTCGGCATACTCTGTCGCGTCATAATCAATGAGCCGGATCGTGAGGGGTTGCCCTGCCGTGTTCGCGTCCGAGGTCAGTTCTCCGGGAGCTGTACCGGGAGGGTGGTAGCGTTTGGTGAAGTAGGTCATAAGGTGGTGTTGTAAAAGATTCCGGAATTTTTTTGTAATAACTCTTTACAAAGGTTGTGTTTTGCTTTATTAAAGGCAACAGCGTATCAGTAATTAACTCAGGGGGCTATTGATGGTCGGAACCATGCCGCTATACAAACAACTGTAACCGAGGCAAGCACCGCGATTACAGAATGTGGGGAAATCCCTCCACGTATTTTACTTCATTTTAAGAATTCAGTTCAGGAGCATACATGCTAACACAAACAGAAGAACCTCCCGGTAGCAGCGTGCACGCCGGTCATTTTAACCTGGATTCAAGCCAGGTGAAGGTGAGCCGAACGTGTCCCAGCAACCTTACTGTATTATCCAATGACCTCTTCCCCAAGAGTTATCTCGCCATCTCCGGTTACCGTCTTTATCCCTTCACCATTGAAACAAAAACACTGTTTGAGCGTTATCAACAGTCTCTGCAAATTCCCATTTCAGACTACACTTTTTCTAACAATATCATTTGGTTATCTCGCATGAGCGCGTTTTATCAGGTGATTGAGGACTGTTTCTGCCTGTTTTCACTCAATGGTAATTGTCTGACCATGCTGCTGCCGCCACTGGGTGATCCATCACGCCAGGCGCGCGCACTGGAAGTGTGCTTTGAGATTATGGACAGCCATAACCCTTCACCTTATCTCAGTGTCGTTGAATATGTGTATAAGGACTTTCTGCAGGTATTGAATGTCGATGCCAGCGCCCTGGCGGAGATAGGCGCGAGTGAAGAGGCGGTGGTTGCGTCAGCGCGGTCGCCGTGGCTGGTGGAGCGTGCCCTGCCTGATTATATTTACTCGACGGAAGATTTGATCCAGCTCAAGGGTAATCCCTACAAAACCAAGCGCGGTGAAATTAACCAGTTTCGTCGTGCCTATCCTGATTACCGTCTCGAAGTTCTGGGGCCGCAACACTGGGAAGGGATACGCACCTTGTTTGAAACCTGGCTGAAAAATCGCCTCAAATATCTTACGGGCGAGGCGATCAGCGACTTTTTCTACACAGTGGAAATGGAGCGCAAGGCCATAGAGCGCGCTATCAAGCATTATGATCAGCTTGATCTGCAGGGGCTGTGTCTGTTTATTGACGGTCGGCTGGAAGGCTTTACCATGGGCGAGCGTATTACACCGAGTGTTGCCAGTATCCTGGTGGAAAAAACCAACTTTGCGGTGCTGGGCTCAGCGCAATTCCTGTTCCATGAATTTGCCAAGGTCTATGATGATTGTGTATACATCAACGTGGGGGACGATCTGGGGTTGGAGAACCTGCGTAAGGTTAAAATGAGTTACCGCCCGGTATTGTTTGGAGAGAAGTTTACGTTACGCCATCATGAACCGCAGGTAAATGTGGATCGCACGGCGTTTCATCAGTAGAGGACGCGTGTGTTGTAATGATACGCCCTGCTATTTCTGAAGATGTAGACGCGCTGGTTAAATTAGAGGCGATTTTCCCGGGGGATCGTCTGAGTCGACAAAGTTTCCGGCGCTTTCTGAAGGGCAATACAGCCTCCGTTCTGGTGTACGCAGAAGGCGGTGAAGTGGTTGCCAACAGTGTGGTGTTGTATCGGCGCGGATCATTGAGTGGTCGGATTTATTCCCTGGTGGTACACCCCCGTGTACAAGGGCGCGGTATTGCCCGTGCCCTGCTTGCAGCGGCTGAATTGGCCGCCGTAAGCAGGGGGTGTAACCGTCTATGCCTCGAAGTACGTGCCGATAATCAGACTGCCTTGGCGCTCTATCTCAAATCCGGGTATATTCCTTGCGGGCAGATCAATAATTATTATCAGGATCATGCGCCCGCGCAACGCTTGCACAAATTAATTCCCATATAAAGCTATAGGTTATTTGCCGTTCGTTTTCGAGTCGTGAATAACTGTTATAATAGTGCGACAGGGGGGGGCTTCCGCCGCTTGTTTGGGTGCGCTTGATGAGCGGGCTAGGCGTATAAGGGATTCATAATGTCACAACACGATGATAGCGCGCTGATGGTTAAAATTCGTGACCTGCGCTTTGCACATGGCGCCCGTACGATTTTTGATGGGATGGATTTCGACATCCCGCGCGGTAAAATTACCGCCATTATGGGGCCGAGCGGTACAGGCAAAACGACCTTGCTGCGACTTATTGGCGGTCAATTGGCCCCGTTGGCGGGCAGTGTGCTGGTTGAAGGCGAGAATATTCACGGCGTTTCCCGTGATAACCTGTATCGCCTGCGCAAACGCATGAGTCTGCTGTTTCAAACCGGCGCATTATTTACCGATCTTACTGTTTTTGAAAATGTGGCCTTTCCGTTGCGTGAGCATACGCGTCTCCCGGAATCCATGTTGCGTGATCTGGTGCTCATGAAATTGCAGGTTGTCGGGCTGCGTGGCGCGCGTGATCTCATGCCGGCCGAGCTTTCCGGCGGTATGGCGCGACGGGTGGCGCTGGCGCGGGCGATTGCGCTTGACCCCGCCATGATCATGTATGATGAACCCTTCACCGGCCAGGATCCGATTACCGTGGGTGTTATCATGCAGTTGATTCGCATGCTTACGGACACCTTGGGCATTACCAGCATTATCGTTTCACATGATGTACACGAGTTGAGCATGATCAGTGATTACATGTATATGATTGCCGGTGGCAAGGTGGTGGGTTATGGCACACCCCAGGAATTGGGTCATAGCGAGTCGGGGTGGATTCGGCAGTTTCTGGGTGGATTGCCCGATGGTCCCGTGCCCTTTCATTATCCGGCCGTCGATTATGCGCAGGACTTGCTGGCTGGGGTGACGCCTTGATCGACTGGTTTCAGAATCTGGGGCGCACCAGCCTCGCGATATTCGAACGTCTGGGGTGCAGCGGTTTATTTTTATTACGGGTATTGGCAGCGTTGCCTGCGCTGGCGACGCGCCCGCGATTGTTGATCATACAGCTTTATTCAGTGGGCGTTTTGTCAATGATGTTGATCGTCATTTCCGGCTTGAATGTGGGCATGGTGCTGGGCCTGCAAGGGTATAATACCCTGGTGGACTTTGGTGCCGAAGACTCGCTGGGTCAGGTCGTCGCCCTGTCTTTGGTGCGCGAGTTGGGGCCGGTGGTGGCAGCCCTGTTATTTGCAGGGCGCGCGGGTTCGGCATTGACTGCCGAAATTGGTTTGATGAAAGCAACTGAGCAACTGGCCGGCATGGAAATGATGGCGGTCGATCCAATGAAACGCGTGATCGCACCGCGTTTCATTGCGGCTGTTTTGTCGATGCCCTTGCTGGCGACCATGTTCAGTGCGGTGGGTGTATTGGGCGGTTATTTTGTGGGTGTGGGTTTGCTGGGCGTGGACAGCGGCGCATTCTGGTCGCAAATGCAATCCAAGGTGGATTTTTACGATGATATCGTCAATGGTTTGGTGAAGAGCGTGGTGTTTGGTTTTGTGGCCGCCTGGATTGCGGTGTTTGAAGGTTACGATGCCGTGCCTACCACCGAAGGCGTGAGCCGCGCCACTACCCGCACGGTGGTGCACACGGCATTTGCCGTACTGGGGCTGGATTTCATACTAACAGCACTGATGTTTGGGAGCGATTGAGTAATGCAAAAAAGAACCCAGGAAATCGCCGTAGGCGTGTTTGTGGCAGCGGGATTGGCCGCCTTGGTGATGCTGGCGATGAAGGTCAGCAATTTGAGTTCATTCTCGGGTCAGGAAGGCTTTGAGGTGGTTGCACACTTTGAAAATATTGGTGGATTAAAGGAACGTGCGCCAGTCACAGTGGCGGGTGTGCGTATTGGCCGTGTCAAATCCGTCGTGTATGATGACAAAGCCTATGAGGCACTGGTGACAATCAATATTGATTCCAAGCATAAACTTCCGGAGGACACGTCCGCAAGCATATTAACGGCGGGCCTGCTGGGTGAACAATATATTGCATTGGAGCCGGGCGGGTCGGAAAAAATGTTGAAGTACGGTGAAGAAATCAAGCTGACTCAGTCGGCATTTATTCTGGAGCAAATGGTGGGACGGTTTTTATTCGACAAGGCGGCTGAAGGTAATAAGACAGCGGAAGGAGCGGTGCCGTGATACGGATTTGTGCCGTGCTGCTGGCGGGGCTATTGACAGGTACCGCGGCTACCGCGGAAACCATTACATTGACACTGGAGCAGGCGACCGAGCGTGCCTTGAATACGGATCCGCGCATTGCTGAACGGCAGCATTTTGTAGAAAGTGCGCGGGCCCTGGTGCAGGAAGTGCAGGGTAATGAAGACTGGAAATTTGACGGTAATGCTTTTTTGGCCATTTCGCCGGGGGTGGAGGGCAGCCCGTTCGAAAACAGCGGATGCGTGTCGGGGAATTGCACCCTGCGTTCCGATAAATACGACCTGGAAAAAAATGGTGTATCGCCCTGGTTGAATTTTCAGTTAACCATCATCAAGCCGTTGTATACCTTTGGCAAGGTTGAGAGCTATACCACGGCGGCGCAGGCCAATGTGCAGGTCAAGCAAGATGACGTGCGTATCCAGCGTGCCACTACGGTGATGGATGTGAAGCGTGCCTATTATGGTTACCTTGCCGCGCGGGATGGTTTTCGTTTTCTCGAAGATGTGCGAACACGTATTGCCAAGGCGGTTGACGTTGCCCAGAAATGGCTGAATGAAGGCGAAAGTGATATGCGGCAGGCCGATATTTTTGCGCTGCAGGCAGGGCACTCGCTGATAAGTCAGTACATTGCCCAGGTCGATGGTACGCAGAAAGTCGCTCTGGAAGGCTTGCGAGTACTGATTGGCGCCAATTCAACAGATGAATTGCAGTTGGTCGATAATGCCTTGTCTGCCGTGACACTGCCTGAGGGCGTTCTCGCGGACTTTCAGCAGCAGGCATTGCTGCAACGTCCTGAAATGCAGCAGGTAGAAGCGGGTTTGCAGGCACGTCGCGCCTTGATAGACGCACGGCGCGCGGATGCCAAGCCCAATTTATATGCGGGGGTTGCGGGTGTGTTTTCTTATTCACCGAACCGTGATCAACTGGATAACCCCTATATCCATGACCCGTTTAATCAAATCGGACTCACGCCGATGATAGGGCTGAAATGGGATTGGCAGCGCGGTGTGCAGCGTGCCAGAGTGGCTCAGGAACAGGCGGAGTTAAGTGCATTGATAGCCAAATCTGCACTGGCCCGGCAAGGCATTCCGTTTCAGGTTGCCGAACAGTACTACCAGATGCAAGCCCAATATACGGCCCTGCAGGAATTAAGCAAGGGTACCCATCATGCGCGGCGTTGGATGGTGGGTCGGTATGCGGATTTTGAGGCGGGGCTGGAAACGGCAGACCGTGTAATCTCCGCGTTTCAAGGCTATGTACTGGCCCAAACGGATTACATCAAAACCGTTTATGAATACAATATGCGTGTTGCGCAGTTACACAATGTCACCGGAGGTGATCAATGAACCGAGTTATAACCAGACTATTATTCCTGTGCCTGCTAACGCTGGGTACTGCCAGTATTAACATGGCTGTTGCGGCGCCTCAGCCGCCGTTGGAGATGATCAAGCAAACGGCCGACAGCATGCTTGCCAAGCTCAAGGAAGATCAGGCCATTATCCGCAAGGATTCCACGCGCATCTATGCCTTGGTCAGCGATATTGTCTTGCCGCATTTTGACTTTGAGCGCATGGCATCCTGGGTGCTGGGTAAACATTGGCGCACGGCGACCCCGGCCCAGCGCACCCGGTTTGTTGAGGAATTCCGTAATCTGCTGGTGCGCACCTACGCGACTTCGCTTACCGACTATACGGATCGCAAAATTACCTATTTCCCTGTGCGTGCCGAACCAGGTGCCACCGAGGTAACGGTGCATACAGAAATAGCACAGGCGGGTGCAACGCCCATACCCATTGATTACAGTCTGTCATTAAAAGACGGTGAATGGAAAGTTCACGATGTAGCGATTGATGGCGTGAGCCTGGTGACCAATTACCGCACCAGTTTCTCCAATGAAATACGCAAGAGCGGACTGGATCCATTAATTGACAAGCTTGCCCAGCGCAACCAGTCTTCTGCGCCTCCGGTCAAATCGTCTCGTACTGCGGCGCCATGAGCGTCACCCGCAACGGGGGTGATGGTAGTAATGTGCAAATCAGACCCTCTGTCGAACAGGGTAGTTTTTTATTGTCCGGTGACCTGACATTTGAAACCGTTCCTGCGGCGTGGCGCACCAGCTCATCGCTGCTTGCTCAGGAGGGTGACATCACGCTTGATTTGCAGGGCGTTAGCCGCACCGACAGTGCCGGCCTTGCCTTGCTGGTGGAATGGATGCGCGCCGCGCGAGGGCAGGGCAAACGCATCATCTTCAAAAATATCCCCCCGCAAATGCTGGCGATTGCCACGGTAAGTGGCTTGGAGCAGATTCTTCCTGTAGTTTGAATGTAGGTTGCTGGTCTGGTATGAATGAGGTAACCAATTGTTTTGGTTGCTTTATGTTTCGAAAAGATCAAGATTAAGATCACTTGGTTCCTGTGGTATCGGCGCAAGGCCACCTCCTGTGGCTTTGAAACAATCCTGCCAGTTTTTTTGCCTTCAGCCGCCAGCCTCGCTGGCCGATACCATTTACACGGGTTTAGGTATATCACGGGAGCAAAAAATGGGTACTGAAAAGCGTCAGCATGAACGTAAACCACTTCGCATGGGTCGTTGCGAAGGTACGTTTACCATGGAAGTTCAGAGTGCATTTCATGAAATTTCGCAAGTGCAGGATATTTCAATATCAGGTATGGGGGTTATATTATCGGTTTATGTGGACCCCGGTCGACCGGTCAAAATTTTTTATGCGGAAGATGACCATGTTGTTAGCCTGACTGGCACCGTTACCTGGTGCGGGGCGCATTCCCCGAACTCTTCCTTGTTCAGGGTCGGCATTTTCTTCGATGACCTGTATCGGGATGCCAATTGCTCATTTCACGTCATTATGAGCCGGTATTTGACATAGCCTGGCATTTTTGCTTGCGTTGCGCCGCCGCTTGTACTTGCAGGCAGGATTTTTTAAAATAATTAATTGATATTGTTTATCAATACCTTGCGTGTCTTGTGTGGAGCAGGCCGCGCTGTATGTGGTGCCCATAGACAGAGTGTTTCCCCGCGTTTTTTCAAAGTATTTCCCCCCACAACACCGCAATCCACACTATCCTTTTGATATATTTGGTATAATAAAAAAATTTACCACGAATGTATTATTGAAGGATTTGTTATGCGTGCTGAAGACGTCAAACAACTGATTGAGGCGGGTTTGCCGGGCAGTATTGTGCAAATACAGGGTGATGATGGTGTTCACTTTGAAGCAGTCATCATCGCCGATGCCTTTGATGGCAAGAGCATGCTTGCACAGCATCGTATGGTTTACGCCACCCTGGGTGATAGAATGCACTCGGAGATTCATGCCTTGTCGATGCGCACCTACGCGCCTGCGGAGTGGGAAAAGGTGAGCAAGACACAATAAGGCGAAACGCATGGGTACATCGCCAATAAATGTATATACAGTGTTACCCGCCTGTCATTTTATACGACAACCCTGATTCTTAACCTGACCTGATAACGACGGACTAATGGATAAACTACTTATTACCGGCGGAGTACCGCTGAACGGCGAAGTCCGTATTTGCGGAGCAAAAAACGCAGCATTACCGATTCTGGCAGCGACCTTGCTGGCCGATGAGCCCGTCACCATCAGTAACGTGCCGCATCTACGCGACATTACCACGACCCTGGAATTGCTGGGTCGAATGGGTGTGCAGGTGACCGTGGATGAGCGCATGAATGTGGAAGTTGATCCGCGTACCATCAGCGATTTTTTCGCGCCTTATGAATTGGTCAAGACCATGCGTGCCTCGATTCTGGTGCTGGGTCCCTTGCTGGCGCATTATGGTCAAGCCAATGTATCGTTGCCAGGGGGGTGTGCCATTGGTGCGCGGCCGGTCAACCTGCATATTCATGGCCTTGAGGCCATGGGCGCGACCATCAAGGTGGAAAATGGCTATATACGCGCGTCTTCGCAGCGCTTGAAAGGCGCTCATCTGTTTCTTGATGTGGTGACGGTGACGGGCACGGAAAATCTGATGATGGCGGCGACACTGGCCGACGGTACCACCATTATTGAAAATGCTGCGCGCGAACCTGAAGTGGTGGATCTGGCGAATTGCCTGATCAAGATGGGCGCAAAAATTCAAGGCGCGGGCACAGACACCATCACCATCGAAGGTGTGGCGCGTCTGGGTGGCGCACATTACAATATTTTGCCTGATCGCATTGAAACCGGCACTTATCTGGTGGCGGCGGCGATTACCGGTGGGCGTATCAAGGTGCGTGATACCAATCCGCATTTGCTGGAAGCTGTGTTGCTGAAACTCCGTGAAGCCGGTGCCGAAATTGAAGTCGGTGAAAACTGGATTGAGCTGGATATGAAGGGCCGTCGTCCGCGCGCCGTTGATATACGCACCGCGCCATACCCCGCATTTCCCACTGACATGCAGGCGCAGTTTACCGCGCTCAATATGATTGCCGAAGGCACGGGGACCATCACTGAAACCGTGTTTGAAAACCGTTTTATGCATGTGCAGGAAATGCAGCGTATGGGCGCGGATATTCGTCTGGAAGGTAACACCGCCATTATTCGCGGCGTAGAAAAACTTACCGGCGCACCCGTAATGGCGACAGACCTGCGCGCTTCTGCAGGGTTGGTGATTGCCGGACTGGTGGCGGAAGGCGATACACTGATAGACCGTATTTATCATATCGACCGTGGTTATGAATGCATTGAGGAAAAGCTGCGGCAGATGGGCGGGAGCATTCGACGGGTACACGCATGATCAAGCATATTGTATTGTGGCGCCTTAAGGACCATGCAATGGGTGCCAGCAGAAAAGAGAATGCCGAGAAGCTCAAGGTATTGCTGGAAGGATTGTGTCATACCATCGGGGAAATAAAACACCTTGAGGTTGGTATTAATGCGCGTGTGGCGGAAGCATCCCCGCCTATGGCTGACGTGTCGTTGTATTCCGAGTTTGCAAGCTGGGGGTGTCTGGACGCGTATCAGAAGCATCCTCAATATCTTGACGTTGCGAATTTTGTGCAGGAGATCCGTCTGGATCGCCATGTCGTTGACTATGAAGTTTAGATCATGAATACGACTTTAACCATTGCGCTTGCCAAGGGGCGTATTTTCAAGGATGCACTGCCACTGCTGGCACACGCAGGCATTGTGCCTGTAGATGACCCGGAGACCAGTCGCAAGCTGATTCTCGATACCAACCAGTCTAACATCAAGCTGGTGGTTATTCGTTCCTCCGACGTGCCAACCTATGTTGAATACGGTGCAGCGGATGTGGGCGTGGCAGGCAAGGATGTATTGATGGAATACGGTGGTGAAGGTTTGTATGAACCGCTGGATTTGAAGATTGCCTGTTGTCGTCTGATGCTGGCTGGCCCCGCTGCACTCAAGAACAGTGAAGCACGCATGCGCATTGCTACCAAATATGTTGCGACCACGCGCCGTTATTTTGCCGCGCAGGGCAAGCAGGTTGAAATCATCAAGTTGTATGGTTCCATGGAGCTGGCGCCGCTCGTGGGCTTGTCGGATTGTATTGTAGACGTGGTTGATACCGGTAACACCCTCAAGGCCAATGGCCTAGTGCCCCTGGAATTAATCGCGAATGTCAGTTCGCGTTTGATCGTGAACAAGGCCGCCATGAAAATGAAACATGCGCTGGTGCAAAGTGTGTGCGCACGTATTGCCGAAGCGGTGGAGATAAAAGAGCAGAAACGTACCAACAGTAATCGTCTCCAGGCAAAATAGCAAAGACCTGAACTATGTTTAATATCAAAAGACTGAACACGGTAGACACTGATTTCTGGACGCAACTTGACAGAAGGTTGGCGTGGGAAAGTGTTTCCGACGATGCCGTAATGCGCACGGTGCGCCAGATTCTGTCAGACGTGCGTATGCGGGGTGATGCTGCCGTTCTGGAGTATACCGGCCGCTTCGACAGATTGAATGTGGCGCGCATGGCGAATCTGGAAATATCCCAGGAACGGTTACAGGATGCGTTGCAGAAAATTCCTGTTGCACAACGCGAGGCACTGGAATTCTCGGCGGCGCGTTTACGCGCCTATCATGCGCATCAGAAATCCGCTTCCTGGAGTTATGCCGAGCCTGATGGCACGGTGCTGGGTCAGCAGGTCACAGCACTGGAGCGTGTGGGTTTGTATGTGCCGGGCGGTAAGGCATCCTATCCTTCATCGGTTTTGATGAATGCGATTCCTGCCAAAGTGGCAGGTGTTGATGAATTGATTATGGTCGTTCCTGCGCCGGGGGGTATTTTGAATGATCTGGTGCTGGCAGCGGCCGCGATCGCTGGAGTGGATCGTGTGTTTACCGTGGGCGGCGCGCAAGCGGTGGCCGCATTGGCTTATGGTACACAAAGCATTCCGCGTGTTGACAAGATTGTTGGCCCCGGCAATATCTATGTCGCCACGGCAAAAGCCATGGTGTATGGCACGGTGGGTATAGACATGATTGCCGGCCCGTCGGAAATTCTGGTGATCTGTGATGGCCTCACCGACCCTGACTGGATTGCGATGGATCTGTTTTCACAGGCGGAACATGATGAAGACGCGCAGTCGATTCTGGTCAGTCTGGATGATGCCTACCTGGAGAAGGTACAGGCCAGTATTGATCGCCTGCTACCGACAATGGAGCGTTCTCTGGTGATTGAAACATCGCTCGCCAAGCGTGGGGCGATGATACAGGTGCGTGATATTGATGAAGCCGTTGCGGTGGCGAATTTTATTTCCCCCGAACATCTGGAATTATCGGTGGCCGACCCGCAGCCGTTGGCGGCACGCATTCGCAATGCTGGCGCGATTTTCATGGGGCGCTACACCGCCGAAGCCGTAGGTGATTATTGTGCGGGCCCGAATCATGTTCTGCCTACATCACGCACCGCGCGGTTTTCATCCCCATTGGGCGTGTATGATTTTCAGAAGCGTTCCAGTTTAATCATGTGCTCTGCACAGGGTGCTGCAACCCTGGGAGAAAGTGCATCCATACTGGCGCGTGGTGAAGGGCTCACCGCCCATGCGCGTTCTGCTGAATATCGAATGCCTGCTAAATGAATGCCGGGGCCGTTAACATAATGACGCAGTGGATACGCCCGCAGCTGCGGGCATTGTCAGCGTATCATGTGCCGGACGTGGGTCATCTCATCAAGCTGGATGCGATGGAAAACCCCTATACCTGGCCTGCACCGATGGTGGATGAATGGCTGAACGTATTGCGCACGGTCAGTTTGAATCGTTACCCTGATCCTCATGCGCGTGACTTGAAGGCACGTTTACGCAGCACTCTGCAGGTGCCGCCGGGCATGGACATTATGCTGGGCAATGGTTCAGATGAGCTGATACAAATCATTGCCATGGCAGTGGCGGCGCCCGGGCGCACCGTGTTATCGCCGGAGCCATCGTTTTCGATGTATCGCATGATTGCGGCGTTTGTCGGTCTGGAGTTTGTGGGTGTGCCACTCGATGCCAAAGACTATGGTCTGGATATGCCTGCCATGCGTGAGGCGATAGCCAGGCACCGTCCTGCCGTGGTGTTTTTGTCATATCCCAATAACCCCACCGGCAATTTGTTTGATGAACAGCAGGTGCGCGAGCTGATCGACATCAGCCCGGGTTTGGTGGTTGTCGATGAAGCTTACAATGCCTTTGCGGATAGCACTTTCATGCCGTACCTTACGCAATACGATAACCTGTTGGTGCTGCGCACATTGTCGAAAATGGGGCTGGCGGGGCTGCGTATAGGTGTACTGACAGGTTCGCCCGTATGGCTGAATGAGTTGGATAAAATACGATTACCGTATAATATTAGTGTATTGACACAGGCCAGTACTGAATTTGCATTGCGTCATTACGATATACTGGAGGCGCAGGCTGCAAAATTGCGCGATCACCGCGAACAGTTACTGGCGGCATTGCGTGCATTGAAAGGCATTACGGTTTACCCGAGCCGTGCCAATTTTATTTTATTTCGTGTGCCCAGCGGGCGTGCGGCGCATATCTTTGAGTCGATCAAGGCGCAAGGCGTGCTGATCAAAAGCATGCATGGCGCCAGTGCGTTGCTGGCAGATTGCTTGCGCGTTACGGTCAGCACACCAGAAGAGAATCAGGCTTTTTTGCAGGCATTGGAAAAGGCCCTATAGAAACCTCTGGTTTATTCAGAGATTCATATAAACTTTCGGAGAATGTTTATGACTGACCGCAAGGCCACTGTCAAACGCGATACGCTGGAAACCCGCATTGAGGTTACCGTTAACCTTGATGGCACTGGTGCCTCCAGCTTTCAAACGGGCGTGCCATTTCTTGATCATATGATGGATCAAATCGCCCGGCATGGCATGATTGACATCAACATCAAGGCGGAAGGTGATCTGCACATAGATGCACATCACACCGTGGAAGACATTGGCATAACGTTGGGCCAGGCCATTACCCAGGCTGTGGGTGACAGACGTGGCATACGTCGTTACGGTCACGCGTACGTGCCGCTCGACGAAGCCTTGTCGCGTGTCGCCATCGACTTCTCAGGCCGTCCCGGACTGGAGTACCATATTGATTTTCCGCGTGCGCGCATCGGAGATTTTGATGTGGATTTATTCCGCGAATTTTTTCAGGGCTTTGTCAATCACGCACTGGTAACATTGCACGTTGACAATCTGCGTGGCCGTAATGCCCACCACATTGTCGAAACCGTGTTTAAGGCCTTTGGTCGCGCCGTCCGCATGGCACTGGAGCACGACCCACGCATGCAGGGCATCATGCCATCTACTAAAGGCAGTCTCTGAGCGTCCTTGAATTCCGTTTTGGATTTCACGGCGACATCACATTATTATGGCCAGAATATGACGGGCGTTGCAGTAATTGATTATGGTATGGGCAATTTGCGCTCTGTCGCCAAGGCATTGGAACATGTTGCAGGGGCGTCCACGATAGAGGTGACCGCCTGTGCGGAGCGCATCATGCAAGCCGATCGTATCGTGTTTCCCGGCCAGGGGGCGGCACGTGACTGCATGGCAGAGCTGCAACGTCTGGGGTTGGACAAGGTGGTGCGCGAAGTGGTGCGAACCAAGCCCTTTTTGGGCATCTGCATGGGACTGCAAATATTGCTGGACTGCAGTGAAGAAAACGATGGTGTGCCGGGACTGGGTATTTTTCCTGGTCGGGTACAGCGTTTTCCCGCGCAGATGCGCGATTCACATACGAACGATATTCTGAAAATTCCCCATATGGGTTGGAATCAGGTGCGCCAGACGACGGCACATCCCTTATGGCACGGCATCGCGCAGGACAGCCGCTTCTATTTTGTGCACAGCTATTATGTGAATCCTGCAGATCCCATGCAGACTGCCGCTACTGCGCAGTATGGTGTGGATTTTGTGTGTGCCATGGCGCATAACAATGTATTTGCAGTGCAATTCCATCCTGAAAAAAGTCATGATGCCGGTTTGGTGTTGCTGGCGAATTTTATGCGTTGGAATGGCAAGGTGTAGTGAGCTGTTGGTTGCCGATGACTCTCAGGGATAAGGGCATACAGGGACAATTACCGACGATTGCATGGATGCAGGAGGTAGGACATGCAGGGAGCCATTGCCGGCGACCGCCAAGGAGGGCGGAAGGTAGGGCAATGCAGGGAGCCATTGCCGGGGGGTCTTGCTGAGGATTTCTCGCGGTGTGCGGAATGATCCGTGGGAATATTTTTGGTGTCTATATTATGAGGAAAATGTCATGCTGGTGATACCCGCCATTGATTTGAAAGATGGCAAATGTGTGCGTCTGCGTCAGGGGCGGATGGAAGATGACACCGTGTTTTCAGATGACCCACTGGCCGTTGCCGAACGTTGGGTACAAGCAGGTGCGCGGCGTTTGCATATTGTGGATCTGAACGGCGCATTTGCGGGCAAGCCGGTTAACGCTGCAATCATTCGCGAAATCGTACAGGCTTACCCTGACCTGCCTGTGCAGGTGGGCGGTGGCATTCGTGATGACGACACTATTCAGGCGTATCTTGACGTAGGAGTGCGTTACGTTATTCTGGGCACCAAGGCCATTAACACACCGCATTTTGTGGGCGATGTGTGCCGTGAATTTTCTGGCCACATCATTGTTGGCCTTGATGCCAAAAATGGTAAAGTGGCCATTGATGGCTGGTCAAAGTTGTCACATCACGACGTCATTGACATTGCACAGCGTTTTGAAAAAGATGGTGTCGAAGCCATTATCTATACCGATATCAGCCGTGATGGCATGATGGGCGGCGTGAACATCGAGGCCACCGTCAATCTGGCACGCGCCATCTCCATTCCGGTGATTGCATCGGGGGGCATCTCCAAGCTGGAAGATATCACGGCACTGTGCAAGTTCGCCGATGAAGGCATCGTGGGTGTTATTACAGGGCGTGCACTGTATGAAGGTACCCTGGATCTGACGGCTGCGCAAAAACT
The DNA here is from genome assembly GCA_023266055.1 of Gammaproteobacteria bacterium. Classification (GTDB taxonomy): domain Bacteria; phylum Pseudomonadota; class Gammaproteobacteria; family Ga007554. The sequence continues at coordinate 11,977 of JAHFRW010000033.1, read as the reverse complement.
GGCGGACGAGTCCGTTTGATATGAGTCTGGCAAAGCGTATTATCCCGTGTCTTGATGTTGATCGTGGGCGTGTCGTCAAAGGTGTGAAATTTGTGGGTATCCGTGATGCTGGCGACCCGGTTGAGATCGCCAGACGTTATGATCAACAGGGCGCCGACGAACTGGTGTTTCTCGACATCACTGCCAGTTCTGATCAACGTGACACCATGATTCATATTGTTGAACAAATTGCAGCGCAGGTGTTTATTCCCTTCACCGTGGGAGGAGGCATCCGCAGTGTTGCTGACATCCGCCGTATGCTCAACGCAGGCGCCGACAAGGTTGCCATCAACACCGCCGCAATACAACATCCGGAATTAGTCAGGGAAGCCGCTGCACGTTTTGGTTCGCAGTGTATTGTGCTGGCTATTGACGCCAAGCGCGTCCATTGTGCTAATGAAGATGAACAGGCGCGCTGGGAAGTATTCACCCATGGCGGTCGTAAAAATACCGGCATTGATGTTGTACAATGGGCTAACCAGATGACCGGGCAGGACGGTGCGGGCGAGATCCTGCTCACCAGCATGGATCGCGACGGCACGCGCGACGGTTTTGATCTGGCACTCACGCGTGCCGTCAGCGAAGCCGTATCAGTGCCAGTCATCGCTTCGGGTGGTGTTGGTAACCTTGACCATCTTGCCGACGGCGTCACACTCGGCAAAGCCGATGCCGTGCTCGCCGCCAGCATCTTCCACTTTTGCGAATACACTGTCGCCCAGGCCAAACAGCACATGGCGGAGCGGGGGATAGAGATTAGAAATTGAGGTGGTTTGGCGAGCGTAATTAGCGGCTTTGGTAATGTGGTTAATCGCAAGGCATAGCTTGCGCCATTGGCAACCACTTCTGAGCACACGCAACATCGTGCAGAACACCTCATACAGGCCAACCTTATACGGTTTGGTTTTCGTACGGACCCTTTCTAATAAAAGCCTAATCGTTTCGAACTGTTCTTGACTGACGTCACTGGGGTATTTTTGTCTCATCCTGCTATATATCAGCTATTCAGAAAATCGTGAGCAGGCTCTTAGCACTTCTATGTACCCATTGCGGATACCCCCGAAGCGACGTCTCTCACCCATATTCTGTCCCCTGTCAGTTTGCGTAGGACCAGTCATGTCTCAATAATCCAAAAAGCGAGAGGTGGGGGTGGGGTGTGAGGTACTATTTCAAGTATGTTTTTGTGTGCAAATATCAATCCTGTCTTGATGTGTCAAATACCACAATATGCTGTTCTGTGAGACATTCAACCGGCGCTTGGTGGTACAATATTGCGTTTTGTTGTGTTTAGACTATTTCTGATTCATTGTCACTTAAATACTATGGTTTTTGTTGTGTAATGTCCAACCCTGTCTCTCATTCAATCCAGGCCGTGCGCGGCATGAACGATATTTTGCCAGAGCAGGCGGGTTACTGGCAGTGGCTGGAAGGCTGTGTGCAAAACGTGCTCACGCTTTACGGTTATGCTGAAATACGCCTGCCGATGGTGGAAAAAACCGAACTATTTTTGCGTACTCTCGGTGAAGTGACTGATATCGTTGAAAAAGAGATGTATACCTTTGCCGATCGCAATGGTGACAGTTTAACCTTGCGTCCCGAAGGTACGGCGGGGTGTGTGCGTGCCGCGATTGAAAATGGTTTGCTGCACAATCAGCTACAGCGACTCTGGTACAAGGGGCCGATGTTTCGCCATGAGCGTCCGCAGCAAGGGCGTTACCGTCAGTTTTATCAGATCGGTGTTGAAACTTTTGGTATGACGGGGCCGGATATTGATGCTGAGCTGATATTGATCACGGCCCGGTTGTGGCGCATGCTGGGTGTGCATGACCATCTGGTATTGCATCTGAACTCCCTGGGTACGTCACAGGCGCGAGCCGCTTACCGGGCAACATTGGTGGCTTATTTTTCTGCGCATGTGGAACAACTTGATGCGGACAGTGTGCGGCGTTTGCATACGAATCCATTGCGCATTCTCGACAGTAAAAATCCGCAGATGCAGGCATTGATTGCAGGTGCGCCCCAATTGCTGGAATATCTGGATGATGAATCACGTGCACACTTTGCCCGATTGTGTGCCGTGCTCGACGCGACAGACGTGGCTTATGTGGTGAATCCGCGGTTGGTGCGTGGTCTGGATTATTATGGTAAAACGGTTTTTGAGTGGGTAACGAATAGTCTGGGTGCGCAGGGTACGGTGTGCGCGGGTGGGCGTTATGATGTGCTGGTAGAAGAGCTGGGCGGCAAGCCCACTCCGGCGGCCGGTTTTGCGATGGGTGTGGAGCGTCTGGTGGCGTTGTTGATGGACGCTGGTGTTGCCCCTCCCGTGACGGCGTCACATGCTTATATGGTAGTGGCAGGCGAGGCGGCCGAACAGCAGGCAATGGTGCTGGCCGAAACAGTGCGTGATGCTATTCCGCACTTGCAGTTGACGGTGAATTGCGGGGGTGGCAGCTTCAAGAGCCAGTTCAAGAAAGCCGACAGGAGTGGGGCACGTTATGCGTTGTTATTGGGTGAGGATGAAATGATGCGTGGCGAAATAGGCATAAAATCGTTACGTGCCACTCAGCGTGACGGATTAGTAAGAGATCAGTCGCAACAATTCATTGCCCAGAGAGATCTGGTTGAGACACTGTTAAAAATTATTGAGGAGTAATGATGTGGACGGTTATGGAACAGAGAATGAACAACTCGAAGCCGCCAAGCAATGGTGGAAGAAAAACGGTACATTTACCAGCGTAGCGCTGGTATTGGTAGTGGCCGGTTTAATTGGTGCGCAATGGTGGCGCACCCAGACGGTGGCACAATCAGAGGCCGCGTCAGCAGATTATCAGCAATTGGTTCAAGGATTGTCCAAGAATGATGCGCAGGTGGTGCAGCAGCATGCGACCCGTATTATCAGTCAATTCAGTTCTACGTCGTATGCGCCCCTGGCAGCACTTGCCCTGGCAAAAATAAAGCTTGAGGAAGGAGACAAAAAAGCGGCGCGTACGCATTTGCAATGGGTGCTGGATAATGCGAAGCAGCCGGCGCTTAAACCATTGGCGCGACTGCGCCTGGCAAAGATCATGTTTGCCGACGGTGAGTATCCGGCGGCGCTGGGTGTGTTGAATACGGAAAATTCCGGCAGTTTTTCTGCTGATTACGAAGAGCTGAAGGGTGATATTTCTCTGGCTATGAAAAATATCAGTGAAGCACGTGCAGCTTATACCAAGGCATTAGCAGGATCGTCGGAAAACACGCAGGAGCGATCGCAGTTACAAATGAAGCTTGACGATCTTGGGGGTTAATGTGATGCATTGGCGGTTTCATGCGGTGTTGCTGGCCGGTATTGTGATGACTCTATTAGCAGGAGGATGCAGTACTACGCCGGATATTGACCCGCCAGCCACGCTCACGCCGTTGAAGTCAGCAACCCCCGTACGGTTGCTGTGGTCACAGAATTTGTGGGCCAGACTGACCGGGCACGATGTACGTTTTACTCCGCTGCTGCAGGGTGACACGTTGTTTGTTGCTGATAGCAAAGGTGACGTGGTATGCCTGAATGCACGCACCGGACGTATTATCTGGGAAGTGAAGGCCAATGCCCGACTTGCCTCTGGCCCGACGAGCCTGAATACAGAGGCGGGCGATAAGCTGTTGTTGTTCGGTACGCATGATGCTGAAGTGCTGGCATTGCGTATGGATGATGGGGCAGTGGCATGGCGTAGTACGGTGTCCAGCGAAGTGCTGGCTCCGCCACTTGCCACAGAATATGGTATTGCGGTGCGTACTATTGATGACAGGTTGTTCATGCTTGATGCCGTGACGGGTCAACGTAAATGGGCGCATTCGCAAAATAATATTCCCCTGCTTACTTTGCGGGGCACCAGTGCGCCCTTGCTGGTGGGTGAGTCGATTGTTGTCGGTTTCGCCAATGGTATGTTGGGTGCTTATAATGTCCGTGATGGTGCACCGGCGTGGGAAGCACGGGTTGGCACGCCGCAAGGCCGCTCCGAACTGGAGCAGATGGTTGATGTAGACGCTGATCCGGTATTGTTTGACGGCGTGATTTACGCGGTATCATTTCAGGGGCGTCTGGTGGCAGTAGAGCAGAGCTCAGGTCGGGTATTGTGGTCGCGCGAGATGTCTGCCTATGCGGATTTTGCCGTGGATCAGGACAAAATTTACATCACCGATGCCCGGAGCCATGTGTGGGCGCTGGAGCGCAAGACCGGTGCCGCCATGTGGAAGCAGGATAATCTGCATGGGCGCGGTGTGACTGCGCCGGTATTGTACGGTGATTTTCTGGTGGTGGTTGATGGGCAGGGTTATGTGCACTGGCTGGCGCGCGACGATGGCCGTTTTGTTGCGCGTTATGAATTGAGTCACGAATCCGGTGATATATTGCGTGGAATTGCGCCGGTTGTTAATAATGACATTGCCTATGTGCGTGGTAATCAAGGCACGCTGGAGGCATTGCAGCTTCGTAAATAACCCTAAGAGCCTGTTCGTATCTCACTGAAGGGTGCATTGCGGCGTTACCCTAATATATAGGGGTGTCCTCAAAATGCGCATGTACTTCGTGCACACGCCGCCTTTTCGGTTACTTTTGCCTCGTTATCCGCCGTATTATATTGGTGCACTGGGAACCTTTCGCCTCGCTCTTCCCTTGATCGAGATATTGAACAGGCTCTAAACGAGAGGGTGAGATCCTGGTGTAACAAGAGGATGTGCCCCCATTTTTTTTCTGATGAGGTGTATTATGAGCACTAAACCTAGAATCAAGGCCGATGATGTTTTGTATCGCCTGCTCCGTGACGGTCATGTGATCGAGTTCAATGAGAAGAAAAGCCAGGGTGTGTCAACGGATCTGACGCATTGTGATTTTCGGGGTGTGGATTTACGTGGGCTGGATGCGGCGGGTCTGGATTTCAGTGGTTCTTATTTTCGTCAGACCGACTTGCGCGGCATTGATTTTAGCGCCAGCCGTCTGGAAGGTGCCAGCATCAATGCCGCGAAAATCTCCGGTACTTATTTTCCTGTGGAGTTAACGGCAGAGGAGATTACGCTGTCACTGCTGCATGGAACGTGTTTGCGTTATTCGAAGTAATTGTCACACGCAGTCCGGGTTGTTTACTGAGGGAAGCTTTCCATGCGCGGTACTATATTGTCCTGTAAAAACTGGTGAAACTCTGCCAGTTCCTGATGGCGGTGGCTGACTTCGAGTACATAGCCAAAGGTACGTGGAATATCCTTGAGGTATCCTGGTTTGCCGTCGCGGATATTCAGGCGGGCGAAGATGCCAATCGCTTTCAGGTGACGTTGTACGCCCATTAAATCAAACCAGCACAGGAATTGTGCCGGGCTGACATTACCGAGAATGCCCGCCTGTGTTGCCTGCCCATGATATTTTACCACCCACTCTTCCACCTGCTGGCGTGGCCAGGCGATGTAGCAGTCGCGTAACAGTGATACCAGGTCGTAAGTGACGGCACCGATGACGGCATCCTGGAAATCGAGTACGCCAGGGTTGTTCTGTTCGGTCACCATCAGGTTGCGCGAGTGATAGTCACGGTGTACCCAGACTTGCGGTTGTTCGAGCGCGGCCTGGGCCAGCCGATTAAAGGTGTTGTCGAGGAGGGTGGTCACGGCGTCGCTGGGTGTTATGCCCAGATGTTGTGCCATGAACCAATCCCGGAATAATGCCATTTCACGCATCAACAGTGGTAAATCATAGGGTGGCAACGCACCGTCAGGGGGGGTGCCAGGGTGCTGTAGTTTCAGTAGCGTATCCAGCGCATCGCCGTAGAGCTGATCAGCGTTATGGGGGTTTAATTCACCCAGATATTGGCGATCCCCCAGATCGGTGAGCAGCAAAAAGCCACGCTCCAGGTTGGCGTGCAGTACACGCGGTACGTGCAATCCGCGTAGGTGAAAAGCGTGCGCGACGTTGACAAAGGGATGGCAGTTTTCCTTGTCGGGCGGGGCGTCCATGACGATGTGGCTATGGCCGGCATGTTGTACGCGAAAATAGCGCCGAAAGCTGGCATCACTGGACGCCGGGGCGATTTCAAATACCGGCAGGCCCACATCCTGACGTAGCCAGTGGGTGAGTTCATCAAAGCGGTTCAGCATTGTATTAGTGTTCCTGGTCACAGGGGGTTATAATCTTATATTAAGCGATATTCAGGGTAGTTTGCCAACATTCACTTACCATGCCTATTTATTTATTTATTCATTCAATGGCGCCATCGTGAACTATCCCTTATCGGCATTGCGGCGCGGTGGCTGTATTTTTTTATGGTTATGGGGGTTTATAGCCACGGCGTCTGCTGCTGTGCCTGCCGAAGGGCCGTGGGGGGTATGTCATACGCATTCCGTTACCAAGCCACGCACGGTATTCACTGTGCCGGAAGAGTCTCCTACGCGGGTGGATGCTGATAATGCGGATATGCGTCATGGCAGTCTATCGGTGTTTCGCGGCAATGCTCTGCTGCGTCGTGCAGCGGAGAGTCTGGCGGCAGACACGGTTATTTACGACGAAGCCAGGGATACTGCCGAAGCTCAAGGCAATGTGCATTATAAAAGTGATACGCTGGATGTGACGGGTGATGCAGGCTTTATGGCGCTGGAGACAGAAACAGGTTACTTTGATAATGCCCGGTTTCGTTTTGAAGAGCAGCATGCGCGTGGTACTGCGCGGGTGGTCATCAAGGAAAATGCGGATGTGGTACGGTTGAAGGATGCCACGTATACGACTTGCGATCCCGGTCGGGAAATGTGGTTGTTAAAGGCACCCCGTGTTAACCTTGATCAGGCTACCGGCATGGGCGAAGCCTATAATGCTACGGTGCGTTTTCTGGGCATACCGTTTCTGTATATACCCTACATTTCATTTCCCATTACTGATGCGCGTAAAACCGGTTTTTTGATTCCACGGATTACCACGTCAGCAAAATCGGGCACGGAGATCCGCATTCCGTATTATTTGAATCTTGCGCCGCATCGTGATGCTACCATTACGCCGCGTATCATGACTGAGCGTGGTGTGCTGGTTGATGCAGAATTTCGTTATATTAACCGTGTCGACACAGGATTGAATCTCGCCAGCAGCGGCCAGCTGGATGTGGGATACTTACCCAATGACGATGTGTATGGCAAGGATCGTCTGTCTGCCGCTTACCGGAATACGGCTCGGCTGGCACCCTACTGGAACAGTGATCTGACACTTAATTATGTCTCTGACAAGGATTATCTAGGGGATTTTGGTAACGGTTTGAGTGTGGCCAGTGTTACTCATATGGAGCGCCGTCTTGATGTTATCTATCAACGTGACAATACCTATTTTCTGACCCGGGTGCAGGGCTTACAGCCGGTCGATAATGCCGTGCCCTCTGCCGCGCGCCCTTACCGGCGCATGCCGCAAATGGTTTTCACGTTTGATCAGCCGCAAATTGACGAAGGTGTGGCGTATCGTCTGCAAAGTGAATGGGTGCGCTTTGATCAAGAAGATCAACTAACGGGCGCGCGTCTGGACTTGCAACCCGAATTGAGCTGGCCGTTACAGCGTGCAGCGGGGTTTATGATACCTCGATTGAGTCTGCGGTATACGCGTTATGACCTGACCCGTTTACCCAGTGCTCCAGCCGATACGGCTGATGTTTTGACGCGTACCCTGCCTGTCGTCACGCTGGATAATGGCCTTTTCCTGGAGCGTGATATGGCATGGGGCATACATCCATTGTTACATACTCTGGAGCCACGTCTGTTTTATCTTTATGCACCGTACCGTGATCAGTCGGCCTTGCCGGTGTTTGACAGCGGCGCCATGGATTTTAATTTTACGCAATTATTTCGTGATAATCGCTTTAGTGGCGTAGACCGTGTGGGTGATGCTAACCAGATCAGCGCAGCGTTGACCACTCGCGTGTTGGGTCGTGATAATGGGGCGGAGTATTTACGGCTCAGCCTGGGGCAAATTTATTACTTACAGGATCGGCGTGTGACATTTCCCGGTGGCGTAGTGGAAACGCGTCATAATTCAGACGTGGTGGCCGAGGCGGCTGCCGCATTGGCGCCCGCCTGGACGGTCAGCGGCGACGCCTACTGGAACCCCAATCTGGAGCAGATTGAGCGCGGTTCCGTGCAGATCAGATATAGTCCACATAAAAACAGTATTCTCAATATGGCGTATCGTTATCGCCGCCAGTTGTCGCCTGGGCAGACTGATCAGATTGATATATCAACATTTTTTCCATTACATAGGCAATGGAATTTCATTGGCCGCTGGTATTACTCAATACCGGACAATCGTATTTTAGAGTCTCTGGCGGGACTGGAATACCAGAGTTGCTGCTGGGCGTTTACAATAGTTAACCGTCGTTATACCACGACGGCGGGTGAGATGAATGGTTCATTCATGATGCAATTGGAACTCAAAGGCTTGATGAGTGTCGGATCGTCAGTTAAAACAGTGTTGGAACGTGGTATTTTAGGTTATCAGAATGAGCGTTAAGGATTAATAAGCAATGATTCATTATGTGCGGAAGGTATTTTTGGGTGTGATGTTACTGTTGACTCCTGTGGCCATGGCCGATGTTAGCCCGTCATCGTCAGCGTCTGTGAAAAACAGTGGTACTGAAATAGACAGCATTATGGCGATAGTCAACGATACGGTGATTACCTCCAGTGAGCTTGAAGAACAGACACGTACCATCAAACAGCAATTACGCCAGCAGAATACGCCAGTTCCTGCCGATGAATCATTACAGAAACAGGTTCTGGAACGGCTCATCACCAACAGTTTGCAATTACAGCTGGCTGCCAGCACCGGCATACGGGTCGATGATGATACGCTGAATCGTGCCATTAACAGAATCGCGGAGCAGAATAAATTATCGTTGACAGAATTTCGTAGCTTGTTGGAAAAAGACGGATTCAGTTTTGACAAGTTTCGTGAAGATATTCGTGGTGAAATCATTATTACCCGTCTGCGGCAACGTCAGGTAGACAGTCGTATCACGGTCACTGATCAGGAGGTGGCACAGTTTCTTGCCGCTCAGGCACGCCAGGGGAAATCGGATGACTCATATCGGTTGGGCCATATTCTGATTGCGTTGCCTGAAGCTGCTTCACCAGAGCAGATTCAGACAGCACGACAAAAGGCTGAAAAAATCCTGGAAAAACTACAGACCGGATCTGCGGGCGATGCAAATTTCAAGGAGACTGCTATTGCTCTGTCCAATGGTCAGCAAGCACTTGAGGGCGGTGATCTGGGCTGGCGCAGCGCTGGCCAATTACCCTCATTGTTTGCACCGCTGGTGCCGACTATGAAAACAGGAGATATCAGCGGTATTGTTCGCAGTGCAAGCGGGTTTCATATCATTAAATTACTGGATTACCGCGGCGGCAAGCGTCACATGGTGACTCAGACCCTGGCGCGTCATATCTTGATACGTACCACGGAACTCATTACGGATGATGATGCCAGCATTCGCTTGCAGAAAATTGTACAACGTATCAAGAAAGGCGAAGACTTTGCCGAGTTGGCGCGTATGTACTCGGACGACAAGCTCAGTGCGATAAAAGGCGGTGATTTAGGCTGGGTGAGTCCGGGTGAGATGGTGCCGGTGTTCGAGCAGGCCATGAATGAATTACCGCCTGAGAACATCAGCACGCCATTCAAAAGCGAGTTTGGCTGGCATATTGTGCAAGTGCAGGAACGCCGTGAGCACGATAATACAGAAGAATATACCCGTAGTCAGGCTCAGGATGCATTGCGTAGTCGCAAGATTGAAGAAGAGTATCAAAACTGGCTGCGTCGCTTGCGTGATGAGGCCTATGTGGAATACCGGCTTAATGATGCGTCAACATAATATTTGCATATGATGCCCCGCATCGTTATAACGCCTGGTGAGCCTGCCGGTATTGGCCCCGATTTGTGCATAGGCATCGCCCAGCAGGTGTGGGATGCCGAACTGGTGGTTGTGGCTGACCCTGCGCTTTTAATGGAACGTGCCCGGTTGCTGGGATTGCCGTTACAATTGGAAATCCTCAAGCCCCCATGGGGTCAGGGCGTCCCTGCCATTGCAATCCAGCCACACACCGGTGGAGAACGTCATCGCGCAGGCACACTCAAAATATTGCCAGTGCCACTGGCGGTGCCCGTACAGCCAGGTCAATTGAACCGGGCCAATGCGTCTTATGTGCTGGAGACTCTGCGTATTGCCACGCAGGCATGCGTGAGCGGTGAGTATGATGCCCTGATCACCGGGCCAGTACAAAAAAGTATTATTAATGATGCGGGCATTGCATTCACCGGCCACACTGAATTTCTGGCAGAATTTACCCAGACACCCCAGGTGGTCATGATGTTGGCGGTGCCAGGGCTACGTGTAGCGATTGCGACGACACATTTGCCGTTACGTGAGGTCAGTGATGCGATCACTGCACGGGGCCTGGAGGCCGTGTTGCGGGTGCTGCATCGTGACCTGCGTACACGTCTGGGGGTGGCCGACCCGCATATTTTAGTGTGTGGTCTTAATCCTCATGCGGGCGAAAACGGTCACCTGGGGCATGAGGATGAGCAAATTATCGCGCCTGTACTGAAAAAACTGCGGGATCCGATGCATGGTGAAGGCATGCGGCTCACCGGCCCGTTGCCAGCAGATACCTTGTTTATTCCCAAATATCTGCAAACCGCGGATGCGGTGCTGGCCATGTATCATGATCAAGGATTGCCTGTGCTCAAATACGCCGGTTTTGGCCGTGCCATCAATATTACGCTGGGCTTGCCGATTATTCGTACTTCAGTAGATCATGGTACGGCATTGGATCTGGCAGGAACCGGCCAGGCAGACACCGGTAGTCTGGAAGCGGCTCTTCAGGCAGCGCTGGAGATGGTGAGCCGTAGTGTTAAATAAGATAAAATACTAGTATTGGCCAGTCATTAAACATAGGAATCATATGGATAACAAGTCTCCCTCCCAATCAATGACGCTATTACGTGGCTTTATTTTCTGGAGTCGCTGGTTGCAAGCCCCCTTATATTTAGGGTTGATTGTTGCGCAAGGTGTATACGTCTATCACTTCATGATAGAGCTTGCTCATCTTGTGACCAAAACAGCCACCATCGGCGAAGCTGAAATCATGCTCGTGGTATTAGGTCTGATTGATGTGGTAATGATTGCCAATCTATTGATTATGGTTATTATTGGGGGCTATGAAACGTTTGTTTCGCGGCTTTACAAGGAAGAACATCCTGACCATCCTGAATGGTTAGGCCACGTTAATGCCAGTACCATGAAAATCAAGCTTTCCATGGCCCTGATTGGCATTTCTTCCATTCATCTGCTCAAAACATTTATCAATGCGCCCCACCTCGATGAAAAAACCATGCAATGGCAGGTTATTATTCACCTGACGTTTGTGGTATCGGCGGTTGCCATGGCGTATACCGATAAGTTGATGGAAAAAACAGCGCACTGATACAGGCGTTTTAGCTCCCGCGTAATGACACGCAATTTTTTGCTTTTCCCTTTCATTATCCCAGCAGCCAGGCCGCCAATAATGATGAGGTGACCACGCGTTGCATATCTCAAGACTCCTTTTTTGATGCCGCTATACCTGACACAGGGCGTAAATAATACGCCTTCCGGGGGTATACATGGCAGAAGACACGAACAGTAATGATAGTTTTGCTGTCATCAAGGTAATGATCATTGATGACAGCAAAACCATTCGTCGTACGGCGGAGCTTATTTTACAAAAAGCCGGGTACCAGGTCATTACCGCCATTGATGGTTTTGAGTCCCTGGCGCTGATCGTGGATCATAAGCCCGACATCATATTCGTAGACATCATGATGCCCCGTCTGGACGGTTATCAGACCTGCGCCGTCATCAAGCATAACCTGGTTTTTCAGGCTATTCCCATCATCATGCTGTCCAGCAAGGACGGTTTA
>JAHFRW010000032.1:20331-31506 GCA_023266055.1 Gammaproteobacteria bacterium | reverse complement strand
CAATCCCTTTTTACGTCATGAATTTCTTGTCGCGCTGGAGCGCCATCAATGCGTGGGCGCAACGGCAGGATGGTGGCCGCAACATCTGGTGGTTGAGCACGACGGCCAGCTCATCGGCGCGGTGCCGATGTACATGAAAAATAATTCCTATGGTGAATTTGTCTTTGATTGGGATTGGGCAGATGCCTATCATCGTGCCGGACTGCGTTATTATCCCAAGCTGGTAGTGGCCGTACCGTATACTCCCGCCATGGGGCCGCGTCTGTTATTGGCGGACGTGCCGCAACGCGTGCAGGTGGCCGATTTACTGATTAATGGTGCGCTGGAGCATGCGCAACGCAGCAATGCATCGGGCTTGCACTGGCTGTTTACCAATGCGATGGACGCCGCTCATTTGGCGCGGCATGGCTTGTTGCAGCGTGTGGGGTGTCAATATCATTGGGAGAATCAGGGCTACCGTGATTTCGATGATTTTCTGAGCCGGTTTTCTGCCGGGAAGCGCAAAAAAATCAAACGTGAACGACGTCATGTGCGTGATGCAGGCATAGTGCTCGAATTGCTGAATGGCTATCAAACCAGTGCGGAGCAGTGGACTATTTTTCATGAATTTTATAAATCCACTTTTGATGAGAAAGGGGGAGTTGCATCCCTAACCTTGGAGTTTTTCAAAGAGTTGGGGAAAACCATGCCGGATCAAACATTGCTGATTATGGCAAGTTATCAGGGCCAATATGTGGCAGGTTCATTTTTTCTGCGCGGACGGGATACCTTGTATGGTCGTCACTGGGGTTGCATCGAGCAATTTCATAGCCTGCATTTTGAAGCCTGTTATTACCGCGCCATTGAATATTGCATCGCGCAGGGATTGCAGCGTTTTGAAGCGGGAGCGCAAGGTGAGCACAAGATCAGCCGTGGGTTTTTGCCAACACCCACGTATTCCATGCACTGGATAGCCCATGCGCGTTTTCGTGATGCGATTGATGATTTTCTGGTACGCGAAACACAGGCTATTGAACAGTATATGCAGGAGTTGGGTGAGCATTCCCCGTATAAGTTGGTCTAGGGAAATGACAGTACGCTATAGCGCAGAGGCTCCTTAAATTGCCCGGTGGGTCTTGTAGTAGTTAATCAATCCATTGGTTGATGAATCATGACTTTTCACGGGTTCATCAACCTGTAATTCCGGCAATATTGCTTTTGCCAATTGCTTGCCGAGTTCCACGCCCCACTGGTCAAACGAGTTAATGTTCCAGATCATGCCCTGAACAAAAATTTTGTGTTCGTACAGGGCGATGAGTGCGCCGAGTGTTGTGGGGGTGATTTTTTGCAGTAACAGCGAGTTGGTGGGTTTGTTGCCAGCGAAAACCTTGTGTGGCAACAGTGTCTCCAGTATGTCACCCTGCAAGCCCGATGTTTTAAGTTCGGCGCGAACTTCATCAGCCGTTTTACCCTGCATCAATGCTTCGGTTTGTGCAAAAAAATTGGACAACAGAATGGCGTGGTGATCATCGAGTGGATTGTGAGTTTCAACGGGCACAATAAAGTCTGCCGGGATCAGGTGCGTACCCTGATGTATCAGTTGATAAAAGGCATGTTGTCCGTTGGTGCCGGGTTCGCCCCAGATAATCGGCCCGGTTTTGTAATTAACATGCTCGCCGTCGCGGGTGACAGATTTTCCGTTGCTTTCCATGTCACCCTGCTGAAAATAGGCGGGGAAACGACTCAGGTATTGGTCGTAGGGTAAAATGGCATGCGTTTGTGCGCCGAAGAAATTAATATACCAGATACCTAACAGCCCCATCAGTACCGGCATATTTTTTTCCAGTGGCGCGGTACGAAAGTGTTCGTCCATGTCATGGGCTCCACTGAGCAGGGCTTCAAAGTTATCCATGCCAATATAAATGGCAATAGATAAACCAATGGCGCTCCACAGGGAATAACGGCCACCTACCCAATCCCAGAACTCGAACATATTGCGCGTGTCGATGCCAAACGCCGCGACTTCCGGGGTGTTGGTTGATAACGCAACAAAATGTTTTTTTACCGCATCAGTATCCTTTGCCGTGTGTAATAGCCATTTCTTTGCGGTGCGGGCGTTGGTGAGCGTTTCCTGGGTAGTAAAGGTTTTTGATGCAATGATGAACAATGTGGTTTCGGGCCGGAGATTTTTTAGTATTTCGGCAATATGGGTGCCATCGACGTTCGATACAAAGTGAACCTGTAAGCCGGGTTTTGCGTAGTGTTTGAGTGCTTCCGTGACCATGACAGGGCCAAGGTCTGATCCGCCAATGCCGATGTTGACGACATCGGTAATGGATTCGCCGGTGTAGCCGTGCCATTGGCCCATGCGCACATCATCGCTGAAGCGTTTCATTTGTGCCAGTACGGCATTCACTTCGGGCATGACATCCGTGCCATCCATCAGAATGGGTCGGTTGGAACGATTGCGCAAGGCGGTGTGGAGTACAGCACGATTTTCGGTGAAGTTGATTTTTTCACCACAAAACATGCTGGCAATGGCATCCTGCAGTTTTGTTTCACGTGCAAGGTTAAATAAATGCGTCAGCGTTTCTTCGGTGATAATGTTTTTTGAGTAATCCAGCAGGATATGCTGTGATTGCAGGGAAAATTTCTCGAAACGCTGGTGATCCCTGCCAAACATGTCGCGCATGTGAGTGCGCGACATGTGTTCATAATGTGTCTGCAGTGTTTGCCAGGCCGAGGTGTGTGTAAGTGATACCATGAGATCCCTGGGGGGTTAATATGCCTGTAGATCGCCACCGCCGATATCCAGTGAGTGACGCCAGAATTGATCGTCCCGGTCAAACAGGCGATAGGTGCCACGCGGCCCCCAATTGCCAGCCTGATAGGTGTTAATAAAGTCACGCTCCATGGACCATACCTTGACGATGGGGTCAACCACGCGCCATGCCCATTCTATTTCATCATAACGCAAGAACAGCGAATGGTCACCTTTCATGACATCAAGCAGCAAATCTTCATAGGCATCGTATTTATGATCATGTTCCTTGTGATAGGAAGCATCCAGGCTGATGGTGCGGGTGTGCATTTCCAGCCCCGGCACTTTTACCTGCATTTCCATTTTCATGCTGTCGTTGGGTTGAATACCCAATAATACCCAGTTGGGCTTGAATTGGTCATGATGGGTGTTGCGTAGAAAATTCTGTGGCGGGTTTTTGAAGCGAATGCAGATGGCCGAGCTGCCTTCAACCATGCGTTTTCCGGTGCGCAGATAGAAGGGCACACCTTTCCAGCGCCAGTTATCAATGTATACCTTGAGTGCGGCATAGGTTTCGGTTGAGCTGTTCGGATCTACGCCTGCTTCTTCGAGGTAGCCGGGCACTGATTTTCCATTGATGTTGCCACGGGTATATTGGCCGCGAAATGCATGGGCATGTACGGCATTTTGTGGAATCGGTCGAATGGCCTTGAGTACCTTTACCTTTTCATCACGCAGGGATTCGGCATCCATCATGACCGGCGGTTCCATGGCTACCAATGTCAGTAATTGCAGTAAATGGCTTTGAATCATGTCACGCAGTGCGCCTGCACCTTCATAGTAATCGGCGCGACCTTCAATGCCGAGAGTTTCCGAGTGGGTTATTTGTACATGATCAATGTAGTTGCGGTTCCATACCGGCTCCAGTAACAGGTTGGCAAAGCGAAACACCAACACGTTTTGCACCGTACCTTTGCCCAGGTAATGGTCGATACGGAAAATTTGTTTTTCCTTTAAGTGTTTGCTTAAACCCTGTTGCAGAATCTGTGCGCTGAGCAGGTCATAGCCGAACGGTTTTTCAATGACCACCCGACGCCAGCCATCTTTTTCTTCGAGCAGGCCGGCACTGGAGAGTTTGGCGATGACTTCGGAAAATTCGGCGGGACGAATGGACATGTAAAATGCCGCGTTATGCGAGATGGTGGGGTCTTCCGAGAGTGTTTGTTGCAGGCGGTGATAAGCTTCAGGGTCTGTGAGGTCGCCCTGGTGATAATGGAGTCGGGTACAGAAGCGTTCAAAGGCGACTTCATTCAGTCCATGAGGAAACTTTGCACGTAACATGTCGGCAACTTCATTGACCCACTGTTCTCGCTGCCAGGGTCGGCGCGCAAAGGCGAGAATGGTCATTTTATCCGGTAATCGTCCTGCGACTTCCAGCTGGAACAAGGCGGGAATCAATTTGAGGCGTGCGAGATTGCCGGTGGCGCCAAAGATTATTAGGGTACATGGTTCGATCATTTCAGTCTCCCTTGCTCTTGACGGCATGGCCACCAAAGGCATTGCGCATCAGTGACAGGAGGCGGAAAGGATAACCTTCGCTGTCCTGGCTGTTAAAGCGCATTTGCAGCGCCAATGTCATTACCGGCGTTGCGACGCCCTGGTCGATGCCTTCTATGGCAGTCCAGCGGCCTTCGCCGGAATCGGGAACATAGGGCGCGATTTTGTCGAGATTCTGGTCACCTTTGATGGCTTCTGCGGTCAGGTCAAGCAGCCAGCTGCGTACGACAGAGCTGTGGCGCCATAGCTCCGTGATTTCTGCCAGATCCAGCGAGAATTCCTGCTTGCCACGCAACAGCGCCAAGCCTTCGGCAAATGCCTGCATCATGCCGTATTCAATACCGTTGTGAATCATTTTGGTGAAGTGGCCAGCACCAATCGGGCCGACATGTGCCCAGCCGCGATCAGCGGCAGGCGCCAGCACCTTGAGTGCTGGTTCCAGCATTTTGGCAACCTCTGGTTTGCCGCCCACCATCAGGCAGTAACCATTATCCAGACCCCAGATGCCGCCTGAAGTGCCTGCATCCATAAAATTAATGCCGTGTTCGGCCAGCCAGGTGCCACGGCGTTGGCTGTCATGATAGTTGGAGTTGCCGCCATCGACGACCAGATCACCGGGAGAGAGCAGTGGAATCAGGTCGCGCAATTGCTGTTCGGTGGGGTCACCGCTGGGTAACATTAGCCATACAATACGGGGTGATGAAAGTTTTGCGACGGCGTCGGCGACAGACGTCGCGGCGATCATGCCTTCTTCCGCGGCTATTTTGTGGACGACATCCATCGAACGGTTATAGCCAACAACATGGACGCCTCCCCGGCACAAACGGCGTGCCATGTTGCCACCCATTTTACCCAGTCCTATCAGTGCCATTTTCATGCGGTGTCTCCCTTCGATGTGATGTTTATCTGCGCTTCTGGAAACGCTGATGATTCCAGGGTGGAATTGTCGGCGTACGAAGAGCAATAATGTAATTTTTGCTTTTCTCCATGTTCCACTCACTTCAAGTGATTGAAACATGCCGGCACCGTCTTGTGCCGTGAGACCTCTGATGTGTCAAAGGTTTCTTCCATTTTGTTTATAGATGCGTATCCTCTATATCGCCAGACTGTCTTGTTACTTTAGGCTTTTTTCAGAATAAGTGTTTAATTCCGGGTATATTTTGTCAAAGTGCCGCGAATATTGGATGATTCATAGTAAAATAGCCTGATTCATTTTGCGATAATTCATGATTATGCCTGTTATTAAAGCACCTGCTGAGTGTGATTCACCACTTGATATGACGGCATTGGCCGGTGATATCAAGCGGTGGGGAAGTGATCTGGGTTTTCAGCAAACCGGTATTGCCGATACGCAGCTTGACGAGGCTGAAGCGCATTTGATGAATTGGCTCAAGGCGGAGCGGCATGGTGAGATGTCGTATATGGCGCGTCATGGACGTAAACGTAGTCAACCCGCTTTGTTGCAACCTGGAACACTCCGTATCATTTCGGTACGCATGGATTATCTTCCTCCGATGGCGGCTGATGCCGATACCGTGCTCAATGATGCCCGGTTAGGCTATATTTCACGTTATGCGTTAGGTCGAGATTATCACAAAGTGTTGCGCAAGCGTTTACAAAAACTTGCAGAGCGTATTACAGCCAGGGTTGGATCGTTTAATTATCGTGCTTTTTCGGACAGTGCGCCGGTGTTGGAGAAGGCGTTGGCGGAAAAAGCCGGCCTGGGATGGATCGGTAAACATACAAATCTGCTCAATTCGAAAGCGGGGTCGTGGTTTTTTCTGGGTGAGCTCTATACGGATTTACCCTTGCCGATAGATGCGCCTGCGGAGAATCACTGTGGTACGTGTCAGGCCTGTATTGATGTGTGCCCGACACAGGCCATTATTGGCCCGTATCAACTCGATGCACGTCGTTGTATTTCATATCACACCATTGAGTTGCGAGGAGCTATTCCACTGGAGTTTCGGCATTTGATCGGTAACCGCGTGTATGGTTGTGATGATTGCCAGTTAGTGTGTCCGTGGAACCGTTTTGCGCGCCCCAGCGGTGAGCCGGATTTTATGCCGCGTACTGGCCTGGATGCGCCTCAGTTGGTTGAGCTGTTTGCCTGGAGTGAAGCGGAATTTTTGCGACGTACCGAAGGTTCCGCTATACGTCGTATTGGTTATGAGTGCTGGTTGCGTAATGTGGCGGTGGGTCTGGGTAATGCACCGACCTCTCCGCAGGTGATTGCGGCATTGCAGGCGCGTCTCGATGATCTTTCGGCGTTGGTGCGTGAGCATGTGCAATGGGCATGGGAGCAGCACCAGGGTCATGATAGACATTAACCATCGTCACAATTTGCTGGCAATATTCAACAGTGCGTTGCGGGCAGTGCATGGGCGCCGCTGCGTGCATCATTATTTGAGTACATATCCTGTGGTGCGCCAGCCTGTTTATCTGGTGGCGATAGGCAAGGCAGCAAGCGCAATGGCATGGGGTGCGTTTGATGCCATGTCGTCGCACATTACGCGCGCGCTGGTGATTACGAAAGTGGGGCATGGTGATGTTCATCTGTGTGCATTCCGCCCTGTCACCCTGCTGGAAACGGCGCATCCTGTGCCGGATCAACGGAGTCTGCAGGCGGGTGCCGTGTTGTTGAGCTTTATACAGGATGCGCCGCCAGAGGCACATTTCATGTTTCTGATTTCGGGGGGTGCCTCAAGTCTGGTGGAGGTGTTGCCGGAAGGGGTGACGTTGGCAGCGTTATCACAAATGAATCAGTGGTTATTGGGCAGCGGACTGGATATTCAGAACATTAACAGTGTGCGCAAGGCCATGTCATGTATCAAGGGCGGGCGTTTGGCGCTGTCACTCAAGGCGCGTACGGCGGAGGTTTTGCTGATGTCTGACGTGCCGGGAAATCATCCGGCGGATATTGGCTCCGGTCTGCTGGTAGCGAATGATGAGAATGCGCCATGTGTGAGTCGCCTCGATATGCCGCCTGCATTGCGGGCGCTTATTGATAAGGCGCCATCGGCGCCGGGTGTGGATCATCCATGTTTTGCGCGTATTACAACCCGTATTATCGCCACGAATGAGGATGCCTGTCATGCTGCCGAGTCACATGCTCAAAAATTAGGCTATGCTGTGCACCGATATGGCGATATTATTACCGGTGATGTTGTAGACGTGGGCCGTGTGCAAGCGCGCAGGCTTAAGCAGGGCGCGGTGAGTCTGTACATAGGTGGTGGGGAGACCACGGTCCACTTGCCATCTGTGCCGGGGCGGGGCGGTCGTAATCAGAGCATGGCGCTGGTTGTCGCACAAGAGATTGCGGGTTGCAGGAATATCGTATTTTTGGCGGCGGGTACGGACGGTAGTGATGGCCCCACGGATGATGCAGGGGCCATGGTTGATGGAGCCACCCTGCAACGTGGTCAGGATGGAGGTCAGGATGCGGCAACGTGCTTGATACAGGCGGATGCAGGCACATTTCTGGCGGCCAGTGGTGATTTAATTGATACCGGCCCGACCGGAACCAATGTCATGGATCTTATGCTGGGCTTGAAAACTATATAGAATACGTGGCATTGCAGGGAGGTAATATGCGTACAGTATTGCTGGATCAGGGCGCAATGGCGACATCAGTCAGCCCGGAAATACCGGACGACCTGGACTTTTCCCGTCTGGCGGCGGTGCTGCCCGAATGGCAGGCCTATGCAGCGACCGCTGATACCCAGATGGTTGAACGTATCGCGAATGCCACCGTGATCATCACCAATAAAGTACGTATTGATGATGATATCATGCGTAATACGCCGCAGTTGCGCCTGATTTGTATTTCCGCCACTGGCACCAACCATGTTGATCTGGACGCTGCCCGGCGTCGGGGTATCATGGTGTGCAATGTGCCTGGTTATGCCACGGCATCTGTCGCGCAACATGTGTTTGCATTGATATTGGCACTGTCGACCCGTTTACCTGACTACCAGCAGGCGTTGCGCGCGGGGGGGTGGCAGAATAGCCGTCAGTTTTGTTTGCTGGATTACCCGATTCGTGAAATTGCTGGAAAAACCCTGGGGATTGTTGGGTACGGTGTCTTGGGCCAGGCCGTGGCGCGGCTTGCCGAAGCGTTTGGCATGCGGGTCATGGTGGCCCAATACAAACAGGAGAGTGGTGCGCCAGTGACAATGGAATGCCTTCCCTTGCGGGATTTGTTGTCCCAGGTTGATATTCTAAGCCTGCACTGCCCGCTCACACCGCAAACACGTGGCTTGATAGGTGCAGCAGAGTTGGCCTTGATGCGGCCCGATGCGTTGCTGATCAACACGGCACGCGGTGGCATTGTTGATGAAAATGCCCTGGTTGTGGCGTTATGTCAGGGCAAGCTGGGCGGCGCGGGGGTTGACGTGTTGACACAAGAGCCGCCGGTGCACGGCAACCCCCTGCTGGATACGACCATCCCGCGCCTGATCGTGACCCCGCATATTGCCTGGGCCAGCCGCGAAGCCCGCCAACGATTGGTGGATGAGGTGGCGACGAATATTCAGGCATTTCTGCGGGGCGAGGCGCGTCACAGGGTAGCATGAAAAGGTTTGATTATTTATTGGCTTAGGGGGTTACCTGCTTTACCTGGGATGGATTTGTATGGTAATAATGAAAACGCCGGAATTACTAAAAGGGCACCTCTAAAAATTCGATTAAGCCGATGAGGGCAAGGCGCAATCGGCTGAAAAAGCGGCGTTTACACGAAGTCTGCCGCTTCCCGGCCCCGCATTTTGAGCCTGGTTGCTGCAGCGCGGCTTCAGTGGATTTTTAGAGGCGCCCTAAAAAATCAACAGGGATATCAATGGGAACAATTAATCGCCGCTTTGCAATTATAGCTCATGATTTGTGCATCGTGGCCTTGGCATGGGCGATGGCTTATTTGGTTCGCTATAATTTTTCCGTGCTGAGCATAGAATGGCAGCCCGTGGTGCAAATGCTGCCTGTAGTAATGTTGGCCCAGGGGCTGGTGTTCTGGAGCATTGGTCTGCACCGTGGTTTATGGCGCTTTGCCAGCATTCCTGACCTGTGGAATATCATCCGTGCGGCGTTGTTGGGAGCGCTGGCTGTCGGGTTAGCGTTATTTTTGTTTAATCGCATGGAAGGTGTGCCGCGCATCGCTTTGGCGGTTTATCCGGCCTTGCTGATCCTGCTCCTGAGCGCGCCGCGTCTGGCCTACCGTATGTGGCGGGACCGTGGTCTGGCGGTGCATGCCGCTGCCATCGGTAAACGTGTCTTGATTCTGGGTGCCGGGCGTGCCGGAGAAATGCTGGCGCGTGATATACGGCGTGACAATGAATACCTGTTGATGGGTTTTCTGGATGATAACCCGCAACTCAAGGGCACCAAGATTCATGGTTTGCCGGTGCTGGGCTCTACGGCACGTCTAGCGCATGTGCTTGATACTCTGGCCGTAGATGTGGTGATTATCGCCATCACCTCGGCAAGCAGCACCCAGATACGCCATGTGGTGGAAGCCTGCGAGCAAGCCAAGGTGCAATTCAGAATCCTGCCGCGTATGCAGGACCTGATGTCGGGGCTGGTCAGCCTCAAGGACGTGCGTGAAGTTGCGATTGATGACCTGCTGGGCCGCGAACCGGTGTCACTCGACTGGTGTGCCATCAGTGCCGGACTGGCAGGGAAGGTCGTGTTGGTCAGTGGTGCGGGCGGCTCGATTGGTGCCGAGTTGTGTCGTCAAATTGCACGGCTGAAACCGGCGTCACTCATATTATTTGAGCGTTGCGAATTTAATCTTTACAGTATCGATATGGAGTTGCGGGCACGGCATCCCGATCTGGTGTTGCATGCGTGTCTGGGTGATGTGTGTGACCGTAGCGGTGTTGACTATGTGCTGAGTGCGCATCGGCCAGAAGTGATTTTTCATGCGGCGGCCTACAAACATGTGCCCATGCTGCAAACCCAGGCGCGTGAAGCGGTACGTAATAATGTGCTGGGTACCAAAACACTGGCACTGGCGGCAGACAAATACGGTTGTTCCACTTTTGTCATGATTTCTACCGACAAGGCCGTTAATCCCGCCAATATTATGGGTACCAGTAAGCGTGCGGCAGAAATTTTCTGCCAGATGCTGGATCGATGCTCGGCTACCCGCTATATCACCGTGCGTTTTGGCAATGTGCTGGGGTCGGCAGGCAGCGTCGTTCCCCTGTTTCAGCAGCAGATCGCCGCAGGCGGGCCTGTTACTGTTACACACCCCGACATTACGCGCTACTTCATGACGATCCCGGAAGCCTGTCAACTCATCATGCAATCGGCGGCACTGGGCAAGGGCGGTGAAATTTTTGTGCTTAACATGGGTGAGCCTGTCAAGATTCGTTATCTCGCAGAACAAATGATTCGCCTGTCAGGCAAAATTCCCGGTGAAGATATCAAAATTACCTATACCGGCTTGCGGCCCGGTGAAAAACTGTATGAAGAACTGTTTCACCGGCAGGAAGGCTTAAGTGAAACCGGCCATGAAAAAATCTTCCTGGCACAAAGCCGGGAAGTCGCCTGGGATTTTCTGAATGAAGTAATTGATGGCATGGAGCGCTCCAGCCAGGAATATGATGACGTGCAATGTATATCGTTTCTGAAAATGCTGGTGCCTGAAATGGATGATCCCCTTGCAAAAACAGATGGCATCGCGCTTCCATCCCCTGTGATTTCAAAAGTGCTGGAGTTTAAACGTGGCAACCGTAGTGATGCAAAAGAGTCATAATGCAAAAGATTAGAAAAGCGGTATTTCCGGTCGCAGGCATGGGCACACGTTTTCTGCCCGCGACCAAAGCCAACCCCAAGGAAATGCTACCCATTGTTGACAAGCCGCTGATTCAATACGCAGCGGA
>JAHFRW010000032.1:0-20231 GCA_023266055.1 Gammaproteobacteria bacterium | reverse complement strand
AGATTAGAAAAGCGGTATTTCCGGTCGCAGGCATGGGCACACGTTTTCTGCCCGCGACCAAAGCCAACCCCAAGGAAATGCTACCCATTGTTGACAAGCCGCTGATTCAATACGCAGCGGAAGAGGCGATTGCAGCGGGCATGACGGAACTTATTTTTGTCACCAGCAGCAGCAAGCGGGCCATTGAAGATCATTTCGACAAAAACTACGAAATGGAAACCGAGCTTGAAAAGCGCGGCAAACATGCATTGCTATCAATTGTGCGTGATGTCGTGCCTGCCGGTGTGTCGTGCATTTACGTGCGCCAGCCCGAGGCACTGGGATTGGGACACGCCGTATTATGCGCCAAATCCGTGGTCGGCAATGAAAGTTTTGCGGTAATTCTGGCAGATGACCTGATTGATAGTGACAGTGTCAGTTGCCTGGCACAAATGGCTGCCGTTTATGAAAATCATGGATGCAGTATTCTGGGGGTCGAAGAAGTACCGCTGGCTGAAACCGACAAATACGGCATGGTTAAAGCCACCTCTTTTGCAGGGCATGCCGGTGCGACGCTCCTCAGCAAGGTCGACTCGATTGTCGAAAAACCCCGTCCCGAGGCCGCACCTTCCAATCTTGCCGTGGTTGGGCGTTATATATTGACACCACGCATTTTTGAGTTACTGGAACATACCGGACGCGGTGCGGGGGGCGAAATTCAGCTGACGGATGCCATTGCCCGGTTATTGCTTGAACAGCCTGTATTAGCTTACCGTTTCCTGGGTAAGCGCTATGATTGTGGTGATAAATTAGGGTACTTGCAAGCCACGGTCGAACACGCCTTGCGTCACCCACAGTTAAAGGATGAATTCAGAGAGTATTTGCGCGCTATTCTCCCTTCATTATAAAAAATTGAATTCTGTTGCAGGATAATCCACCGATCATTACCCGTGTGTCGGGTTTTGCGGTAAAATAACCCTTGTCCAGAAACTCGACAGGCCGCATTATCCGCCATGAATTTTCCTACCCTTGAAGCTTTTGTTGGAAACACCCCGCTGGTCAGGCTGCAACGCCTGCCGGGTGTTACATCGAATGTAATACTGGCCAAACTGGAAGGCAACAATCCCGCCGGTTCAGTGAAGGACCGCCCGGCATTGAGCATGATCCGCCACGCCGAAGCGCGCGGCGAGATTCGACCAGGCGATACCTTGATTGAAGCCACCAGCGGTAACACCGGCATTGCGATGGCAATGGCTGCCGCCATCAAGGGTTACCGCATGGTATTAATTATGCCGGAACATATGAGTGTGGAACGCCGCTCTGCCATGAAGGCCTTTGGTGCCGAACTGGTGTTGGTGCCACGTGATGGCGGCATGGAAGCCGCGCGTGACCTGGCCACGCAAATGGAAAAAAACGGGCAGGGTACGCGGCTGGATCAGTTTTCAAATACAGATAATCCCCTGGCTCACTATGAGAGTACCGGTGTTGAAATATGGCGTGATACCAACGGGCGCGTTACCCATTTTGTCAGCGCCATGGGCACCACGGGCACCATTATGGGTACCTCGCGCTTTCTCAAGGAAAAAAATCCTGACATTCAAATTGTCGGCGTCCACCCTGTGGAAGGTGCCAACATCCCCGGCATACGCCGCTGGCCCGAAGAATATCTGCCAAAAATCTACAACCCCGCACGCGTAGACCGGATCATAGAAGTGGGTCAGGAAGATGCAGAGCATACCACCCGGGCACTGGCGGCACGTGAGGGAATTTTTGCCGGCATCTCATCGGGGGGGGCGGTTCATGCAGCGTTGTGTTTATCAAAAGAAGTAAGCAATGCCGTCATCGTCACCATTATCTGCGATCGAGGTGATCGTTATCTTTCCACGGGCGTATTTCCCGAATGAATGTTTTAGTCTTTGATATCGAAACCGTGCCTGATGTTGAGGCGGGTCGTCGTTTGCACGATCTGGAAGGTTTAAGTGACAAGGAAATCGCCGATGTAATGTATCACCTGCGTCGTCAGGAAACCGGTGGCTCCGACTTTTTACGTCTGCACATGCAGCGTATCGTGGCAATTTCAGTCGTGTTACGCAGCCGTGATACCGTCACCGTGTGGTCGCTGGGTGAACCTGGCGCGCCCGAACAGGATCTGGTGCAACGTTTCTTTGATGGCATCGAACGATTTTCTCCCACGCTGGTGTCGTGGAACGGCGGCGGATTCGATCTGCCCGTATTGCATTATCGTGCCCTGGTTCATGGTGTGGTAGGCCGACGTTATTGGGACGCCGGTGATGAAGACCGTGAATTTCGCTGGAACAATTATCTGAGCCGTTTTCATACACGTCATACTGATCTGATGGATGTGCTATCTGCGTATCAGGGCCGCGCAGTTGCCCCGCTGGACCAAATCGCCACCCTGCTGGGTTTTCCCGGCAAAATGGGCATGAGCGGTGCGCTGGTATGGGAGAATTACCTGAATGGCAACATTGAGGGCATCCGCAATTATTGCGAGACTGACGTACTCAATACCTATCTGGTGTATCTGCGTTTCGAATTAATCCGTGGCCATTTAAGTGCTGAAGAATACCAGGGCGAATGCCAACTGTTACGTGACACGCTTGCCAAAGATAACAAGCCACATTTGAATGAATTTTTGCAGGTATGGGGAGCCGCGTAGTGTGTGTAGCGTGCGCTGTGCGCACGACAGAAAGGTCGGGTGCATGGCAACATTTCGTAGGGTGCTGACGCCGGGTGGCACGTATTTTTTCACGGTCACCATACCGATATGCAGGCTGCCCCCCCAAGGCATTGTGGTGAACGGCCCAGTGGGTTCGCGAGATTGCCCGGAAAACCAATACACTGCCGGTACTGATATGTGATGGTGTGCTGGTCGAAGAGTTTGTGACTGACGCACCTCTGGAGGATAGGGGACATGAGGTGGTGTAGTGTGCGCTGTGCTTGGCGGCACCTGCTTGTGGTGCGCACGATAGCAAGGCCCACCTGCAGGCAACGTGATCTACGAATAAAAAACAATTGCCATTAAAATTCCATCGACCTTTTGTTACCGATCTCTAATCAAAATGACAAGACGTTCAAAGCGTAAACGCAAACCTCTTCCTGCTGGACTTGTACAAGCGCGTATTGAATCCCTTACGCACGATGCGCGTGGTGTGGCGCGCGTGAATGGCAAGGCCGTGTTTATTGATGGTGCATTGCCGGATGAAGAAGTCATGTTTGTCTATGTGGATCAACACAAACGTCATGACGAAGGCAACCTGGTTCAGGTGCTCACACCTTCCGTGCATCGTGTCGAGCCGCGTTGCGTGCATTTTTCTGACTGTGGCGGGTGCAGCTTGCAGCATATGGATCCAGCCCAGCAGATTCATGCCAAGCAACAGATGTTGCTGGACAGTTTTGCCCATATTGGTAAAGTCACCGCAGAGTCCTTGTTGCCCCCGCTGATTGGGCCGCAATGGGGTTATCGCCGCAAGGGGCGTCTGGGTGCCAAATATGTACTGAAAAAATCCGAGATGCTGGTGGGTTTTCGGGAAAAGCGCGGGCATTATCTTGCGCAATTAACCCATTGTGAAGTGTTGCACCCGGCGGTGGGTGAGCGGATTATGGCATTGCGTGCGTTATTGGAGGGTCTGCATGCGCGTCTGGAGATACCGCAAATCGAAGTTGCCATAGGCGACAAGAGTGGCGAGGGAGATCATTATACGGCCGCACTGGTTTTCCGCAATCTGGTCACGCTGGATGAACATGATCTTGCCAGATTATGTGAATTTGGTGAACAACATGGTTTTCAAATCTATCTGCAACCCGGTGGCTACGAGAGCGTTACCCTGTTGTGGCCGACCCCACTGGAGTCCATGCTCAGCTATGGCCTGCCGGAATACAATCTTGAGATGTTCTTTTTGCCGACAGATTTTACACAAGTCAATGCTGACCTGAATCGTGCCATGATCAGGCGCGCCCTGGTATTGCTTGATCCACAATCCGAAGATCGGATCCTGGATTTGTTTTGTGGTCTGGGTAATTTCACCTTGCCGCTGGCGCGCCATGCGGGTCAGGTGGTGGGTGTTGAGGGCGATGAAAAGCTGGTGCAGCGTGCGGGTGAAAATGCCCGGCATAATGGCATTGCCAATGCCAAGTTTCATACCGCTGATCTGAATTTGAGCATGGACTTGATGATGAACGCTTCATGGTTTGGGCGCGGATTTAACAAAATCCTGCTGGATCCCCCCCGGACCGGCGCGCTGGAAATCGTCAAGCGGTTGCCTGAATTTGGTGCATCTCGCATCGTATATGTGTCGTGTAACCCTGCTACCCTGGCGCGGGATGCGGCGGAATTGGTGCATCAACACGGTTATCGTCTGCGTAGCGCAGGCGTCATGGATATGTTTCCGCACACTACACATGTTGAATCAATAGCGCTTTTTGAAAAAAAATAATGGCTATGCTATAAATGCACCTGTGTGTTTCAGAATTTGCAGAGGGATTGCAGGCATGAAAAAAACCTTGTTTTTTCTATATCTTATAGGGTTCTTCAGCGTTGCGCATGCTGGTTATGAAGAAGGGATGGCGGCGTATGAAAAGGGCAATTTTGAAACGGCGTTAAATGAACTCCGCCCACTGGCTGAGCAGGGCGATATGCTGGCGCAAAACAGCCTGGCGGGGGTATATGCTAATGAACGAGGCGCAGCGCGGGATTATAAGCAGGCGATCGAATGGTATCGCAAGGCCGCTGAGCAAGGGTATGTCGTCGCACAATATAACCTCGGTCTGATGTATGCCAATGGCTGGGGCGTGTCGCGTGATGACAGGCAGGCATTGGAGTGGTACCGCAAGGCGGCCGAGCAGGGGCTTGCCACGGCACAATATAGTCTGGCATGGATGTATGAGTATCGCCGTGACACGGTGCGTGATGACAGGCAAGCGGTGGAATGGTACCGCAAGGCGGCGCAGCAAGGTGATATTCTTGCGCAATACAATCTGGCATCGCGCTATGAAAAAGGTCGGGGCGTTCTGCAGGACAGCGCGCTTGCCGCTCAATGGTATCGCAAAGCAGCAGAACAAGGCTATGTGTGGGCACAGCATCGGTTGGGCGGCATGTACGAGCGTGGTGACGGTATCCCACGGAATGAATCAGAGGCGATAAACTGGTATCTGAAGGCTGCTGAAAAAGGCTTTGCGTTTGCCCAGTATGATGCCGGTGTGATGCATGCCGAGGGTCGTGGCGTAAGCGTCGACTATAAACAGGCGGCAACGTGGTATCAGAAAGCGGCTGAACAGGGGCATGGTCTTGCGCAATACAATCTGGGCGTATTATATGAACAGGGGCGTGGCGTCACTCAAAATGCAACACAGGCCATAGAATGGTATCGCAAAGCTGTACAACGTGGAGAAGCAGCGGCGGGTATTAACCTGGGGTTGATGTACCTGAATGGTGAGAGTGGCGTTGTCCAAAATGACAAGGATGCCATGTATTGGTTTCGTCAGGCCGCTGAGCTGGGTGATGCTTCGGCCCAATACAATCTCGGTATCATGTATGCCAATGGACGTGGCGCTCCACAGGATGACATGCAGGCCGTGGAGTGGTACCGAAAAGCCGCACAACAAAGCCAGCCTGCGGCCCAGAATAATCTGGGTTTGATGATAGCCCAGGGCCGTGGCGTAACGCGTGACGATGAGCAAGCTATTATATGGTACCGTAAAGCGGCGGAACAAGGCCATGCGGCGGCGCAGAATAACCTGGGATTCATGTATGAAGAGGGACGCGGCGTCGGCAAGGATTACCGGCAAGTGTTGGCATGGTATCGTAAAGCGGCAGAGCAGGGTAATGTCATGGCGCAGCATAACCTTGCTGAACTTTATGCCAATGGTCGCAATGTTCCACCAGATCATCAGCAGGCAGCATTATGGTATCGCAAGGCTGCGGAGCAGGGAGATGAGCTTGCCCGGCAGAGGTTGATGAAAATTACAGAAAAACGTGGCACTTCAAGGTGATTCTGCATATGATCGCAAAAACACATTTTGTCGTGCCTGCGTCATCCTGGAGAGAAACAGCATGAAGCAATATCAATATTTGATCAGAATGGTTTTGCTCGGGATACTGGGCATTGTGCTGGTGGCATGCACTACACCGCACCAGGCGTTCAATGAAAAATATAATATAAAAAGTATGCCTGATTGGGTCATGCGAGGTACGCATATGGTAAAAAGCGATACACAACGCATGATTTACGGCGTGAAAATGGCAGCGCTGGCTGAAATGTCTGCGCAGCGGCCCTTCAACAGTTACCAATCAAATCCTCGTCCGGTTGTCCCCTGGTGGAGTCATGAGGTACCCCCCGATCAAATGGGTGGCTATCGCGACGAGCTTCCGCCGATTGGTGCGGCGACCCTGGGTAATATTACGGTACAAGGTCCGGTTGCTGATGAGCGTGCCCGTGCCGAGATTGCGAAAGTGCTGGGTACGATAATGAAACGGCTTGAGGATAACCTTCTGGCGCCGGGAGGTAGCGGGTTCATCAAGGTGCGTGGAGTAAATAGGGATGCGCGTACACTCAGCAGAGACATTATCAACGAAATGCTCAAGGAGGCAAAACCCGCCGCACGCTGGCGTGATGAGCAAAGCAACTTTATCTACTCGCTGGTTGGGCTTGATGTTACCCATGCCAGGGAAAGAATCGGGTTTGTAGAGGGGCTGGATCCCGAGTTGCGTGGTCGTATCGAGGCAGAGATGGACCAAGTGTTTGATGCCTTGGCGGTTGAAAAAAATCGTTTTCAGGGTGCTTCCCATTAGATCATGAGCTCTCTGGTGATCATTTAATGCCCGGCAGATCCGTGCATACAATAGGAGCAATATGGCAACGGAAATAGAACGAAAATTTTTGGTGCGAAATAATGAGTGGAATACTCATGTGTCATCAAGCACTTTTTATCGACAGGGTTACATGTCCAGCAATGCGGCATGCTCAATGCGTGTGCGATGCGGCGGTGGGCAAGGGTTTATAAATCTCAAGAGTGCTACCTTGGGTGTCACGCGCAAGGAATATGATTACCCGATTCCTGAGCAGGATGCCAATGAGATGCTGGATTTCTT
Source organism: Gammaproteobacteria bacterium (assembly GCA_023266055.1). Classification (GTDB taxonomy): domain Bacteria; phylum Pseudomonadota; class Gammaproteobacteria; family Ga007554. The sequence continues at coordinate 13,144 of JAHFRW010000032.1, read as the reverse complement.
TTGTGAAGGGCCATTGATTGAGAAAACCCGTCATCTTGTCGAGCATGCCGGGCATGTGTGGGAGGTCGATGTATTCACGGGAGACAATGAAGGTTTGATCGTCGCAGAAATTGAACTTGATATGGTCGATGAATCTTTTATATTGCCCGATTGGGCCGGTGAAGAAGTGTCGCATGACCCACGGTATTACAATGTTTGTCTCGTGAAGAATCCCTTCAAGCACTGGCGTGTGTAACCCTCTGCATACTCGGTGTGTTGTTTTTGTTTTTCTGTGATCGATGCTGGTAGGGTGCGCCGATCCAGCACCAGATGTATTACGTTTTGGTCTGGCCAGTGCCCCCGTCACGCTGGCCCCCCGTTTTTCCACGGATGCAACTCCACACGCATTCATCGCTTGTTGTACCAGCGGCTGGTGGATTTTGATGCAGCTTCGTATCCTGCGCCTGCGTTAGCGACCTGGAAAAAATTACACCTACGCATTGCCGGTTTATCTTATGATCCACTTCGCATCCGCCTCGTCACAATTATTCAGAGTCAATTACAGGAGATAGGGGTCAAGGTTGATTTACGTAGTTATGATTAGGGTACATTTTATGGCGATATTAAGGGTGGACGTTTTCAAATGTTCAGCCTGAGTTGGGTGGGAATAAAAAATCCTGATCTTTTGCATGATGCTTTTCACAGTACCTCTATACCTCCTGACGGCGCTAATCGTGGCCCTTTTTCAAGCCCGGTGGCAGATCACATTATCGGAGCAGCACAAACTGAGCCGGAATTAACCACGCAGGCAGTAAAATACCGTGAAATAAAACATTTATTACTGGAAAAGTTACCCTATGTTCCGCTATGGTATGAAGATCGTATTTTTATCGCACGCAGTAATGTCACAGGCTATACCGTCGCCCCAGATGAAAATTATGATGGTTTGATAAAAATGAATGGATTAGTAGTGGCGTGCCCCGGGATCCATTAAATAAACACGTAAATAATGTCATGCTTGAAAAAATAATCCACATCAATATTGAAAAACAGCATTTGCAGTTATTGCAGAATGGTTTTGTGGTTCTGCAATATTCAGTGTCTACGGCAGCCAATGGTCCGGGTGAACAGCGTGGCAGCAATTGCACGCCCCGTGGTTGGCACACCATACGTGCCAAGATAGGTGAAGGTTGCGTGCCCAATACGGTGTTTATCAAGCGTCGTCCTACCGGAGAAATATACACCCCTGCATTGCGTGCACGATTTCCTGATCGTGACTGGATATTGACCCGTATTCTGTGGTTAAGCGGACTGGAAACAGGGAAAAATCGTCTGGGCAATGTTGATACCATGCGACGTTATATTTATCTGCATGGTTCACCTGACGATGTACAGATGGGTGTGCCGGGTTCTCACGGGTGCGTGCGCATGCGTAACGACAACATTATGGAATTGTTTGATAACATCGAGACAGGCATCAGGGTTTTAATTGAAGAGAGCACGCCCGGGAATTAACATGGCAAAAGACAAGATTTTATACGCCTGTACTGAGTGCGGCACCCAGGCACCCAAGTGGGCGGGGCGTTGTGCAGACTGTGGTGGCTGGAATACCATGGTGGAGGTGATTGCTTCCGCCACGGATGCGGCGCGCCGTAGCCCGCGTTTTAGTGGTTATGCCGGTGAATCCAGAGTGCAGTCCATGACATCGGTGGAAGAAATGACCGAGGTGCGTGTGCCGAGTGGTTTCAGTGAGCTGGATCGCGTGTTGGGTGGCGGCGTAGTGCAAGGATCGGTCATACTGATTGGCGGTGATCCGGGCATTGGAAAATCCACCCTGCTGTTGCAAAGCATGGTGGCGTTGGCACGCAATTTGAAAACACTTTACGTGACTGGTGAAGAGTCACTGCAACAAGTCACCATGCGTGCCCGGCGATTGAGTCTGATAGATGACAGCACGGGTGATCAATTGCGCCTGCTTACTGAAACACAGGTAGAGCGCATCATCGCTGTGGCACAGCAGGAGCGTCCTCAGGTAATGGTTATCGACTCAATTCAAACCATATATACCGAAATGTTGCAATCTGCACCGGGCGGTGTATCACAGGTGCGTGAAAGTGCCGCGCAACTGGTGCGCTACGCCAAGCAGACCGGTACCGCATTATTTCTGGTGGGGCATGTCACCAAAGAAGGCAGCCTCGCCGGGCCACGTGTTCTGGAACACATGGTGGATACCGTATTGTATTTCGAGGGTGATGTTGGTAGCCAGTTTCGCGTCATCCGCGCCATCAAAAACCGTTTCGGCGCGGTGAATGAGCTGGGCGTGTTTGCCATGACAGAAAAGGGTTTGCGCGAAGTTACCAATCCCTCGGCAATTTTTCTCTCGCGCCATGAAGAAGAAGTGCCGGGCAGCATTATCATGGTCACGCGCGAAGGCACCCGGCCGTTGCTGGTAGAAGTGCAGGCCTTGGTGGCAGAGAGCCATTCACCCAATCCGCGACGTGTTACCGTGGGCTTGGATCAAACCCGTTTGGCCATGTTGCTGGCGGTGTTGCACCGGCATGGCGGTGTGGCGATGTACGACCAGGATGTATTCGTCAACGTAGTGGGTGGCATGCGTGTCACTGAGACCGCCGCTGATTTACCGCTGTTGCTCGCGGCTTTGTCGAGTTTGCGTAATCGCCCGTTGCCTGCCGATCTGGTAGTGTTTGGTGAAGTAGGGTTGGCCGGCGAAATACGCCCCGTGCAAAGTGGTCAGGAGCGTTTACGCGAAGCCGCCAAGCATGGTTTCAAACGCGCCATCATGCCCAAGGCCAATTTACCCAAGCAGTCGATAAAAGGTATTGAAGTCGTGGGCGTAACGCGGCTTGCCGAGGCGATGGATAATCTTTGAGTTCGTCATTTTGCTTGATGTGTGCGGATAATGCGCGTGCCGGGCGCTGTTTATGCAGCAATGACGGGATTATTTCCCCGTCAAGACCCTGTGAATAAACAATTCAAAAAGTGGTTCTATTCTGGGTAACGCGTCATTGAGTCGGTGATCATCATTCAATACATGCAGATCACAAGAGTGTTCCTTCGCAAATCGGATGCTATGATCAACAGGAACAACAGTATCATTCCAGCCATGAAAAATGAGTGTCTGAGTAGCATGCGGTATTGGATTCTGGTGTGCATACTCCGGAAAATAAAAAGCTGGTGCCATTAAACACAGGCCCTTTACAGCCAGCGTCTGACTCGCCACGGTGGATACATAACCTCCCATGCTGGAACCCACTAGAATCAATTTTTGATGATCAGGTAGCGGTGTTGCCAGTAGTTGTTCAATCCGTCGTTCAGCTTCTCCTGCTGCATCCTGGTCGTGAACGATCCCCGCAGGATGCTCCCGGTAATTTACCGAGACCACGCATCCGGCGCAACGCTCAACCACTTTCGCCAGCGCACATATCTTTGAACCCCATGGGCCAGATTCCTTACCGTGAGAAAAGACGACCAGTAGATTTTTCATATTGCTGTATCCATTGATTAGTCAGGTCACTAACAATCCTGTGATGGAAGTGGAGCACAAGTAGGTGCCTGTTTTACTGGTTCAGTATAAAGGTTAATCCGATGAAATATAAAGTATAGGCATGATTTATCGCTTTACGATATCGCCATATTAAAGATAATTAGGAATTTTCTGAAGGCTCATTAAATATTTGAGCTATAGTATGGATAGCTTGTAAGATACAGGGGTATTCATTTAAAGTAACATCTCCTGTTGGGCGGTATGGAAACATGAATGATTTTGTAATAAGCCATGAATCAGCGATACGGCTGGGAGTGTTTCTGGGTGTTTTTATTCTGGTAGCGCTGGCGGAAATACTGGCTCCACGTCGCACCCTGAACACGGCCAAGGGGATACGCTGGTTTGGTAATCTTGGTATCGTATTGATCAACACTCTGACGGTGCGTGCCCTGTTTCCAGTGGCGGCGATGGGTATGGCGCTGCTGGTTGAAGAGCATGGCTGGGGGTTGTTGAATAATATTGAGATACCTTACTGGCTGGCGGTGGTGATAGCCGTGGTGGTGCTGGATTTCGTTATTTATTTACAACATGTCATGTTTCATGCTGTTCCTGCATTGTGGAGATTGCATATGATGCACCATGCAGATCTGGATTTTGACGTGACAACCGGGGCGCGTTTTCACCCTGTTGAAATCATGTTGTCGATGCTGATTAAACTGGCAGCGATCAGTGTGCTGGGCCCACCTTTGTTGGCGGTGCTGATCTTTGAGGTGCTGTTGAATGCTACAGCGATGTTTAATCATAGTAACTGGCACATTCCGGTGGCGATTGACAGGGTGTTACGGTTTTTCGTGGTGACACCTGATATGCATCGTGTTCATCATTCAGTCATTGCGCGTGAGACCAACAGCAACTTTGGATTTAACCTGCCGTGGTGGGATAGATTATTTGGTACCTATCGTGCTCAGCCGGAACAGGGGCATGAGGCCATGATTGTCGGGCTCACGCAGTTTCGTGATCCAAAACGACTCACGTTACCATGGATGTTGGCGTTGCCGTTCGTCGGCAAGACGGGTGAATATCCTATTAATCGTCGTGGTGATGGGAAAGGGTAGCGATGCGGTTGGTGGATTTTATTTGAAAAGATCAATTTGTAATGACTCACCGGTATTTCGGCCATGATAAAAAATAGACACTTTTTATTCTCCTTTTTTTGTTTCCTGGTAAAAATAAAAAAATCCTGTGTTGATACAGAGAATTTTTATGCTAGAGTGCCCCCCTAATAAAAATATTTTAGGGGGGATATATGAACAAGTTTAGTATAGCAGCAGGTTTTACCACATTTGTGGCGTCATTTTTTTTATGTGTGGGTTCAGTCAGTGCTCATGGCAGTACGTGGAAACGGATCAGTGCACCACAGCAGGCCACTGTTATCGTTAACGGAGTAAAGCGTGAAATCTACCCTGGTTGTGCTTTTGAGGGTGATGACTATTCGTTCTATTTCAAGAAGGGAAAAGCAATAAGCTGATGATTTTTTTCAATGGCGGTGGTGCCTGCTGGAATAGTACGACCTGTCTTGCTTCATTGCAATCAGCAGAGCCGGCCTATGTGCCGTCCGACGATCTTCCGGAAAACAATCCGCTACGGCATGATGGTGTATTGAATCTGAATAATCCGGATAACCCCTACCAGGACTGGAGTATTGCCTATCTGCCGTATTGTACGGGTGATATACATTTTGGTTCCAAGGATGCTGCTTATCTGGCGGGGCCGGGTATTACCAAGACCATTCGCCATCATGGCTTCGACAATTTTCTTTATGCCAGAAAATGGCTTCAACACTATTTCGAACATAAAAATAAAAGAGGCCCGGCGAAAATACTGGTGACTGGAGTGAGTGCAGGCGCGTATGGTGCAGCGTTGAATTACGCACACATCAAGGCCGCTTTTCCCAGGGCAAAGGGCTATCTGCTTGCCGACGGTGGTAACGGCGTGCTCACCGATAGCTTTATGCGCGATGCCATACGTGGGCCGCATTCTGCCTGGAACTTTGATGCAAACATGGCGCAGTCAGTGCCCGGTCTGGCGAGCACGACAGCACTTGATGCCAGCAGCTTCGCACCGGCTATTTACGCAGCATTGACGGATTATTATCCCAGAGACAGATTTTCGCAATATTCGACCATTCATGACACGATTCAGGTTCTGTTCTACAACATTATGCTGAACAGTAATGACATGAGTCAGTGGGGCAACTTCACGGCGCAACGAATCGCCGCCTGGAGCAACGGCATGTTAAGAAACTCCTACGCGGCGGTGGCGGCGCCCAACTATCGTTTTTACATCGCACCGGGTTGCGATCATACCATTCTACGGTCACCCGCAATGTATTCCGAAGCGACAGTGAACGGTGTTACCTTCCTTGACTGGTTCGAAGGGTTGACGGAGGGTAAAAATAGAAGGGCATGGAGTAATGCCAGCTGCACCGATTCGGGCTGCCAGTTCCAACCGTCAACTCCCGCACAGATCAATATTTGTCTGGCGAGTCCGTAGACTGTCATGAGAAAAATGCAAATGGGCGCAATGCGCCCATTTGCATTGCCGCCTACTTATTCCGGGTGGTGGTTGTCAACGCCAGTGATTACAATGGCGACGTTACGGGCTTTATACCGGGAATTCCAGCGTTACTTTTAAGCCTTTGTGATCCATACCTTCATCCAGCGTTATTTTTGCCTGATGATGGTCGGCGATGCGCTTGACGATGGCGAGCCCCAAACCACTGCCAGGCGCACTATTGTCAATGCGGCGATAAAAACGGTCAAATACTCTCGTACGTTCTTCAGCGGGTATACCGCAGCCATTATCCTGGATTTCCAGTAATATCTTCTTGTGGACGGCGTAGATATTTACATCAATACGGCCATCGACAGGCGTATAGTGAATGGCGTTATCGACAAGATTACCGAGCAGGATACGAAGGTTGTCAGCGTCACCCATGATATTGGCAGGCTCGCTATGGGCCAAACCGCAATCAATATTTTTTTCATGTGCCAGAGACGCGTAGTCAGTCAATACCTGTTTGGCGAGTGCTTCAAGGTCAACCTGGGTAAAAGGACGCTGTGCAGCTTCGGGTTCCAGGCGCGCCATCGTTAGTAATTGTTGCACCAGATGAATGGAGCGTGCGATGCCCAGTTTAAGAGTGTGCATGGCCGCAGTGCTTTCCGCACTGTTTTGCGTGTGCTCGACAATCTGTGCCTGCAGGCTGACGGCAGTCAACGGCGTGCGCAACTCATGAGCGGCGTCGGCGATAAACTGGCGTTGATGTGTCAATGCTTTATCCAGTCGATTTAACAGATCATTGAGTGCGATGACTAGTGGTTGAATTTCAAGAGGCAGTGTGTTGACAGGTAAGGGTCTCAAGGAACGAGCATTGCGTTTATTGAGCTCACTGGTGAGACGGCGCAGAGGGAATAAACCCTGATCAACGGCGATCCATATGACCAGTGCCAGTACCAGAATAAAGATAGCAAGGGGTGAGAGCATGCGCAGGGCGATTTCATTGATCACTTCCTGTTGGGCGTGCATGGGTTGTGCGACTTGCACAGTGAGTTTGTTATTCCTAGCAGTATATATTCGCCATTGTTTGCTGCGCCAGTGTGTTGTTGTGAATCCGTGCGCCAAGTATAATGGCATGGGCGGAGACTTGGTGTCGCTATAGGTCAAATTTCCATTTTTATCCCATACTTGAGTGACAATATCATGTTCCTCTTCAGTACCGTCGGGAGTGAATCCGGTTTTGGAGATGTCGCTGAATTGTGGCGCATGCTGCAATAATTCCAGAGCCATTTGTCGTACATATTGATCTGATAATTCGTTGATTTCATCTTGCGCCTCAAAATAGGTGGCTATGCTTGCCAGTAATCCTGTGATCAGCAGTGCGGGTAATGACCATAAAAGTAATCGGCGGCGAATTGAAATCATGTGCTTTTGCTGAGCATATAACCCACGCCACGCACGTTGCCGATCATGCTGCTACCCAATTTCTTGCGCAAATGATGAATATGTACTTCCACAGCATTACTTTCTATTTCTTCATTCCATCCATACAATTTTTCTTCGAGTTGTGCGCGTGACAGCACGGCCCCCGGTTTTTCCATCAAGGTGTGCAGCAGGGTAAATTCACGTGCTGATAGGGTGATATTTTCACCCTGATGGATGACTTCATGAGTGAGTGGGTTGAGGCTCAGCGCACCCCATACCATCAGGGATTGTGCACGCCCTGCGTTGCGGCGCAGGAGTGCCTGAACACGTGCAGTGAGTTCATTCAGGTCAAAAGGCTTGATCAGGTAGTCATCGGCACCACTGTTCAGACCGGATACACGGTCGTTGACGGAGTCTCGCGCAGTGATAATCAGGATTGGCAGAATATTACCGCGCTGGCGTAATTCCTTAAGCAGGGTCAGGCCGGATTTGCGCGGCAAACCCAAATCAAGTAGTGCCAGTGCATAGACGTCATTTTCCAGTGCCAATTCTGCTGTCATGCCGTCCCGCACCCAATCTACGGTGAATCCTTCCTGACGTAAACCATGGCAGACGCTTTCCCCAATCATTTGGTCATCTTCAATGACTAATAAGCGCATGGCCGTATAGTATTATTTCCCCAAGTGGAACATTTCTGACAGGGTACGATGTCCCAGCCATTGATGCAATACTGCGATGCCCGCATGACCGATCAGGTATGCCCACAAAAGATTCGATGCCAGTTCATGTGCTTCCTTGATATCTTTAACCAGCGGTGACATCGCGCCACTTTCTGCCATGCCGAAGTAAAGTACGGTACCAGTGATCGCCATGAGTGTGGTGACCAATAACCCCAGGCCATGTATCGCCCCTGCAAGCGATCTGGTTTGTTGCGTATCATTGAGGCGGTGCTGTGTCCACTGCCGTTTAATTTCACTGATTATGCTACATAGTCGATGTTTGGAAAACCAGGGAAATAAATGGCCCAGTCCCAGCGGGATATGGTTGAAAAATAGCGCCAGCCAATGTAACAGCAGCAATACCATGACGACCATGCCGGTGATTTCATGTACTTCAAATGCGGCCGCGCCCAGTCCAATAAATGGACGTCCGGGTTTGGGTATATCCATCATCAGGCTGACAATCAGCTGTGTACTCACTCCCAGCGCGATACCTGCGTGCAGCCACCGTGTCATTGGGTTATATTTCATGATGTGGATTTCCTTGTTTTAATAGGTATTAATATTCCAGGTCAGGAATTTTTTAGTGTTTGACGAAGAAGAGTTACGCCCGCTTTCAGGCGGGCGTAATTTGAATACGAAAGTGTTTATTTGTTTGATGATTCACCTTCGTTTGAGTCATCATCTTCCGGGCTGGCATGGCTGGCTAATATTGCACCATTGGTGGCGCTGACCAAAACCTCAGTCGTTTTTCCAGATTTATCCAGGCTGGCAATCTCAACCTGATAAACAGCTTTGGTGTGCTCGTTTGCCAGCTCGGCACTTATTACAGTACCTGGAACTGCTGCCTGAGCCTTTTGGATGGCGTCGGTCAAGCGTATTGCAGCGGGTGTTGATGGGATGCCAACGGCTTTACGATGATGATTCGCATCAGCCATTGCCATCGTACCCGTCAAAATGCTCAATACCAGAGTGCCAATCAGTACATGTTGTTTTGAAATACTCATGAAAAATCTCCCTAAGCACAGTATTTAATGGCCAGACCCATTGTCTGACCATGATAGAGATCTTATAGGGTGAGGCTTAACACAAGCTTAAGGGGGATGAATGGCCTGGACGTGTGTATCTACTGGGCTGCAGGTGCCAACATGTTTTCCATGGAGGGTTCGGCGGGAAGGGTGACTGGCTCAGCGGGCGGTGTGCCGGTTGCGGGGGGCTGATTTTCTCGCGTTGGCGTATCAATTGCTGTGCCGGGATCTGGGGTGGGTTCCGGATCCGCTGGTAAAATCAGTTCGGGTGCGGGTGTTGATGAAGGCTCCACCATGCGTGGTGCGGCATTAAAGTCGCGGCCATAGCGTACTGCCATACGCGCCAGAATAATATTGCTTTTGCGTGCTGCACGGCGATGACCACGGTGTTTGTCATAATAACGTGGATTCGGCACAATGGCTGCCAACCACGCTGCCTCGCGGGGCGTAAGATTGGCAGCGGATTTCTTGAAATAATGGCGCGCGGCCGCTTCCGCGCCAAACACGCCATCACCCCATTCAATCACATTCAGGTAGATTTCAAAGATGCGTTGTTTACTGAGGCTGTTTTCCAGCATGACAGTGATAATGGCTTCTTCAGCCTTGCGCCATGGCGTACGCTGGGTAGACAGAAATAGATTTTTGGCAAGCTGCTGGCTGATGGTGCTGCCACCCGCGACAATTTTTCCTTTTTTGAGGTTCTTTTCCGCAGCGATTTTTATGCCTTCCCAGTCAAAGCCTTCATGGCTGTAAAAAGTGGCATCCTCAGAAGCGATAATAGCGCGCTGCAAATAGCGCGAGATATTTTTCATCGGCACCCATCGGTAGTCAATTGTAACTGGTTTACCTGCAGATTCCATTTCTGCCAGGCGCGTCTGCATCATTGAGGTGTCCTGTGGTTTGTGGGTATCAAGACGTGACACTTGCCAATATAGCCACGCTTGATACAGCAGGATGCCAATAGCGATAAAGGCGATAGCACGCCATAGCCATTTTGAAAGTTTACGCATTAGATGGCATGCATGTTCTCCTGTTCCAGCATGCGCACCAGACTGATCAAGGGCAGGCCGATCAGTGCAGTGGGGTCATCGCCTTCCAGTTTGTCGAAGAGCGCAATCCCCAGACCTTCTGATTTGAACGAACCGGCACAGTTATAAGGTTGCTCGTGACGCAGGTACTTTTCAATCTGGGGTGCGCTGAGCAGGCGGAACACGACTGAAAAGGGAATCACGTCGACCTGCATGCGATGTGTGGCGCTGTTTAACAGGCACAGACCGGTTAAAAATGCCATGCGTTTGCCCGACGCTTTTGTCAGTTGCTGTACGGCGGTGTGATGGTCGCCGGGCTTGCCGATAATCTCACCCTCCAGTATCGCCACCTGATCGGAGCCAATAATGAGCGCGTGGGGATGCTGTTGTGCTATCGCGTGCGCCTTTACACTGGCAAGCCGTGCCACGTGTGTTCGCACACTTTCGTCAGGCAAGGGTGTTTCGTCGACCTGGGGAGCAATGACTGAAAACGGCAAGCCCAGACGATGCAGTAATTCTTTCCGGAAAGGGGAAGATGAAGCCAGTATGAGTGGTATGTGGTGAGCGTCATCAGGGTGATGTTCAGGAGATTTCAATTAATGCCTCATCAGGATTTACGCTGTCGCCTTTTTTGACGTTTACGGCAGTCACTTTTCCAGAGATCGGTGCCTGCACCTCGGTTTCCATTTTCATGGCTTCGGTCACCAGGACTGGATCACCGGCTTTCACGGTATCACCCACCTTTACCAGCACATCAACAATGGTGCCCGGCATGGAAGTCGTGACATGTCCCGGTGCGTGCGCGCGTGGATGTTTACTGCCGCCAGTCACTATGGAGCCGCCGCCCGCCGATGTTGTATCCAGTTCCTGCAGTGTTTCCACGATAATTTCTTCGGGGACACCGTCCACCGAGACGTACAGCGGCCGTTGATTTAAAGTCTTGTGGCCGCCGCCCGTCACCTTGATATGATAGGTTTCACCGTGCATGGTCACATTGAATTCCACAGGCGTACGGCCTTGCAGGGTTTCGATCTGGCGAGGCAATTCCAATGGCTCAGGGGCAAGTGTGCCGCCGTTACGTTGTTCCAGAAAAGTGCGTCCGATTTCCGGGAACATCGCATAAATCAACACATCTTCCTCGCGGGCGGCCAGCGTGCCGATATCATGGCGCAACGACTCCATTTCGTCTTTCAGCAAATCGGCAGGACGGCATTCAATCGCCTCTTCATTGCCAATGGCCTGTTGACGCACGACAGTATTTATGGGGCCAGGTGTCGTTCCATACCGTCCCTGTAAATACAGTTTCACTTCATTGGTAATGGTTTTGTAGCGTGTGCCTGCCAGCACGTTAAGCAGCGCCTGTGTACCAACGATTTGCGATGTGGGTGTTACCAGGGGTGGAAAGCCCAGATCTTCACGTACCTTGGGAATTTCTGCCAACACTTCGTCCATGCGGTTCAGCGCACCTTGTTCACGCAGTTGATTGGCAAGATTGGAAATCATACCGCCGGGAATCTGGTTTACCTGCACGCGCGTGTCCACGCCGGTGTATTCGCTTTCGAAACGGTGATATTTTTTGCGTACCCCATAAAAATAAAAGCCAATTTCCTGTAATAACTCCAGATTCAAGCCAGAGTCATATTCCGTGCCGCGCAATGCCGCAACCATGCTTTCTGTGGCAGGGTGACTGGTGCCGCCAGAAAAACTGGAAATTGCCGTATCAATATGACGGCAGCCGTTTTCCACGGCTTTTAGCTGACACATGCTGGCAAGACCGGAGGTGGCGTGTGAATGGAGGTGCACCGGGATGCGCAGCGCGCTCACTAGGTTGCGTACCAGTGTTGCGGTGACCATGGGTGTGAGTAACCCGGCCATATCCTTGATGGCCACACTATCGCAGCCCATCGCTTGCAACTCTTTTGCCATCTCCACAAACTGCGCAATGCTATGCACCGGGCTGGTGGTATAGCTGATGGTTCCCTGCGCGTGTTTGCCAGCTGCTTTCACTGACTCAATGGACACGCGCAAATTACGCGTGTCGTTAAGCGCATCGAAAATTCGGAATACTTCAATGCCATTGACGGCGGCCTGTGTGACGAAAGCACGTACTACATCATCGGAATAATGGCGGTAGCCGAGCAGATTCTGGCCACGCAGCAGCATCTGCAGACGTGTGTTCGGCAATGCCGCGTGCAGTTTGCGCAACCGCTCCCATGGATCTTCCTTGAGAAACCGCAGGCAGGCATCAAATGTGGCGCCGCCCCATACTTCCAGTGACCAGAAGCCTGCCTGATCCAGTTTGCTGCAAATCGGCAACATATCCTCGGTGCGCATGCGTGTCGCAATCAGGGATTGGTGGGCGTCGCGCAAGATGGTATCTGTGATATAAACACGTGACATATTTAGTCTCTCAAAGGTTGGAAGGTGATGTGTTATTCGCCGTATCCATATGTGTAAATACTGCCGCGGCAATGGCTGCCGCCAGTTCACGGGGTGGTCGCCGCACGGAATATTCCGCTAACTCCGGGTGCATTTCCACAAAGCTGGTGTCAAAGTTTGCAGCCTTGAATTCCGGTGATTTGATGATTTCAAGGTGATAGGGGATCGTGGTTTTGACACCATACACCACAATATCCTGCAATGCGCGCCGTGAACGATCCAGGGCTTCTTCCCATGTCAATGCCCAAATCGTCAGTTTGACGCACAATGAATCATAAAAAGGTGGAATGACATAGCCGGTATAAATCGCGCCATCGGTACGTATTCCCGGCCCACCCGGGGCAAAGTAACGGGTAATGCGTCCGAAGCTTGGCAGAAAATCATTTTTTGGATCTTCTGCATTAATGCGGCATTCAATCGCGTAACCGCGGCGCTGTACTTCCTCTTGACAGTAGCGTAATGGCA